>JBDUBO010000078.1:0-19560 GCA_040004115.1 Gammaproteobacteria bacterium | reverse complement strand
TTCATCGCGACGACTTCGGCTGCATGCGCGCCTACCAGGCCGGCGAGGGGAGCGGCGGCCTGCTCGTGGTAGCTGATCCACGGACGCTTCGCGGTGTGATGCCCGAGCACCCCCAGGCGCTGCCAATCCTTCAGTTCCTGCTCAACATGGTGCGCTGCCGTCTTTGGCTGAAGCCCCAACGAGTGGCCGCACAGATAGATGGAGCGCCGTCCCGCGTCGTCGAATGGGTGATGGAATTGATCGGCGAAGGCGGCCAGCGGATCGGCCGCGTCCCGCGCCAGCGCATCCGCCGCGTCCCGCGCCAGCGCGTCCCCCGTCATTTGTCCGGTGCCTGCATGACGGTGCCGCAGGCACTGCAGGTGCGATTGCTTTCGCTTGAATAGAATCTTGAAAAAATCTCAGGCAGCTGGGTTTCGATGTTGCGCACGGCAACGCGTTCCAGGTATAGGCGATGTCCGCAGTGCTCACAATACCAGGAGAACCCATCCAACTCGTCCGGACCGCGGCGCCGTTCGACCACGATCCCGACACTGCCCGCGGGACGCTGCGGCGAGTGGGGCACTTCCTGCGGCAGCAGGAAGACTTCACCCTGGCGAATGGGGATGTCGGTGATCCGGCCGTTCTGCACCGTTTTGAGCAACATGTCCCCCTCCAATTGGAAGAAGAATTCCTCGCTCGGGTCGTGGTGATAATCCTTGCGCGCATTGGGGCCGCCGACCGCCATGACAATGAAGGCACTGTCTTGAAACAACAGTTTGTTGCCCACCGGTGGCTTGAGCAGATGGCGATTCTGTTCGATCCAGCGCTGCAAATTGAACGGTGCGGCTAGTTGCATGAAGGACATTATAGCGGCGCCGCGCAGCCCACCTGCACTGGTTTGGCACCCGGTACATCCAAGCGCAGCGCGGTCAACGTGCCTCCCCAGACGCAGCCCGTATCGAGGCCTGTAACATTGGCCTCGTCGAAAAATCCCAGGGTCGACCAGTGACCGAAGATCATGCGCGGCCCGCGCCAGCGCGCCGCCGGCGCTTCGAACCAGGGAATCAACGATTTCGACTGCGCCTTTTGCGGCGCCCCCTTGGCGCGCAGCATCAGCCGGCCCGCCGCATCGACATAGCGCAGGCGCGTAAAGCAGTTGGCGATGAATCGCAGCCGTGCCTCACCGTCGAGCGTATCGTCCCACAGGTCAGGCTGATCGCCGTACAACCGGTCGAATAATTGTTTGGGTTCGCGCCGTAGCGCGTTCTCGAATTCGCGCGCACATCCGCGGGCCAGCGGCAAATCCCATTGTGGTGCCAAACCCGCGTGCAGCATGCAGACGTTGAGCGCCGGGTCTTCGTGAAACAGCTGCAGGTTCGCGAGCCACTCGAGCAGGGCAATACGATCGGGAGCCGCCAGAATGTCGTTCAATGTGTCGTCGCGGCGCGGCTGTGCCGATCCAAAGGCCACGGCCAACAGGTGCAAATCGTGATTTCCGAGAATGGCCGTGGCGGCACCGCCCAGGGAGCGAATTCTGCGCAACACCCCCAGCGAATCCGGCCCGCGATTGACCAAATCTCCGACAAACCACAGCCTGTCGCGATCCGCCGAGAAGCGCACGGCTTTGAGCAGGGCGCCGAGTTCCGCGTTGCAGCCTTGTATGTCGCCGATCGCGTATATCGCCATCAGCCATTCACCGGTGTGGAAGCACCCATCGGGAGGCGTTTAGTGCAGGACTCCGGGCATCGCCAATCTGAACGGCGCGATCGGCGCATCGAATTGCTGCCCGTCGTCGGCTACCATTTGATAGCTGCCCTGCATGGTGCCGACAGGGGTTTCGATCACGGCGCCGCTCGAGTAGCGAAATCCCTGGCCCGGCTTCAGGTAGGGCTGTTCGCCGACCACGCCGTCGCCGCGCGTCTCCTTCACATTGCCGTTCGCATCCGTGATGATCCAGTGGCGTGTGAGCAGGCGCGCGGGAACCTGGCCTTCATTGCGTATGGTAATAGTGTAAGAAAATACGAAGCGCTTATCGCGAGGATCGGACTGTTCCTCAATATAGGACGTCTCAACCTCGACGCGAATTCTGGAACCGGCCATGAGATCAAGTATAGCCGACCAGTCGGGAGTAATGGGCGGCGAGCAGACCGAATTGCGCCGGCGCCAGCGTTTCCGGCCGCAATTGCGGATCGATGCCGCACGATTCAATGTCCTGCGCGGCGAGCAGGCCCTTGAGCGAGTTGCGCAGGGTTTTGCGCCGGTGCGAGAACGCCGCCGTCACCACGGTTCGCAGCACCCCCTCACGTCCTATGTCGAAGCGCGGGCCGTGCGTGGGCCGCAGGCGCACGATCGCGGACCATACCTTGGGCCGTGGCTGGAAAGCGCCGGGACCGACGTCGAACATTCCTTGCACCTCGGCGAAGGCCGCAAGCATCACAGTGAGCCGACCGTAGTCCTTGGTTCCCGGCTGCGCGGCCATACGGTCCACGACTTCTTTTTGCAACATGAAGTACATATCCGATATGGCAGAGCGCTGATTCAGCAAGCGGAACAGCAACGGAGTCGATATGTTGTAGGGGAGATTGCCGACGACGCGCAAGGGTTCACTCGACCCCCGCAAGCGGACGAAGTCGGTGTCGAGTACGTTCTCAACGTGTACGTGAAGACCATTTTTTGCCCGCGGGTCGGCCTCGAGCAAATGCGCCAGATCGCGGTCGATTTCGATCACGTCCAAGCGCTTGGCGCGTTCCAGCAGCCCCCAGGTCAAAGCACCGCGGCCCGGGCCCACTTCGACGATGCGCTGACCTTCGACCGGCGCCACGCTGTCGATGATCCGGCGGATCACCTGCGGATCATGCAGGAAATGCTGACCGAATCGTTTGCGGACCGGCATCAGGTGGTCGGGCTTGACTGCCCGGACGGACCGCCGGTCAATTCGATGGCGAGCGCGAGGGCCGCGCGCAGGCTGCCGGCATCCGCCTTGCCGGTTCGCGCCAAACTCAACGCCGTTCCGTGATCGACGCTGGTGCGCAGAATGGGCAGGCCCAAGGTGATGTTCACCGCATCGCCGAATCCCACGTGCTTGATTACCGGCAGGCCTTGATCGTGATACATCGCGACGATGACGTCGGCGGTTTGCAGGAAGCGCGGAGTAAATGCGGTATCCGCGGGCACGGGACCTTGAAGGTTCAAGCCCTCGGCCCGCAGTTCCTCGATTACCGGCTGGATGATGTCGATCTCCTCACGTCCCAAGTGTCCGGACTCGCCCGCGTGCGGGTTGAGCCCCAACACGGCGATTCTGGGATTGTCCAACGATAGAAGCCGTTCCAGATCCATGTGGACGATTCGCAGGGTCGTGCGCAGCCGATCTCGCGTGATGGCGTGCGGCACGTCGGCGAGCGCCAAGTGAGTCGTCACCAGCGCCACTCGCAGCCGGCCGCTGATCAACAACATGACCGGCAGGGCGGCACGCGTTCTTGTCGCAAGATACTCGGTGTGGCCGGTGAACGCATAACCGCCGTCCATCAATGTGCTCTTTTGCACGGGCGCCGTCACCATGGCCGCAAATTCACCGTTGGTGCAGCCATCGCAAGCCAGGTTCAGCATGTCGATCACATAGGCGGCGTTGCGCGCGTCGGTTTGGCCCGCGATCACCGGACGGGCGGTGGGAATATGCATGACCTTGAGTCTGCCCGCCCGATGCGTGGCCGCCTGCTGGGAGGAATGATAGCGTTCAATGATGAGCGGCAGTCCCAAGGCTGCGGCGGTAGAGGCCAGCAAACCCTCGTCGGCAGCGACGATCAAATCGGCCGCCCAGGCGGACTGAGCCAGGGAGACGCAGGTGTCGGGCCCAATCCCCGCGGGCTCACCCGACGTGATGATTATTCGCGGGACGTACACCGCTGCGCGTGCCTACATCTTGATTTCGACGAAAGCCTCGTCGCGTAAACGGCGCAGCCACAGCTCCGTTTCCTCGTCCGCCTTACTCTCGCGGATGGCCGCGAAAGCATGCTGGCGACGCACGTCGTCGGTGCTGTCGTAGGTGCGCGTGCCCAACATCTGCACGATATGCCACCCGTAACGGGTTTTGAACGGCTCGCTGATCTCGTTATTCTTTAGGTCCGCGATTGCCTTGTCGAACTCCGGTACGAACGTGCCGGGGCCACTCCATCCCAAGTCACCGCCGTCCGGGGCGGAACCCGGATCCGCCGAATTGGTCGACGCCAAGCCGGCGAAATCCTCGCCCTTCAAGATACGCTCGCGCAGCTTGCTCAGTTTCTGGCGTACCGTTTCATCGTCGTCGAGCTCGTTGGTCTTCATCAGAATGTGCCGGACATGTATCTGGTTGATGATGACCTGGGCCTCGCCGCTGCGCCTTTCGTTCAGCTTGACGATGTGAAAGCCGCTCGGCGTACGCACGGGTTGGCTTACTTCGCCGGGCTTCATTGGGGTGACCAGATCCAAAATGAACTGCGGCAGCTGGGTGCCCTTGCGCCAGCCGAGCTGGCCGCCGTCCAACGCCGTCTGGCTGTTGGAATTGGCGATCGCGAGCTGCCCGAAATCCTCGCCCTTGGAGGCCCGTGCGGCCAAGTCCTGCGCCTTGCGCGTGATGTCTTCCAGCTGCTGCGGGGTGGCGGCTTCGGGAAGCGACAGCAGAATATGCGATACGTTGAATTCATCGTTGGCCGCGGAACTTTGCTGGCGGGCGAGAAACTGTTCCATTTCGTGCGGACTGACATTGATGTGGGCAATCACGTCCCGTTGCCGCAGGGTGCTCAAGGTCAGCTCCTTGCGCATGCTCTCGCGATATTGCTTGTAGTCGACACCCTGGGTCGAAAGCGCCGTCGGCAGTTGATCGAAGGGGATCTTGTTGCGGCTGGCGATTTCCTGCAGGGCGCTGTTCAATTGTTCGTCGGATACCGTGAGGCCAACTCGCTTGGCGTGCTGCGCCTGAATTTCCTGCAAGATCAGGCGGTCGAGCACTTGCTGCTTGAGAACGCTCTGCGAAGGCAGCTCGACTTTCTGTTCCTGCAGGCGCTTGGTGACCGCGTCCATCTGCGCATCCAGCTCGCTTTTGAGCACCAAGCCGTCGTTGACTATGGCGGCAATGCGGTCGAGCAATTCGCCGTGTACGCCGATGTCCCGGGTCTGCGCCTGGACCACCACGCATAGCAGCATGGCCGCGGCCGAACTCAAGCAAGAAAAAGCAAATTTACGCATGAATCGACATCGTCCTGGTCAGGGGGCCGGGTTTTGGGCGTTCGGATCGCGGGTCGAGTAGCCACGAATCTCCCGCTCCAAGAAGGTATTCGCAGGTTTTCCGACCGAACTTAGGCCCGTGAGTTCCAATTGTAATGCAATCGAGGTGTCTAGTCCCGGTGTGCCGTTGGTAACCCGCACATAGCGGCGCTGCACGACCTGAATCTTCCAACAGCAGCTTTTGTATTCAAATCCAGCCACTTGCTCGATGGTTTGATGGTCCTGGAGGGAATATACCCATCGTCCGACGGTGTTCCAATGGTCGGCAATCGGCCAAGCGAACGACCCATCCCACTGCTTCAAAATGGGCGCTTGAGTGAGGGAGTTCTGCTGAAAACGGTAGCCGAGATTGATTACCCGCGTGGGGTCGGGTCGGTACTGCAGTGAGACCTCGGACTTATCGGTCTGCGAGTTATAGGGATTGTATAAGTAATCGAAATTGAGGCTGAAGTGCTTGTAGGCGGTTACCGCGACCTCGGCAACTAGATCCGAGGCCGGGTAGCCCTGCAGCCCCTGCCCCGGCGCGGCGGTGGCCAAGGCTTGAAAGGGCAGGCCGGAGACATATTGTCCGGGCGCGGACCCTAGTATTTGGCCGCGCGAGTTCACCAGCGCCTGTCCGGGCGGCGCGAAGGGGTTGGCGCCGGGAATGCTGACCAGAGTTTGCCCCGCCTGGAGGGTGTTTTCAGGAAGGCCGACCCGAGGGATGCTGAAGTAGCGGATTTGGCCGAGAGTGGCCGACAAATATTGGGCCCCCGAGACATGGTCGAAGAGCCGGGTGGTTAGCGCGAGAGCCACCTGATTCGCGTCGCCGATGCGATCCTCGCCCACGTAGCGATTGGTGCGGAATAGTTCGGTCAGATTGAGGTCGGGCAGCCCGCTGTCGAATATCGGCAGGGCATCCTGGTTGCGGTAGGGCACGTAGCTGTAGACCACGCGAGGCTCCAGAGTTTGTGTGCGCTGCCCCTGCGAACCGGCGTCGCGCTCGAACACCAACCCCGCATCCACCCTGGCATACGGCAGCGCCCGGGTCGGGGTGCTGGAAGCGCCCGCCGCGGCATCCTTCAAGTCGTACTGTGTGAAATCGTAGCCGATGGCGGGCTCAAAAAAATAGCCGAGTCCGCGGGTCGACCAGCGCAGCTCCGGCGCCACGTTGACGCGCGCTCCCGTCGGCCCGATATCGCGCACGAAATTGACTGCCTCGCTGTCCATCGAGAATTCAAATCGGCTGTTCAGAATCGGCCACAGCGCCTTCGCCTGAATGCGCGGCACGCGTGAGTACGGCCGCTCGTCCCGCGGCACCGTGATGTCGATGGTCTGGAAGTTCTGCAGCTCCCCGCGTATCCGCCAGGCGTCGTCGTAGTAGAGCAGGTCGGCGCGCCGCTCCAGAAAAGTCACGCTGGTCTGGTCGGAGCCCACGGCGAAGTCTTCGAAGTAATTGTGGTCGCTGACGTTCGCAACATCGGCGTCGAAACGCATACCCTGCTTGATGTCCGTGATGTCGAGCACGTGCAGATAGCTGCGATCGCCGTGCGCCTGCGAATCGTTCGGCAGGAAGGTGGTGTCTATTTGTCCGTGCGAATTCGAGCTCAGGTAGCGAAACTGACCGGCCAGCTGCACGCCGCGCGACGACAACAGGCCCGGCGTCAGCGTGAGATCGTAGTTCGGAGCCAGATTGAAGTAATAGGGAATCTCCAGATCGAAGCCGTTGCTGCCGGAGTGGCCAAAGCTCGGAAACAACACACCGCTCTTGCGCTCATCTCCCACGGGAAACGAAATGTACGGGGTATAGAAAATCGGCACGTCCTTGAAGCGCATGGTCACATTGCGCGCGATTCCCTCCTGCGCCTTGGAGTCGATATTGAGCGAAGAGGCCTGCAGCATCCAGTCCTGATTGCCGACCGGACAGGAGGTATAGCGCACCTCTGTCAGGGTGAGTTTGCCGTCCGGCAGAACATCGATGTCCTTGGCGAAGCCGTGTCCATTGCGGTCCATCAACTGGAAGTTCGCCTTGTCGAAATTCGCGGCGCCGCTGGTGTCATAGCTGCCGGTGTCGCTGCGCACGCGTAACTTCGGATCCTCGAAATCCACGCTGCCCTTGACCGCGACCCGTCCGGTCTTGTCATTGTAGTTGACCGAGTCGGCGGTCACGGTGCGCGCATCCTGGCGTAGTTTGACGCGCCCGCTGAGCACCGCGTTGCGGTCGGCGTCGAACTCGGCATCGTCGCTGTCGACGTGTATGCGATGATCGTCCGCGGCAATGTCGGAGGCGATCGGCACCCGGTATTTCGGCGGAGCGGGGCACATATCCCCGGCTCTAACCAGACTTGTGGCCGCGAGGCAGAAGACTACGAATGCGGCTCGAACGTGAAACGCCATGGACAAAATGCATCGCCTTAGTCGGTATACTGTGGCCGCCGCATTTGCGGTTGTTGAATGGTCAAGCATGGTTCTACCGGATGCAAGCGATTCCCGCCTGGCAGACTTGACTCGATGGGTGTTCGACGATCTCGGATTCGCCGGCAGCCGAATCGAGCCTGCCTCCGCAGATGCGAGTTTTCGCCGCTATTTTCGCGTGACTCGCGGCCAGGATACCTACATCGTGATGGATGCACCGCCCGAGAAGGAAAACCTCGAGCCGTTCATGAACGTGGCGAGAATTTTGCTGGAGACCGGGCTGAATGTACCGGTGGTGCTGGCAAGAGAGCCGGCGCGTGGGTTCTTGCTGATGTCGGATTTGGGCCGGCGTTTATATCTCGATGAATTGGTGGATTTGGGTGCGGCGGACCGGCTGTATGCCGATGCACTGGGCGCGCTGGCGACCATGCAAACGGCCGATCATGCGCTGGCGCGCAGGTTACCGAGCTACGATCACGCTCTGCTGATGCGTGAAATGGAACTCCTGCCGGAGTGGTTCTTGCGCGGCCATCTGCGGCTGCAGCTTTCCGCCGCCGAACAGGGCATGCTGCGGCGGCTGTTCGAAACGCTGACGCAATGCGCGTTGGCGCAACCCGCCGTTTTCGTGCATCGCGATTATCATTCGCGGAACCTGCTGGTGACCGCCGACGACAATCCGGGCATCTTGGATTTCCAGGATGCCGTGCAAGGACCCGTCACCTACGATTTGGTGTCCCTGCTCAAGGACTGTTATGTGGCATGGCCCGCCGCCCGGGTGCGTGCATGGGCTTTGCAATATCGCGAGCAGCTGCTGGCCAGGAGATTTGCACTGGGCGCGACCGAATCGGACTTCATCCGCTGGTTCGATCTCGTCGGATTGCAGCGGCACATCAAGGTGTTGGGAATTTTCGCACGCCTGTTCTATCGGGACGGCAAGGCGGGATACCTCAAGGATTTGCCGCGCGTGCTGCGCTATACGAAGGAGGCGGCCGCGCAGTACGCAGAGACGACGGAGTTCGCCGAATTCATCGCCAGGCGCATCGAACCTGAGTTTCAAGGCGCCCAGCAGCGAGCCCTCGCGTGAGTGCCTCGTTTGAACGGCCCGGAGCCGCAATGATCCTTGCTGCCGGGCGCGGCGAGCGCCTGCGGCCCATTACGGATACCACTCCCAAGCCCTTGTTGCGGGTGCGCGGCCGACCCCTGATCGAGCATCACGTCATAGGTCTCGCGCGCGCGGGAGTGGCACGGATCGTCGTTAATCTCGCGTGGCTGGGTTCGCAAATCCGGGAGTACCTTGGGGATGGTGAGCGCTACGGCGTATCCATCATCTACAGCGAGGAGGCACCGCGCGCACTCGAGACCGCCGGCGGCATATTTCGCGCGCTGCCGCAGCTTGGTCCCGGGCCCTTTGCGGTGGTCAACGGCGACATCTTTACGGACTTTCCCCTCGCGACCTTAAGTATGGACTCAGGTTTCGACGCGCACTTGGTGCTCGTGCCGAACCCGCCGCAGCACCCTCAAGGCGATTTCGGAATCGAGCAGGATCTCGCTGTTCCGCAGGCCTCCAGCCGCCACACCTTTTCGGGCATCGCCATGTACCGCAGCGCGTTTTTCACCGGCTGCACGGATGGCGTATTTCCTTTAAAGCCGTTGCTGCTGCGCTGCATGGCGGCGCGGCGCTGCTCCGCGCAGCTGTATACGGGCGCGTGGGAGGACGTGGGAACCGCTGAGCGGCTGCAGGCGTTGAACGCCGCGAGCTAGGGGCAGGCGGTAATCCCCATAAGAGGGAATGCTTACTCTCTGCGCACGCCGGGCGCAGGCCCTGTTTGCGGGTCGGTTGCGAGATAAGAGGTCTTTATACCTATAAAGGTGCTTCGTCCCGAAGATCGATAAGCACCCTTGGTCATTTCGAACGCGATATCGGCGCCGAGATTGTCGAATTGCTCGAATACCAAATCGAAGCCGGCATCCCGAATTGCCTGAAGAAGGAATTCCCGCTGAATCCAAAAGGAGCTTCGATTGTTCCACGCTGCCCATCGGCGATTCTCCCGATCGCGGAACGCACGCTCATTGCGAAACTCCGGAAACCAGCGGCCGGGAAGCCCCTCATGCTCGGTCAGAAACGACAGCTTATGCGTGGTCGTCGCGGTGTTCTTGAGCGGAATGACCTTCGACAGAGCGCGCCGCAGGCGTCGGGGATGAATGAACGTGGGCGAATCGTTCGCTGCGGAGAAGTGGGTCTGAAGAATCAAAACGCGCTTCGTCACCCTTGATAAAACGTTCAAAAAATCGCGCGGCTTGTCGAGGTGATAGAACAACCCGCAGCAAAATGTCACATCAAACTGGCCGTAGTTGCCAATGTTCCACACGTCATCGCGGACGAATTCGAGATTCGGCAGGTTGGTCTTCGACTGGACATAACGGCATGCGTCGATGTTGGACTCACGCACGTCGAGCCCGAATGCCTGCAATCCCAGTCGCGCAAATTCAACCGTATAGCCGCCTTCGAGACAGCCAAGATCGGCAATGCGCAGGTGGGATTTGTCGCCGGGAAATGTCGCGTCAAGGACGCGCTTCGCCCCTAGAAACCAGGGATGAACATCGATCGATTGACCGGCATCCGGTTTGGTATAGGTTCCGTCGTCCAATCGAATGTTGTGGGCGGTAAAGTTGATCAACTTCTTCGTACTCTTGACGCTGGATGACGCGCGGATGATAGCCCAGCGTTCGTGGGGCCGTCGGCAGGAGTACAATAAGAGGCATGTCGGAATTCAAGGGCATACCCATACTGCAGCCGGCGCCGCCCGTGCGTAGCGGCGACAAATATACGACGGTTCAAGGCTTTACGGCGATCAAGGACGGCGTCAGACCTAAGCCCGCTGCACCGGGCGCAAAGTCCGGCACGGCGACAGCCTCGCCTTCGCCCGTGGGCGCCGACGTGCTGCGCAAGCCCCCGTGGTTGCGAGCGCCCATGCCTGCCGGAAAGGAATTCGCGGCCGTCAAACACATCGTCCGCGAGCACCGCCTGAGCACGGTGTGCGAGGAGGCGAAATGCCCGAACATCGGCGAATGCTGGAATGCCGGAACCGCGACAATTATGTTAATGGGAGCGGTATGTACGCGCGCCTGCCGATTTTGCGCGGTGGACACCGGCAACCCGCGCGGCTGGCTGGATGCGGAGGAGCCGGAGAACGTCGCACGATCTGTGGCGTTGATGGGCCTCAAATATGTGGTGCTTACATCGGTTAACCGGGATGACCTGCCGGATGGCGGAGCGGGGCATTACGCGGCGGCCATTCGCGCCATCAAACGGCGCAACCGCGATACTGCCGTCGAGGCATTGACGCCGGATTTTCAAGGCGTCATTCGCGACGTGCATACGGTTCTCGATTCGGGCCTGGACGTATTCGCGCAGAACGTGGAGACGGTCAGGCGCCTCACTCATCCGGTGCGCGATCCGCGGGCGGGCTACGAGCAGACCCTCGGCGTGCTGCGCGCAGCGAAGGCGCACGTGCCGACAGTGCTGACGAAGACCAGCCTGATGCTGGGATTGGGCGAGAACGATGCAGAGATTCGCCAGACCATGATGGACTTGCGTGCCGCGGCCGTCGACATTCTGACCCTGGGGCAGTATCTGCGTCCGACGCCGAATCATCTGACTGTCGAAAGATTCGTGACCCCGGCCGAATTCGATGAATATCGCCGTTGGGCGCTGGGCTTGGGTTTCCTTGAGTGTGTGTCCGGACCACTGGTACGGTCGAGTTATCGCGCAGAGCAGGCGCTCGCCCGCAATAACGCCGGACTTGTCAACTCATGAGCGATGCGCCCCTGATCAGGCATCTCGGTCTTGCGCCTTACGAGCCCACCTGGCGGGCCATGCAGAAGTTTACCGACGGGCGGCAAAGTACGACCACGGATGAAATCTGGTTCGTCGAGCATCCGCCGGTGTTTACCTTGGGAATGAACGCGAGCCGCGAACATGTGCTGTCGCCGGGCGACATTCCAGTGGTGCAAATCGATCGCGGCGGTCAAGTGACGTACCATGGCCCCGGACAATTGCTGGTGTACCCTCTCGTCGATCTGCGGCGCCGGCATTTGGGCGTGCGCGAACTGGTGGTGGCGCTCGAGAATGCCGTTATCGCCTATGTTGCCGAACTCGGCGTGGCGGCTCAGGGCTCGCGCCAGGCACCCGGCGTGTACGTCGAGGGTGCCAAGCTCGCCAGCGTTGGCCTGCGGATTCGGCGCGGCGCCAGTTATCACGGACTGGCGCTCAACGTTACGGTTGATCTGGCGCCGTTTGAATACATCAATGTCTGCGGGTATCGGGGCCTATGCGTGACCCGGCTCGCGGATCATGTCGAGGGACTGGGTGCCGATGTGCTGCAGAACACCCGCCTTGCCGCCGGCGTCATGGATATCGTGGCGCGAGGACTGACGCCGCATTTGTTGCGGCACCTCAGATTCGGATCCGACTACAGAGCCATCAGCACCGATTTGCAGGCCGTCAATTCGCGATAGATCGCGTCGAGTTGGTCGCGGCTGGTTGCATGCACCGTGTAGGTGAGCGCCAGGAAATTACCGTCAGCGCTGGTGCGGGTGCGTATGCTCGATTCTTCGAGGGTTCCCGCATGGCGTTCGACGATGGCCTGAGTGAGCGCGCGCAAATCACTGCCGTGACGCCCCATGACCTTGATGGGAAATTCACTGGGAAAATCCTGGACACCGGCGCTGCTCATAGTGCCGGCGTTCCGGCAAGCTCGCGCGTGTACTCGGCAAAGGCGGCGCGCATGCGTTTGAACATTGGCCCGGGCCTGCCGCTGCCGATCGCAGCGCCGTCGAGTTTCGTCACCGGCAGCAAGCCGCGCGTGGCGAAGGCCAGCCAGATTTCGTCCGCGGCGCGCAGCTCGGATTCGGTGATGCGACGGCTTTCGCTGCGCAATTGCAGTCGCGCGGCAAGCTCGCCGACGACATCGCGAGTCGTACCCGGCAGAATGTGATGACCGTTCGGCGGGGTGCAAATGACCCCATCCTTGATGACGTGAACGGTGGTCGACGATCCTTCTGTCAGCTCGCCGTTCTCGAGCATGATGGTTTCAAATGCGCCGGCATCGGAGGATAGCTTTTTAAGCAAAATATTGGCCAACAGCGCCGTGGCCTTGATGTCGCGCCGCGACCAGCGCGTATCCGCCGCCGTCACCGCCGTTACGCCCTGGTCGATGAATGCCGGGGGCACCGGTTCCAAAGCCGAGACATAGGCAAATATAGTGGGCTTGAGGCCCTCCGGCCAGGCGTGATTGCGGCCGAATTCCGCCCCGCGTGTCACTTGCAGATACACATAACCGTCGCTCGCGGAATTGCGGGAAACCAGCTGTCGGCACAGATCGGCCCAATCGGCGTGCAGCAGAGGAGGCGGCATGCGGATCCCGGCAAGGCTGCGGTTGAGCCGGTCCAGATGCTCGCGCAAGCGAAATGGGCGCGATGAGTAAAGGGGCAACACCTCATAGACCGCGTCGCCGAATAGGAACGCGCGGTCAAGCGGCGACACGCGCGCCTCGGCCAATGGCAGGTAGCTGCCGTTCAAGTAGCAAATAGGCAGCGGCATTTCAAGCGAACCACAATCGGATGGTGTCGATCAACCGGCGCCACCAGCCGCCGGCGGCCACGCTGTTGAGGGGATGCATGGGCGTGGTCGCCAGGTTTTGACTGCCCGCGAACACGCGCAAACTGCCGACCTTCATGTCGGGCGTGAGGGGCGCGATCAAAGCCGGCGGTATGTCGGTGGCTGTCTTGATGTCAGCTGAGCCGCGCGGCACGGTGATGTAGAGATCATTCGTGATGCCGAGATCCACCGCAGCGGTCTGTCCCTTCCACACCCGCGCCGTCGCGAGCACGGCACCGCCCTTGACCGCCAGTTTGGTGTCGTAGAAAGTGAATCCATAGTTAAGGAGCGCTGCGCTGGCATTCTCGCGTTCCTTCATGCTGGTCGACCCCATGACCACCGATATCAGACGCATGCCGTCGCGCAGCGAGGACGTCACCAGGCAGAAGCCCGCCGAATCCGTATGGCCGGTCTTCAAGCCGTCGATTGTCGGGTCCTTTTCCAGCAGACCGTTGCGATTTTGCTGCTTGATGCCGTTGTGCTCGAACTCGCGGACCGAAAACCATTTGTAGTACTGCGGATACTCGCGAATGATGGCAGTCGCCAGCAAAGAGAGATCGCGCGCCGTGGTGTATTCCTGGGGCGAGGGCAGTCCGGTGCTGTTATCGAAATGTGTACCCACCATCTTCAGGCGCGTCGCATTGGCGTTCATCAGCTGTGCGAACGTCTCTTCGGTTCCGGCGACACGCTCCGCAAGCGCAATCGTGGCATCGTTTCCCGATTGCACGATCATTCCGAGGATCAAATCCTCGACCGTCACCGGTTTGCCCAGCTCGATGAAACTGCGTGAGCCCTCCGAGCGCCAGGCATGCTCGCTCACCATCACCGGATCGCTAAGCTTGAGCTTGCCGGCCGCCAGTTCCTGAAAAACGATGTAGGCCGTCATGAGCTTGGTGAGACTGGCCGGTTCCATGCGCGCCACCGCATCCTTGGCGGCAAGAATCTTGTCGGTGCGAAAGTCGACGACAATGTATGCGCGCGCACCGACCTGTGGTGCGGTCGGAATGGATATCGGCGCGTGAGCCGGCGCAGGCGTCTCGGCATAACAACAAACAGCCGAGAACGCGGTAACAGAAACGCAGGCCAGAAGGGAACGGAGCATGATAGGCGGCGACCTCGAATGAATTGGTTAATGGCGATTATCGCACGGCGGCGCTTGCATCGACCCTAATCGAGTGCAAGATGCGCGTCGTGAATGCCCACGTGCTCGAGCGCGGCGACCACACGGTCGAACTCCGCAACGTCGGGTATGGGGCCGATGCGCACCCGATACATTCTGCGGCCGGCAATCTGGTCGTCGCGGACAAACACCTTGCCGTAGCCGCCGCCGCGTAATTTCTCCACCAGCCGGCCCGCATTCGCGGGGTCAGAGAACGCACCGGCCTGTATGAATAGCGTAGCGGCTGCGGCGATTGCCGCTGTCGAGCCGGCACCGGCGGCAGCGGCAGGCGATTGTGCCGCGGGCGGCGCGGCGGGTGCGGTCGACGCAGCGGGCGCAGCTGATGCCGCAGCGATCGGCGCCGGCATCGCTGCATCGACCGATCGAACCTCGACCATGGCGGTGCCGTTGCGCAACATGTCGAGCTTGGCCGCGGCTGTGTAGGATAGATCGATGATTCGATTGCCGACGAACGGCCCGCGATCGTTGACCCGCACCACGACGCTGCGGCCGTTCTGCAGATTCGTAACCTGCACGTAGGCAGGCAGCGGCAGGGTCTTGTGCGCCGCCGTCATGGCGTACATGTCGTAGGCTTCGCCCATCGACGTGCGTACTTTGTGGAAGCCCGGCCCATACCAAGATGCGACACCGCGCTCGCGGTAGCCGACTCCCGAAGATAAGACGAAATAGCGCTTGCCGAAAACATCGTAAAACGGCGGATTGCCGCTGCGAGATCGCGGTTCGACTCGCGGCACGGCATTCGGCACGGTGTCAACGCTTGGCGGCGGCGGAATGGCAGGCGCGGGCGAGGTCTGGGGCTGGCTTACGTTGTGCTGCTGCGGCGTAGCGGAGCACGCCGCCAAACCGATCGCAACGCCGAGCGCCAGCGGAGCGGCAAATGCGCGGCCGGCGATCACAGCTGCGGGGCCGACTGCGTCGAGACGGGTACCGATAAGGCGGCGTCGTTCAGCAAGACTTGGCGTCTGACGGCGGCCGCCAATTCATAGACCGCCATTGCGTATAGGGCGCTGTGGTTGTAGCGCGTTATCACATAGAAATTGTTGTAGCCCACGCGCCAATGCACCCCGTCGGACTCATCGGCGGCGATCAACAGGGCGGGCGCATCCGTGGGCAGCGAGCTATCGAAATTCACGCCCTTTGCGCGCAAGGACCCCACCGTTTCCGACAACGCGAGCTTGCGTCCATCGAGGTCCGCCGATTTGCCTTGCTCGACGCTGGCCTCGCTCAGAACGGGCTCGCCGGCATTCCAGCCATGCTCCTTGAGATAATTGCCGACGCTGGCACAGACGTCCTGCCAATTGGTCCACAGGTTTACATGACCGTCGGCATCCGCATCGACCGCATAACGCCGGTAGTTCGACGGCATGAATTGCGGCGCGCCCATCGCCCCGGCGTAGGATCCTTTTAGGCTCAAGGGATCGGCGCCCAAATCCCGGGTCAGCAGCAGGTATTGTTCGAGCTCGTCGCGGAAGAATTTCGCCCGGGCCGGGTAATCGAAGGCCAAGGTCGCCAGCGCATCGAGCACTCGATACGATCCTGTCATACGTCCATAGTAGGTCTCCACACCGACGATGGCCGCTAGGTACTCGGGCGCCACGCCGCTGCGAACGCTGGCCTGATCCAGCGCCTCGCGGTGCGCGACCCAAAATTCCGCACCCTCGCGGATGCGTCTTTCGGTGATGAAGATCGGGCGATACTCGAACCAGGGCTTGGCCTTTTCCGCGGGCCGGTCCATTGCTTCGATGATGGCCGGCTGGCTCTTGGCCGCCTTCAGCAGCTTGCGCAACTGATGCTTGGTGAATGCAGTGGTGTCTGCCATGTGCGCGATGAATTCCTTGACGTCCGCGCGCCTGATGTCGAGCGCGGCCGCAGGATCGCCGGCGGTGCATAGCAGCGCCGCCAGCAACAGATATTTTGCATGCAAGGAAGTGTGCACGCGGCTACGACCCAATGAGCTTGCGATGCGAATGCAGTGACATCAAAATACCGAAGCCGGCCAGCAGCGTGACCATCGAGGTGCCGCCGTAGCTGATCAGCGGCAGAGGCACCCCGACCACCGGGAGTATGCCGCTCACCATGCCGGAATTGACGAACACATAGACAAAGAAGCTGAGCGCGATGGCACCGCCCGTCAAGCGCGCAAACGTGTCCTGGCCCTGCATGGAAAGGTATAGCGCGCGTCCGATGACGACTCCGTACAGCGACAGGATCAGCAGCTGGCCGAGCAAACCGAACTCCTCGCCGATGACTGCGAAGATGAAATCGGTGGATCGCTCGGGCAGGAATTCGAGCTGCGCCTGGCTGCCGTTCATGTATCCCTTGCCGAACACGCCGCCCGAGCCAATGGCGATTTGCGATTGGATGATGTGATAACCGGCGCCGAGGCGGTCGGTTTCGGGGTTCAAGAAGGTCAATATACGTTGACGCTGATAATCGTGAATGAATTGCCAGGCCGCCCATGCGGCTCCGCCCAGCAACGGTATGGAAATCAAGATGATCTGGATCTGCAGCCCAGCCAACAATATGACGATGAGCCCGGAAGCTGCGATCAACAGCGCCGTGCCGAGATCCGGCTGCGTGATGATCATCGCGGTCGGAATGGCGATCATGATGCCCATCATCACCAAATCTTTGAACGTCGGCGGCAGAGGTCGCTCGTGCATGTACCAGGCGCACATCATCGGCACGGCAAGTTTCATGATCTCGGAAGGTTGGAAGCGCATGAATCCGACGTCCAACCAGCGCTGCGCACCCTTGCCGATATGCCCGGTCACATCGACCACGATCAGCAGCAGCACTCCAATGACGTAGGCGATGGGCGCAAACAGGCGCAGGTACTGCGGAGTAGCCAGCCTTGCAAGCGCGAGCAGCGCGGCGACCGCAATGCCGATATTCACCAAATGATGTTCGACCATTTTCCAGTTCTGCCCTGAAGCGCTGTACACCACCAGAACGCCGATGCCCACGATGATGGCCAGTACCCCGGTGAGCGGACCGTCCAGTCCCAGCGCGCGCAGCGTGCGGCCGCCGGCGGTGAGCGTGCGGCGCGTTCGAGAGGGGGAGAACTCGTCGAAAATCATAAGATCTTTTCCATGCTCCGCGGCGGGCTAGCGTTGATGCAGGCGGCTCAAGAGGCCTAGCAGCACAGGCCACAGCAAGGCGCCGATCACGGGAGCAAGCCAGCGGCCGAACGTGGTGACGGGATTGCCAGTGGCGCCGTCGACCCAGAACAGCACGAATTGGTAGCCGGTCAGCAAGGCGAATATGGTCAGAGTCTGCGAAAGAATCGAGAACACACGCAGGCGCAGTCGCAGATGCGTGACCCAAGCCGCCATCAAGGTCAGGGCGAGCGCGTGTTGTCCGAGCACCACCCCTTGGATCACATCGAGCGCGAGGCCCGCCATGAACGCCAGCGCCAATCCGCCGGCCCTCGGCGATTCGATCGACCAGTAAAACACCACCAAGACCAAGAAATCCGGACGGAACGCCTCCAGAACGGTGGGCAGCGGCAGTATCGCCAACGCCAGCGCCACCAGCGAAGACAGCGCCATGGGCATGCGGCGAATTCGATTGTCACGCATCATTTGGCGTTTGCCCCGGCAGTCGGCGGGGCTTTCGCGGCTTTGGACGGTGCTGCTGCCGGTTGTGCACTTGCGGCGCCCGACGCCGCCGGCGGCACGAGGGTGGGGGGCAGAGTGGGCGATCCTTGCGATCCGGGCGGCGCGGAAGCGAGACGCGCGGCGGCCTGAGGTTTCAGCCAGACGAACATCAATTCGCGCGAACGGTCGAGCGCGGCGGCGGGTTTCACATCAATATCGGCCAAGGATTGCGCGGGATCGCGCTTTACCGCCGCCACGGTGCCGACCGGATAGCCCGCGGGAAATCCGCCTCCCAGTCCGGACGTCACCAACAGATCCCCGGCAATGACGTCGGCGCTGGTCGGCAGATACGGCAGCTTGAGCCGGCCCATGTCGCCGGTGCCCACCGCAATGGTCCGCAATCCATTGCGATTGATCTGCACTGGTATGGCGTGTGTTGCATCGCTGACCAGAATGACTTCTGCGGTCAGTTGCCCGACGCGCGCCACCTGCCCGAATACGCCGCCGGCGTCCAACACGGCTTGCCCGATGAAGACGCCGTCCTGAGAACCACGGTCGACCAGCACTCGCTCGCGAAAAGCATCCAAATCCACACCCATCACATTGCCGATGACGAAGCGGTCGGCCACACCGGCCGTGTTATCGCGCAGCGCCCGCAAGCGCTGACTCTCGGCCTCCAGCGCCTCGTAGCGCTGCAGCCGAAATTGCGCCATGCGCAACTCGCTCTCCAGCTTGGTCTTATCGGCTCGCAGGGCGTCGCGAGTGGTGACGCTTTCGCGAAACCAGTCCCAACCCTCGAATGGACTGGCGACGGCTATTTGCAGGGGATAAGCCACGACTGAGAGCACGCGGCGAATCTTGCCGAGATGATCGTAGCGTTTGTCGACGATTATCAGGCCTAAAGCGAGCAGGGAATACAACACGCACCGAATCAGCAGTCCCGTGGTTCGACCTGAGGCGTCGGCGGTACGAAATGCGACCAT
This sequence comes from Gammaproteobacteria bacterium, assembly GCA_040004115.1. GTDB lineage: Bacteria > Pseudomonadota > Gammaproteobacteria > Steroidobacterales > Steroidobacteraceae > Bog-1198. Next base: position 507 of record JBDUBO010000078.1, on the reverse strand, counting down.
GGGCTTCAGAATTCCCTAGTCGCGCGCATTACTCCAGTCCGAATATGCCCGGTCCGTTTTCCTCGGTGAGTTCGAGGATCCGGCCGCCGCCGCGCGCCACGCAGGTCAACGGATCGTCCGCAACCACCACAGGAAGGCCGGTTTCTTCCATGAGCAATTTATCGACGTCGCGTAACAGCGCGCCGCCGCCGGTGAGAACGATGCCGCGCTCGGCCACGTCGGCCCCCAGTTCGGGCGGGGTTTGTTCGAGAGCCTGCTTGACCGCGCCGACAATGCCCTGCAGAGGTTCTTGCAGAGCCTCCAATATTTCATTCGAGTTCAAGGTGAAGCTGCGGGGTACGCCTTCGGATAAATTGCGGCCCTTGACGGAAATCTCCCGCACAGTTTGCCCCGGGTAGGCCGAACCGATTTCCAGCTTGATGCGTTCCGCCGTGGCCTCACCGATCAAAATCCCGTAGTTACGCCGCACGTAGTTGGTAATGGCCTCGTCGAACTTGTCGCCGCCGA
>JBDUBO010000077.1:0-19764 GCA_040004115.1 Gammaproteobacteria bacterium | reverse complement strand
CTGCATGTTCGCGAAACGTGCCAGCGCCTCGAAGGAATCCGGTTCGATCGCCAATATCCGCGCGTACAGCGCGCTTGCCTCCGGGCGCCGCCCGAAATCTTCGTACAGATTGGCGAGATTCAGCAACGCGGGCGTGTAGCCCGGATTACGCGTCAGCGCCTCCTGCAGCTCGCGCGCCGCGGACGCAGGGTCCCTCAAGTAATCGCTGAAAATGACGCTGCGGTTCAGGTGAACCTCTTCCGGACGCGCGACGCCGGCGTTGAGCGCTTTTTGATAAGACAACAGGGCTTGATCCAGCCGCTGGGTTTGCCGCTGCAGCACCGCCAGGTTGAACCAGGCATCCGCGAAACGCGGCCATCGTGCGACGATGGCTTGGTAGGCTGCCATGGCCTCCGGAATGCGGTTCTGGCGATCCAATTGCGTTGCCTCGCGCATCAAGGCATCGGTAGCGTCCGTCAAATTCACCTCGATCGGAAATGATTGCCCGCCAATTTTCCCATATCCGCACTACCTCGACCAAAACTTACCTGACAGGGCCGAATCCGGTACCCTCGCCACCAGTAACCCAACCCTCAAGTGCAATGGCCCGCGACCTTAACACCGACATGGAAATCCTGCGCACGGTTCTGACTTATGCGCAGAACCGTGATTTTCAGCGCGCTGCGGCCCTGGCCGAGCAGACCTTGGCCAGCGGTTTCGAGCACCCGTTGCTCTTGAACGTCCTTGCCACGCGCCTGGAACAGGAAGGTAAGCTCGAGGACGCGCTGCGTCTGTTGCAGCGGGCCGTCGGCATCTCGCCGGGCGACGTGGGCGCACGCAACGCCCTGTCGTTGTGCCTGCAACGTCTCGAGCGTCCTGCGGAGGCCCTTGTGCACGTGGACGAACTGCTGAAGCGCAATCCCGAGCTCGGATTCGCCCACGCCAACAAGGGTAACGCGCTGATCGCGCTTGGCCTGCTGGGCCCGGCGAGGCTCAGTCATTTGCGGGCACTGGAGCTCGAGCCGGGCAATCTGGCGGCAACCGCTGCGCTGGCCTCCATCGCCACCCACCGCGGCGAGCACGACGAAGCACGCCGCTGGGCGGAGCAGGCACTGCTCACGGCGCCCGGCTATCCCGATGCGGTCTTGAGCCTGGCAGCGTCTGAACTGGCGGGCGGCGACCTCGCCAAAGCGGAACGGCTGCTGCATGACTTGATCTTCGATATGCGCGCAGGACCCACCGACAAAGCTCGCGCTTCCGGTTTGTTGGGAGACGTCCTCGATGCCGCCGGTCGTTACGCCGAGGCCTTCGACGCGTACTCGGCTTGCAACGAAGCACTGCGAAAAATTCACGGCAGGTTCAGCCACGGCACCAGCACCCTTGCCTATACCCGGGCGCTCACCGCAGGCATCGAAAGGCTGAGCTCGCGCGGCGGGCCGTCGCACGCCGAACCAGCGGCATCCCCGGAAATGCTGGGGCATGTATTCCTGATTGGCTTTCCACGCTCCGGCACCACCTTGCTGGAAGTTGCGCTCGACGGTCACCCCGACGTCACGAGTCTCGAGGAGCACGAACTTTTGATCGACGCGGTGCTGAAGTTCATGCGCGAACCCGTGGATTTCGAAGCGTTGTTGCGGGCCGAGGAGAGTGAACTGGACACGTTGCGCGCGGCGTACTGGGGCCGGGCCCACATGGCCGGAGCGGATACCAGCGGCAAGCTGTTCATCGACAAACATCCGCTGAACACGCTCAAGCTGCCGTTGATCGCGCGCCTGTTCCCGCGAGCGAAGATTCTGTTCGCACAGCGCGATCCACGCGACGTGGTGTTCAGCTGCTTTCGGCGCCGTTTCAAGATGAATGCCGCCATGTATGAGCTGCTCACCTTGCCGGGCGCGGCAGCCTTCTACGGCGCCGTCATGGAGTTCGCCGAGCGCGCGCATGCGGCCGTCGATCTGGACTGGCGCGTGGTCCGCTATGAAACCCTGGCGACCGACTTTGCTGACGAAACGCGCAGCATTTGCGAATTTCTCGGACTGGAATGGTCGGCCGGCATGGCTGATTTTGCCGGTCGTGTGCTATCACGCGATCATGCGACCCCGAGCACCGCGCAACTGGCTCGCGGACTGGATCGATCCAGTATCGAGCAGTGGCGCAACTACAGCGCCCAGCTCGCGCCGATTCTGCCGGTACTGCACACTTGGATCGAGCGTTTCGGTTACCCCGAGTAGGGAGCCCTTGCGGCGCGCTCGAGAGCGGCTACTGTATCCGGTGGACGTGGTAGGTGTGATTCGAGGGCGCGGTCATGATGAACGAGCCGAGCGACGCTCGCTTGATCGTGATCGCATCTCCCGCACTCACCCGGCCATCGTTGTCCGTAAATGTCCATGCCTGTCCGTTATCCAGTACCAACTGGGCGCCGCCAGTTCGGTTTTCCGCGATACTTGCGATGCGCGCTTGTATGGAGGGCGGTCCCTTGGGTGCCGGGTGCGACCGGTCGAAACTGAAGCCGAAATCCCGCACCCTATCTGCATCGGACGGCGGGCTCGCAGCCGCTGCGGGCGCTGCGGGCGCCGCGCCAGGTGACGCCGGAGGCGCCGGCTCCGCTGCCGTTGCTGCCGCCGTTGCCGTAGGCATAGCCGTAGCCGTAGGCGCGCGAACCGGCGGCGCAACGGCGACCGGTTGCCGCGCCATTGCGCGCGCCAGCTCGTCGTAGCACGCGAGCCGCGCATCGGCTGCCACCACGGCCGCGCAATGCGCCATGTCGCCGGCGACCGGCAATGCGGCGAGCGCGGCTGTTGCCGCCGCCAGTGTGACGCCAAACACCCAGTATCTCGCGCGGCTCACAGCGCTTGCCCAGGCGGCAGTGAGTAATACTCTCCATAGACCTCAGTCATGGATTGAATCATGTCGCGCTCCGCCGCGCTCAACAGCGGATTCCAGATGTCGAAGATCAGAATGGCGCGCGGCGTGTCCGAGTCGTTCCAGGCCTCATGCTCGATGGTATCGTCGAATGCCCACGCCTCCCCGGGCACCCATTCGCGGGTGGTCGCACCGACTCGAAATCCACAACCCGGCGGCACCACCAGCGGCAGGTGCACGGTGAGCCGGGTGTTGGTGACGCCGGTATGCGCCGGGATGCGTGTTTTTGCGTCGAGGATCGAGAAAAACGCCGTCGGGGCACGTCTCTTGATCGACGGCCGCGGCACCTTCTCGAGCGCGGCCGCAGTCTTGGGGCAGCGGGCGATGTGGCCGGCCACAGCCTCGCTCTGGTTCCACAGGAAATAGGCGCTCCAGCGTCGTGAGCGGTTCAGCTCCCTGAACTGATCGACCGGGAGGCTATCCGGAAAATCTATGTAGGGTTGCAGCCCGTCCCGATCCGCGACCAGCACCCTCAGGAGCTCAGTGCGGATATCGGGGACCGCAGCCTCAAGCTCTTCAAACCAGGGGAAATCGGCGCGATCGAAGAACTCGATCGCCGGCAGCTGGGGAAAATACATCCACGTCGGCTGCGAGTGATAGACCTTGCGCCTTCCCGTCAAGGTATCGAGGCACTGCTCCACGCGCTGCTGACGCCCTCCTCCGTGGCGCTCGCGAATCTGGGCCAGCGGCTGCTCCATGGTGGCGGTGAGTGCCGCAAGGTCGGCATCGACCATGGATTTTGCATGGACCAACACCTCCTTGAGGTTGGATGGGGCTTCCGCGCCCGCCGGAATGCACTCCAGAGCCGCTTGATAAGTCCGCGCGGCATTGCGCGGATCACCCATTTCCTCCTGATAAGCCCCTTTCTGCAGCAGCGCCGACACGTGCCGCGGTTCGAGCTGCAGGGCCTTTTCGATGGCGTCTAGCTCCTCGGTACGGCGGCCGAGGACCTTGAGACTCGACGCAAGATTCGCCCATATCGCCGGTTGCCTGGGAGCCGCATTCGTCGCCCGGGCGAAGAGCGCCTGCGCTTGGTCGGCGGCGCCTCGACTGAGCATGCGCACCCCCAATTCATTGAGCACCGCGGGGTGGTCCGGAGCCTGTTGCGCCACATGCGCCAGCAGCTGGTCCGATTCGGGAAAACGCCCGGCCGCCGCTTCGAATTTCGACGCCTGCAGCAGACGGACGATGTTGGCATCGTCCATGGGGGTGGGAGTTGCTTGATTCACCGCGTAATCCTCGAGGCGCCGCCGCCATTATTTCCCCCATTGTATAACACCCCGATTATCGGGGGGCTGCAGGCCGCCGTTGACTCATTCCGCCGTGTCCGCTTAGATGGCACGCCCAGGACCCTATGGAGTTTGATTTGACTTCTGAAGCTTCTGCCGATCTCGAGTTGATGCGCGCGTCCATGCTGCTCGACTCCGATCCGGCAAGCGCCGCGCGCCACGCCAGCAATATCCTGGCGAATTCGCCCGAACATGAGGAGGCGAAGCTGTTGCTTGCGGCGGCATGCCGCCGGCTGGGTGACTCGGCGGTCGCCGTGAGCGCGGTCGAATCCCTGGCGCGTGCGCATCCTGGATCTCCTGTCATGCAGCTGGAACTCGGCCGCGTCTACGCCGACTGCGGGCGCCGCGCAGACGCGGTCGCAGCGTTCGCGCGCGCGGTCGAACTGGACCCAGAACTTGCGGACGCCTGGAGCGAACTTGCAACCCAGCATTTCATTTCCGGCGACACGGCCGCAGGCGACTCGGCCTATTTGAATTACAGCCAGCGCGCACCCAATCCGCAGGAACTCGTTGACGCAGGCATTGCCCTGAGCGAGGGCCGCTTGGATGCCGCGGAGGCGCTCGTGCGGCGCCGTCTCCGCGACGCGCCGCGCAGCGCGGAGGCGCTCCTACTGCAGGCCGATATTGACGCGCGCCGCGAGGACTGGGCGCAAGCGGAGAAATACCTTCTGCAATGCCTCGCCTGCGCACCCGGCTATGCGGCAGCGCGTTACGCCCTGGCACGTGTGTTTTTTTGGCAGGAGAGGATTGCCGAGGCATTGCCGCTCATCGAGAGATTGTTGGCCACCGAGCCGCGCAACAAGAATTATCTCAGCCTGAAGGCGCAGTCATTGCGCTTCGTCGGCAGGCATTCAGAGTCGGTCGCGTTGCTCGAGAGCCTCCTCTTGGATCATCCAGAGGACCCAGAGGTCTGGGTGACCTACGGCAATCTCCTGCGAGAGATCGGCGAACAATCTCGGGCAATCGACTCGTATCGGCAGGCGCTCGCCGTGCAGCCTGGGTTCGGTGAGGCGTATTGGGCGCTGGCGAATCTAAAAACCTTTCGATTCGACGAAAGGGACCTGCAATGCATGCAGCAACAACTCGTGCGCAGCGAAGCGCGCGGGCGTGGCCGCATCCACTTGGAGTTTGCGCTCGGCAAGGCCTTCGAGGATGCGAAACAGTTTGCGGCTTCCTTCGAGCATTATGCAGCGGGCAATGCCTTGTTTCGCAATGGCATAGAATACGATCCCGCCAGTTCGACCGCGTTCGTGCAGAGGTCGAAAGCCGTGTATACCGCGCGCTTCTTCGCCGACCGGTCTGGCTGGGGAGATGAGCGGCCCGATCCAATTTTCATCATCGGCTTGCCGCGCTCCGGCTCGACGCTGATCGAGCAGATTCTGGCCAGCCACTCACAGATCGAAGGCACGCGCGAGCTGCGCGATATCCCCAACATGGTGTCGGATCTGATGTCGCGTCTCGATCGCAGCGCGAAGGGGGACTACCCCGAGCCCATCGCCTCGCTCGATGCAGCCGAGATACAGGCGCTGGCCGCGCGCTACTTCGCACAAACGCAGCCGCGCCGGCCTATGGCCAGACCGCGCTTCGTCGACAAAATGCTCGGCAATTTCAGCCACTTCGGCCTGATCCATCTGATGTTTCCCAACTCGGCTATCGTCGATGCCCGACGTCACCCGTTGGGTTGCGGATTCTCATGCTACAAGCAGTTGTTTGCCCGCGGCATGAGATTCAGTTTCGACCTAGGCGAACTCGGCCTCTACTATCGTGACTACGCCGAACTCATGGAACATGTAGATAACGTGCTGCCCGGGCGGGTGCATCGCATCCACTATGAACAGTTAGTTGCCGACCCCGAGCGCGAGGTGCGCCGGCTGCTGGACTACTGCCAGCTGCCGTTCGAAGCCGAGTGCCTGCGCTTCTATAAAAACCGGCGCATCGTCCACACCATCAGCTCCGAGCAGGTACGTTTGCCGATTTATTCGGGTTCAGTCGAACAATGGCGCCACTTCGAGCCGTGGCTAGGCCCCATGAAAAACGCGTTGGGAAATCTCGTCGATCAATACCCCATTCCTGACCGCGCGCGGGCCTGACCTTCGAAAAAAAAGGGCTCCAAAAAAAACGGCGGACCTAAGTCCGCCGTCAATTTGCTACCTGCGAGTTTGCTACCCGCTATTAGAACTTCGCACTCACGTGCGCATACAGGTAACGGCCGATGGTATCGTAGGTTCCGACCCAAGTATTGTCGTTGCACGAGGTATTCGGACAATCCGAATAGTTGCCGTTCGCGACGATGGGGGGAGCCTTGTCGGTCAGGTTGTTGACACCGACCCGGAAACTGATCCCCGTGGATGCCACCGGAATGGACGCCGACATGTCGAGGTACGAATATCCACCGATGTGCTTCGCGCCCGGGAAGAACGACTGCGCGAGCTGCGGATCTTGGCTCTGACGGTCGGTCGACGTGGGCCCGATGTAGCGCCAGCGAAGCGTCAGGTCGAGACCGGCCCACGGCGCTTGCCAATCAGTCGACATCACATGCCGCCATTGCGGGGTCGGTGCATTACACGTAGTGCCGTAATACCCTACGCAGTCATACGATCCACCTTGGGGCGTCGGTTGAGTAAAGAAGTTCAGAACGCGGGTGCCCGTCAGGTTGAGTCCCATCTTGCCGGCAGGTCCGATGTCGAACAAGTAGCTCGACGCCAAATCGATGCCCTTGGTGGAGATCTTGCCGATATTCTGCTCGTGGTTATCGACGAACTGGGTGTTGTTGAACCACAGCGATCCGTTGCCGCCGCCACGATGAATCAGATTGCAGTACTGCGCAAGGCCGGTGGTACCGCAGTTGTTGATCACCGAGTTGGAGGTGAGTTCCTCGATGGTGTTCGCGATCTTGATGTAGTAGTAATCGACAGACACCGCCAGGCCGCGGATGGCCTCAGGCTTCAATACAAAACCGAACGTGAAGGTGTCGGCGAGTTCCGGCGTCAGGGTGAGGCTGCCGCCTCCCGTCGTGTTGATCTGCGCGGCGGGATTCGCGGCAATGTGCCCGAATTCCCCGGCTGTCACACCTGTTCTTTGGCAGAACGCAAAGGTGTGGCCGTTGACAAGACCGTTGGCATCCGCCGAGCCCCAGCAAGGATCGGCCGTTCCGCCCGCGCCGATCACCTGCGGAGCATAGAGGTCGCCGATGCTGGGGGCGCGAACCGCGCGGTTATAGCCGCCACGGATCCGCAGGTCCTTGACCGGCGCCCACTCCACACCGAATTTGTAGGTGTTGGTGTTGAAGCCGGACGTATAGGAGGAATAACGGTAGCCGGCCTCGGTCGAAAGGTCATAAGCGCCGGGCTTGTCCGTGATGAGCGGCAAGCGCATTTCCGTAAAGATTTCCGCCACATGGAATCCACCGTTGATCGGCAGCTGCGCGCCGTTGCCGCCGGACGCAAAGCCATTGCCGAAAATATAGTCGGGATCGAGATTGTAATTCTCTTGCCGGTATTCGGCGCCGACGTTCGCGCTCATGCCGGTCGATGCGGTCGGGAGCTGCACGCCGTACTTGGCCAAGTCGCCCGTAACCGAACCCGAGACGATGTATTCCTTGGTGGTAATCCCAAAGGAAGAAGCCACTTTCAGGTAATCCAACTGCGCCTTGTTAACGGCACCGGGATTCCAAATGTTCCAAGGCACGCAAGCGGGGTCGTCGCCATTAATTGCCGCGACGCAGGCCGGCTTTCCGGTGGCAGGGTCGGTAACCACGTTCAATGAACGGTCGATCTGCTGCGAACCCAGGAAACCGTCTTCCTTGTCGTTCAGCTGAGTGATTCCCACTTGGCCGTACAAATCGTAGGACAACGCATCGCTCCACTTGCCTTTGATGCCCAGCACTTGGCGGAAGGAGTTGGAGGAATAGTTGTCGATACGCGGGCCGGTCTCGACGCTGCGGCGCGCGATGTACACCAGGATGTTGTTTCCCGTGACCCGCGCGTTTCCGCCCAGCGGATTTTGCGCAGCGTTCGTGGGTCCAAACCACGTTTGGTTGGACGTGACGTTGGCGGGCGAGCAGAGTGTCGTCTGCTCTTCGTTGGTGAGGAGAGGATTGGCGCAGCTGATGACTTCCTGGCCGAACGCGAACAAGCCGCTGGGGCCGTACGCCGCCGACGAGGTATTGCGCGCAAACATGGTTTCCGAATAGACATTGGTAGAATCGTTGATGTCGTAGTTCAGGAAGCCGCCGGCCGTATAACGTTCGGCAGCGCGTTGCAAGTAGCTCAAAGCACCGTAGTTATAAGAGTCCGCGGAACCGTACTGACGAAACCCCTGGCCGGGCGCAACCGTTCTATCGGCCAAGGTCGTTGAAGCCGTGCCAGCCGTGTTTTGGCCAACTTCCAAGAACCGGCCGGTGGCGCTGGAACTCGAACCGCCGCACTTCAGTTTGCCGGTGGCAAGTTGGCTCGCCCTGCCGGGAGTATTGAGTGTGCATCCCGCGAAGTCGTATTGGTAGCCGACCGCCGGAGATGTTTTCAGGTACGTGGCATACACTGTGGCGTTGCCCTTGCCATCGGCAAAATTGGCACCCGCGAGGAAAGAGACATCCTTGTTGAATCCGGCATCGACCGTGCTATCCGGCAACGGCTGATGCGCCGCGGTGAGGTCGTCCAGCTGAGTCTGGTTGCTATTGCTATGCCGTCCGAATCCATAGTTCGCGTCGATCCTGACGCCTTCGAAATGCGTGTTCAGGACGAAGTTCACCACGCCCGCAACCGCGTCCGCGCCGTACACCGCGGAGGCACCGCCGGTGAGTACGTCGACACGCTCGATCAGGTCGGCGGGAATTTGGTTGATGTCCGCGCTCGACGACGTCGTTGCGCCAAGACCGGCGCCCGGGCTCATGCGGCGACCGTTGACCAGCGCCAAGGTGCGTTGCGAACCCAGTCCGCGCAAGCTGACGGTGGACGTGCCGTTCGAACTGATCGATTGACCGCCGCTGTTTTCAGCGATCACTTGCGGCAGATTATTTAACAGGTCTTCGGTGCGAACCAAACCCGTCTGCGCGATGTCCAACGACGTGATGCTGTTGATCGGGCTGATGGATACGTCGTTGGGCGACTGCGCAAGGCGCGAGCCGGTGACTACCACTTCCTGCAAGGTCGTGTCGGATGCGGTAGTCGTAGACGCTACCGTCTGCGACAGCGCAATCGGCACCGAGGCGGATGCCGCGGCCGCTGCGAGTGCAGCACGGATTGCAAATTGCAATTTGCGATTATTCCCCATTGTTTGCTCCCTAAACGTAGTAATCAGTGAGTTCAGTCAAAACCGATTGGTTTGCGCATATACCGCGCACCATCATCCATCCCATCAACCAATCAGAGTTATGGGTCAATTACACCATGCTAAACCGGTGTTGCCAAGACGCCTCAACCTTTAAATTGGCATTCAAGGTCAAATTGAACGGTATCGCACCAAAACTACGACGACACTTCGACGCCGAGAAGTCTCTGTCGGATCCTCAAATCTTGTGGCTGACGCCCAATTTCGGGCAAGATAACGCAAGCAAAATGATGCATGAGTCAGTCGATCTAGCCGGCTAGGGGTATTGATGAACGGCCGGCGCCGTGGCTTTAAAGCTGGGTTGACTGCCCATCACAGCGCGCCGGCCGGCGACCATGTCGCGGCGACCGGCGCGAGCGCAAGCTCAACCGAGTCACCGCCGGCTGCAACAGAAGTTGAGCGTGCGAAATGGTGTGTTGCAAAAATGCAACATAAAACATTTGATGGGGGCGAAGTTGCGTGGTTTGTGCCCGCTCAGCTTCAAGCATATCGCAATTCGAATCCCTGCCAACCTGTGTTTTCCGGCCGAAGTGACGGCTTCTCGGACAAAAAATACCGCCCGCGCTCACCGCCGTTTCCGCCACCCCGGGAAGAAGGCATTGGTACGACGCACATAGTCGGCATACTTGGGCCGGCGCTCGCCGATATCTTTCTCCAACAAGGTCACGCCCGATACGCGCATCAACAACGCCGACATGAGCAGCGGTCCGATGAAACTCCACCAAGCCCCGGCGGCCGCCGCCAACAGGTAGAACCCCCACCAGACGCAGAAATCCCCGAAATAATTGGGATGACGGGTAAGCCGCCAGAACCCCTGGTCCATCACCTGATCCTTGTTGGCGGGGTTCGCCTTGAAGCGCGCCAGTTGCCAGTCGCCGCCCGCCTCGAACGCAATTCCTAGCAACCACAGCGCGGCCCCGGCGAGGTCGAGCATACTCAGCGGCCGCGGACCGAGCACGGCCCCGAGCAGCGGCAGCGAAATAATCCAGGCCAACACGGCCTGCAGGATAAACACCAGATACAGGCTTTTTACGGCGAAATTCGGTTCATTTCGCGCGCGAATCGCCTGATAGCGCCGATCCTCACCGTGACCGCGATTGCGCAACGTGATGTAGAGGGAAAGGCGCAGTGCCCATACAGTCACCAGACATAAGACCAGCACCGCGCGCGGGCCCAAAACCGGAGTGGCGGCGGCGTAAATGCAAGCCATCAGCGCAAACATCAGCGACCACAGGCTGTCCACGATCGCAACATTGCGGCGACACACACTCAAGACCCACGTGAGAAACGCCGCGGAGCCGGCCGCGAGCAGCCCCTGCAGATATATCGAAGTTGAAAACATGGGGTTAGCTTACGTGCAAGGCGCCAATCGTGCGCGCCGGGCCTCGGCAAACAATTGGGCGTCGCTCACAGCCCGGTCCGCCTCATGGAACAGGATCTGTGCGCGGTAGTTATTTCCCGCCGCATCGCGCAGGTCGGACGGTCCGTCGTAGCGCCTCAACACATGGTCATCCGCTCCATAGTACACATCGATGGCGGGCAATACCCACCCCAAAATGCCGACCAGTTTCAATCGAAACACCTCGACGGCCGTGCCGTCCAGCGTTTCGCTGCCTTGGTGTTGTAGCTGAAACCGCATGTCGTCGAGCCGGCTGGGCACCAAGAAATGCAACTCCAGCGGTGTGCCTACCATCAGCGCCGGCCAGTTGCCGCGAATGAATTGATCGAAACCGCTGTCCGCGACCAACCCGCGGACAGAAGGCAGCGGTCCGGTCCTTTCCTCTTCGGCGCCATCGCCGCGAAAGAAGACCCGCCGTTCGCCACCGTCGGGATGCACGCCCGCACGTGAGCTATTGGAACTGTCCTCGAGCAGAAAATTCGGCGCCAGAGGATTCTCGTAGGCAACGGTCTTCCGTGCAAAAGGCGAACCGTCCCGGCAAGTGTAAAGAACCACGCGTTCGGCCAACCGGCCGTCCCGAAACGCCAGAGCATGCTGTTCGCCATAGAGAAACGTCATTGAATGAGGCTCGCTGGCCGTACCGGAATAGCTCAGATAGGAGTCGCCCGCGGCGGGCGTGCCGATGGCTCGCCCCGCCAATACACTCAACCCCAGCAAGGTGGCTGGCGTGAAAGACATACGCTTGGTCATACAGTGTTCTTCGCCCAGGCGCCTCCTTTGGATGCAAACCCAAGCTCAAGACATGAAAAATCGGCTCTTTTCACAATGACTTACGTTTGCGGTGTTGGGACCGCGCGGCATTGGCACCCGAGGCCGGCATGCGACCCCAAGTCTCCTTATCCCGCCGCGACTCTTTCCAGGTTGAACGCTGCCGAAGACTCCTAGGCATAAGCTTATACAAATGGGTAATAATCTAGACGTTGGCCGGGTCTTTGTAGGTAAGCAGCAATATCGCTGCGTTCAAAAACAATCGAGGAATCAATCATGCAGATCAATAAAGTGTCGAGCGCGGCGTTGGCCGCCGCAGCAGCGATGTTGTTCAGTTCCGGTTTCGCCACGGTGTCGGTGGCGGCGGACGCCGCGACCGTTCACTGCGCGGGTGTGAATTCCTGTAAAGGAACATCCGAGTGCAAGTCGGCGAAGAACAGCTGCAAGGGCATGAACAGCTGCAAGGGCATGGGCTGGGTGTCGAAAACCAAGGCTGAATGCAAAGCCGACAAAGGCACCGTTGAGAAATAGGCCGATTGAGCTCGAGATAATGGGACCGGGCGTGCCTGTGACGCCCGGTCCTAAGGCCTCCGCCCTACCGATTCATCCCCCGCTCGCAACTCGATGAAACTCTCCGGTTTTGGCCTTGGCCTTCGGACTCCGCACTATGAAGCGGTGCTCGGCGAAGCTCACGCCATCGATTGGCTCGAGGTCATCACTGAAAATTACTTAGGTGCCGGCGGTAAGCCGCTGCATTATCTGGAGCGCATCCGCGAGCGCTTCCCGTTAGTTCTGCACGGCGTGTCGCTGTCCATCGGCAGCACCGATGCCATCGATATCGATTACCTCGCTGCGGTCAAAGCGCTGGCGGCGCGCATCGAACCGCACTGGATATCCGATCATCTGTGTTGGACCGGCATCGAGGGACGCAATCTGCACGATCTTTTGCCGCTACCCTACACCGAAGAGGCGTTGGCGCTGGTGGTCGCGAGAGTGGGTCAAGTTCAAGACGCCCTCGGCCGGCAGATCCTGTTGGAAAACGTCTCGAGCTATTTGACCTACCATGCCTCCGAAATGAGTGAATGGGAATTCCTGCGCGAGGTCGCGCGGCGCGCGGACTGCGCCATCCTGCTCGACATCAACAATATTTATGTCAGCAGCGTCAATCACGGCTTCGACCCGCTTGTCTACTTGCGGGCGATGCCGAAGGACCGGGTTCGTCAATTTCATCTCGCCGGGCACAGCGATCTCGGCGGACACTTGATCGACACTCACGATCATCCCATCGTCCAGCCGGTCTGGGACCTGTACTGCGCTGCCGTCGAGCACTTCGGTGCGGTGCCTACCATGATCGAGCGCGATGACAACATTCCCGATCTGAGCGAACTGGTGGCGGAACTACAAGTCGCCCGCGAACTCGCAGACCGGCACGCGCGGTGCGCCGCATGAATGTCATGCGAGCCCCGGCGACATTGCGCCAATTGCAGCAGGATCTGCAGACTCACGTGCTGGGAAATTCTAGCGCCATTGCCGACGCCATCGTCGATGCGCCGCCGCTGCCGGCACTGGAACGCCTTGGCATTTACCGCAATGCCTACCAGGTACGGCTGATCGAAGCGCTCGATGACACCTATCCCGTGCTGCATGCTCTGCTGGGCGATGAGATGTTCCTCGCGATGGGCGAGGAGTTCGTGGCCGCGCATCCTTCCGTGTATCGCTCGATTCGCTGGTACGGCAGCGAGCTTGCGGAATTCATCAGTAGCAACCCGCCCTATGCGGAGCAACCCATATTGGCGGAAATCGCCCGGCTCGAGTGGACACTGGCTTCGGTATTCGATTCAGCCGACGCCGAACCGGTGGGGCGTGCCGCCCTCGCCGGCCGCGACTCAGCGATGTGGAGCGCGCTGCGATTCGAATTTCATCCCTCGGTGCGGCGCTTGAGGCTGAAATGGAATACCGCAGCGGTTTGGCAGGCGATGAGCCACGGCGAGATGCCGCCGGAACCGGCCTGCGCTGAGTATCCTGTCCCCTGGTTGTTATGGCGGCAGGACTTGCAGAACTATTTTCGTTCCATGACGGCGGACGAAGCAGCGGCGCTCGAGGCGGCGCTGAACGGCGGGAATTTCGGCGACATCTGCGAGGGGCTCGGCGAGCACCTGCCGACGGAAGAAATCCCGCTGCGCGCCGCGGGCCTGCTTGGGGCTTGGGCGGACAGCGGGATTATCGTCGCCGTCAATTAAAGCAGAGCCCCCTCCTCGCCCAGCATTTCCTTGCGCAGCAGCGGAATGGGCGGACCGCCGTAGGAAAGGAACTCGTTGTGGAAGTCGTACCAGAGCGATTGGTCGTCGCCGGGTGCCGCTCCACCCGCCGCTGCATGCTTTGCAACCCAGTCGGCGCGCAGTTTGCGGATCATGAGCTTGCCCAGTGTGTAATTCAGGTACGCGGGATCATAGGTGCCGCGAGCCGCTTGTTGGCGGGCATTGCCCGGATCCTGAAACGCCTGTTCTCGAAACATCTTCTCGGATTGCGCCACAGTCATGCCATGCGTGTGCAGGCCGATGGACGACAGCAGGCGCACGTCACGCAGCAAGGCGTCCATAATTTGTCCGATATGCTTTTCCGGATCGCCCTTCCCCAGGCCCTTTTCAATCATCATTTCTTCGCAGTAATGCGCCCAGCCTTCAGCGAACGCATACCCCACCCACAGCCCTTCCAGCTTCGACGGATTAGCGTTCGAATGCAGGAACTGCAGGAAATGTCCCGGCCAGACCTCGTGCACGGAGGTGAACAGCAGCGACGCCTCGCTCGGAATGTAAGCCGCCTGTTCCGTCTTGCTCCACTTAGGGTCAGGAGGCGCAATGTTGTACACCGACATCACTCCCTTATCATAGGGACCCGGCACTTGGATAAACGCGGCATTGGATCGATTGTAAGGAGGCGCTTCGGCCACCATGGCTTCATCGGTGCCCGGAATGGAGACCACCTTGTTCGCGATGACGAATTCCTTGAGCGACACCAGCTGTTCGCGTGCGTCCTCGACAGCGCCCTCTTTGGGCTTATGGGCTGAAACTTTGGCGACGCATTGCGCCAAGGAGGACTTCGGCGCGTACGTGGCGCACTCGGTCTTGACCGCGGCCGTGTTGCGCTCCAGGTCGGCGCGGCCGGCCGCTTCGATCTGATCGATGGAGAGAGTCACGCTCTCGGTCTGGGCGAGCATCTGCGCGTACAAGTCCGGTCCCAGCGCAAACTTATCGGTGGCCTTGCTGCGCTCGGCCTCCAGTGTCTGCTTCAAAGCATCCATGGCTTGTGCCGCCGCCGCCGTCGCTGCTTCGAGTTGATTGTGCAGCTCATGATCGCTCACCGAGGCGAACGCCGCCACCACGTCTTTTTTGTAGAACTCCGCGAAACCGCCATACTGCGCAATGCCTAATTCCACGTATGTCTTGGGCAACGGCGATTGCGACAGAAGGTTAGCCTTGATGTCGTCGACCATTCTCGGAATTCCGCGCGCGTACTTGACGAACGCCTTCATGCGCACTTCGAGCGGCGCGTAGTTGCGGTTCAAGTACATGTCGGGATCGAGTTTGTCGGAGTACCAAGCCGGATTGCTGAATGGGAATTTCGCCTTTTCCATCCAGAACAAATCCTTGTCTACCACAGCGAGCAGGTATTCGCGATCGAAGCGTTCGCGTGGCTCCAAGGTCTTGGGGTCGACCGCGTTCAATTGGTCGCGCTGATCGTGCAGACGGGCGATTTCACGCCGAATGCCGTGATTGCTCACATCCGGCAACTGTCCGTCGAATTCGTGGCGGCCGGATTGCGCGGCGAAGAAGGGCCGAGCCATCAAATAACTTTCAATGAACCCCGCCGTGAGCTTGGCCCACGCCTGGCTGGCGGGAGACGGGCCCTTGGGTCCGGTCGATGCCGGCGGTTTTTGACCGCACCCCGTCAGAACCAGAATCAATACTGCCGACAACGCCGCTCCAACCTTCAGCGACTTCTGCATGACAACTCCCCTTCTAGTTTTTTAAAGACCCGATTTCCGTGACTCGATTCTTGTAAATACCCGGCACCACTAAGAAAAATACGCGCCACCGCGCTCGAGCGCGCGCTTATAAGCGTCGCGCGCGTGAATGCGGTCGAGGAAATTCCACAAATGGGGCAGGCTCGCATTTAAGCCCGCGCGCGCAGCGGCGGCCTCCAACGGAAAGCTCATTTGCACATCCGCCGCCGTGAACTCCTCGCCGGCGAACCAGGTGCCCGCGGCGAGCTCGACCTCCATATAGTCCAAATGGCGCTTCAATTGAGGACCAATGAAGGCATTCTGCACTGTGGCCGCGATACGCCGCGCGACGGCGCTGATGGGCCAGGGAGCGGGGCCGTTCGCCACCCGATCGAACACCAATTTGAGCAGCAGTGGCGGCATGGCCGAACCTTCCGCGTAGTGCAGCCAGTACGTATATCGCAACCGTTCCGGCGTGCCTGCCGGGGGTATCAATCGTCCTGCGCCGTAGCGATCGATCAGGTACTCGACGATGGCGCCCGATTCGGCCACGGTGACCTCACCATCGACGATGACGGGGGACTTTCCCAACGGGTGTACGGCCAGCAGTTCAGGCGGCGCCAGCATGCTCTTTGCATCGCGCTGATAGCGCTTTACTTCGTAGGGCACCCCCAACTCCTCGAGCAGCCAGAGTACACGCTGCGACCGTGAATTGTTGAGGTGGTGCACGGTAAGCATCACTGCATTGTAGGACATTCCGCGGCCAAGAACACCGCGGCTAATCCATTTCCTTATGCATGGCCGCAGGCCCTGATCAGCGACCCTCGCCCGGCGGGAAAAATTCGGCCTTGCTGGAGCGAAACTCCGGCAGAGCCTCACAACGCGCGGCGAGCGCGGCAAGACCGGGATAAAAGGCGCTGCGGGTGATTGCAAGCGCCTCGCTCAAGAAGGTGTATACGCAAGTTGCCGTGATATCGGCTTGAGTCATGCGCCGGCCGATCAACCATTCGCCGGTGCGCGACTGGCACGCGCACTCGAGTTCGGTGAGCGCCGCGTGCATTTGCGTGCCGCAACGTTCCGTCCACGGCCGATGACGCTTCTCCAGTGGTCGGAACACAGTCTCATACAATTGCGCGACGCCTTTTTCCGCCGCGCCGATGGCAACCGCCATCAAGCGCTGCGCATCACGTCGCTCCTTGCCCGAGACCGGTAGCAGCGCGCGCGCCGGCCCGGCACTCTCATCCAGGAAGTCCAATATGGCCGCGGATTCGATCAGTGCCTCGCCATCCGGCTGCACCAGCGTCGGCACGCGGCCCAAGGAATTGAACTGCCGGATCAGCTCGAAATCACGACCGACCGACCAATTGCGGTGCTCGAATGTCATGCCGAGCAGATTCATGCTGACCGCGACACGGCGTACGAAAGGTGAATCGAACATGCCGATGAGAATCAAACCATGCTCCCGATGTAATTCAATGGCGTTTAAGCGTGGCCAACCCAGGGGCCACTAAAAGTGACCGCTACTAGAAGCGGCCACTATAAGCGTCAGTGCCCGCCTTTGACCAACAATCCCGCCGAGGCCAGCGCCGCCGCCAGCTCTTCTTCAATGCGGGCCGCCTCCGAGCGCTTGATATATTGCAGGTGCAGCGTGGGGCCCGTCAGCGCCTCGAGGCCCCTTTTCAAGACGCTGCCCGCCGCACGAATGCCCGCCTTGTGCTGATCGAAGCGCTGCGCCGGCGAATACTTGCTCATGCCCACATACACGCCGTATGCGCCGCGGTCCTGATAGTCGAGCAGCACCAGGTAGATGTTCGATCGTCCCTTGCCCGACGACTGAAATCCCAGCGCAATCTCGTAGATGTTCGGCAGCCACTCCACATAGCGCATCGGCAGCCATTCAGGGACGGATGCCGCGGCCCGCGCCCACAGCCTTTCCAGCGCCCGTTCGATGTTAATGGACATTTCCCCGCGCATCCACAATTCATGTATGCAGTGCGCACCTTCCAGGCCGTCGGCGTCGGTCAGTGCGCGTTCGAGTCGCGACGCGATATTTGCGCGGGCCGAGGTCTGAAGCGGCCGGCTGCCGGGCGACGTCTTTGAGTTGACGATCGATGACATTGCGTTAGCCGGCGGCTTCCTTGAATGCGCGAAGCACGGCATTCATGCGCGTCTGGTAGCCCGCCCCGCCTGATTTGAACCACTCCAAAACATCTGCATCGATACGCAGTGAAACCGACGCCTTTGCGGTGACGACCTTTAGGCCGCGACGCACGATCCCGCGTGCGACGTGCTTCAGGTCGATCTCCGGGTGCTGCGCCACCAGTCGAATGTCGCCGTCCTTCATTG
This sequence comes from Gammaproteobacteria bacterium, assembly GCA_040004115.1. GTDB lineage: Bacteria > Pseudomonadota > Gammaproteobacteria > Steroidobacterales > Steroidobacteraceae > Bog-1198. The sequence goes on along the minus strand of JBDUBO010000077.1, from coordinate 1,733 downwards.
ATCGCAGCCGGCTGAAGTTGGTCTTTGACTTGCGTGAATAGGATTTCAGCTTCATGGTTTGTCGCTCGCCGGAACGAAATTATCCGAATGATGTAGTTGGTTTCAGTGTGCGCGACCGAGACTGGAATGCCGTCGAGCAATCCAAATGTAACGAGTCTCCTTTCACCGTAGGGAGGTCGATCAACTTCGTAGGTGTAAGTCAGGCCCTCGAATACATGTTTGGCATCCATAATAGCGATGCCGTGATCACGAAGATTGGATTTTCCCTTTACGTCGTCCCACGTAAATTGTACATACATATTGTATCTACACGCTGTTGCAGAATCAATTTTCGCGATATTCGTTACGGAATGCGATGCGCATCGCCGGCCCGCCAGCGAATTTCCCCCTTGCACGGATCCAACAGCTGTTCGACGCCGGCAACCAACCCCAGGGTGCGAACCAGGGCGAATGCTCTGATTTGGGCGTGCGGGAACGCCTCGTGGAGGCGGCTCGCGGCGGCCAGCAGAGTCCTGCCCTTGGTCACCACATCATCAATGAGAAGGATTTTTTCGGGTGGCATCGGCGGGCGTTCGATATCGAAGGACTCGTAGTGGACGCGTACGGTCGGGCGTCTGCCTCGCGCAGAGGTTGCGGACTTTCGCACGGCCCGCACCCGGCACAACCCCGGCCACGCCTCCCCGCCGAGACCTTGGTCGAGCAAGGCAAGCGCCAAGTCTGCGGCTGCCCACGGATCTCCCACGGCGCGCGGTGCACTGCCCGGCACCGGCACCAAGACGTCGTGGGCGCCGAAGAATCCCGCCAAATGCGCAGATTCCTCGGCCTGTTGCCGGACGCGGAACGCGTACTTGAGCATGAACGCCGCGTCGCCCGTTTTGAGCAGCGTCCGCAACAGACGCGAACGCTCGCACACGGCCGCGGTCCCCGTGGGCGAATACACGTAGCAAGACGCGTATTCGATCTTGGGAATTACGGCGGCCTGCGCGACTCCGACGAAATCAGCGTGCGAGGTCGTCATCACGGCTGATTCGCGCTGTGGCCGAGGGCGCGGATTCCGCCGGGTCCTGCGTCTTGCCCTGTCGCAACCGCAACCAGTTCTCGCGCGCCTCGCGCCGAATGTCCTCGAGGCTTTGCGGCTTGGCGGGAGTTGGCTTGGCCGCGGGCTCTGCCGCGCTCGATTGGTCGCGGCCGATTTGCCGACTAGCCGTCCGTGCCAGGCGAGCCTGCACGCGCACCTCGTATTGCTCGCGCAGCCGCTCGGCCGCCTTGCTCCGATAGCCATGCCTTTCCATTTCAAAAGCGGCCCTCGGAATATGCGGCTGCGGCTCGACGTCGAGTCCCTGTGCCGCGAGGCTCCGATGATCGATGCGTGCGGAAATATGCGCCTGCCGCAGCGCCTCATTTGTGACGATTGCCCAGCGTTCTCGCACATGCAGCAGCTCGTGGACCACGGATTTCATCCCGAGTTTGACGCGGTTGTCATTGCTCCTGTCAAGCATCGTTTTCGCACCCAGACCCTGCGAAGTGACTTCGCGCGTCGTCGTGAGCAGATGGGCGTGGAAATTGCGCGGATCATTGCCGGGAAAATCACGCGGCGCGTGAATGGCGAAATCGATGGCGAAACCATACCGGTCGACCAACTCCCGCGAGAACCCTCGCACCAGACTCAATCGCTGCAAGGGCGAGAGTTCCACCGGCAACGCCACGAGATATTCCCGGGCAACGCGTGCATT
>JBDUBO010000001.1:0-125369 GCA_040004115.1 Gammaproteobacteria bacterium | reverse complement strand
GATGAGGGCGGGCTGCACAGCCCGGGGCGCGTTAGCCCGGGGCGCGTTAGCCCGGAGCGCCACAGCCGGCCGGGGCGCGCCAGCGCGACGGCAGCGGGGCGTGGCGCTGATCATCGCGCTCATTTTGGTGGCGCTCGCCACCATTCTGGCCACCAAGCTGACCTTCGATGGATTTCTCGAGCGACGCCGCACCATAGGCGTGCTTGCCGCCGAACAAGCCCTGCACTTCGGCATGGGAGCCGAAGCACTGGCTGCTGATGTGCTGGTGCAGGATGCGCAAAATACCAAACAAACCACTCTCGCCGGCGCATGGGCGCAGCCCACGCAGCCCCTGCCCATTACTCCGCAAGACGATCCGGAGGGCGAGCCCATCGGAACTCTGGAGGGCGCGCTGGAAGACATGCAGGGCCGCTTTAATTTAAACAGTCTGGGGCATCTGATCAACGACGCTAAACTGCAGACGCCGGTGCAGGATCCTCAGCCGCTGGAGCAATTCCAACGCCTGCTGAACGCGGTGGGAGTGGAACCCAAATGGGCTGCCATCGCGCGCGATTGGATCGACGCGGATGACATACCGGGTTCCCCCGATGGCGCCGAGGATCAGATCTACACCTCGCAAACCCCGCCCTACCGCACGGGCAATTGGCCCATGATGTCGCCCAGCGAATTGATGAATCTTCCCGGGTTCGGCGCGGACCGCTATCGCAAGATCGCGCCCTACGTCGCTGCGCTGCCGACTGCCGTGCCGTTCATCAATGTATGCACGGCGTCCGCGCCCGTGCTCGAAAGCCTGGCGGACAACTTGGCTGGTGAGTATTCCGGCAGCCCGGAAGTGTTGGCCAACGGCCGCAAAACCGGCTGCTTCCCGGATTTGGCCACTTTCCGCAACATCCTAGGGCCCACATCGCTGCCGAAGGTGGCCACCGTCATCGTCGACAAGAGCTCATTTTTTCGCCTGACCACCCGCGTCACCCTTGGCACCACTGAGTTCACCTTGTACAGTCTTTTACAGCGCGGGGGAGGCGGCAAGGTAACGCCGCTGCTGCGCTCATTCGGAACACCTTAGCCTATGGCACAAACACTACTCCTGCGCCTTCCCTCACCCGGTGAATCAGAGACCGAATGGTTGGTCGTCGATGACGCCGCCGACTCCGGGATCACCCGACAGCGCGGGACCTTGACCCTTGCCGCCGCGGTGTCGCGCGGCGGCAAAGTGGTGGCGCTGGCACCGGCAACGCAGATCCTGTTGGCGGAACCGGAATTGCCCCCTGGCAGCGGCGTCAAGCTCGCAAGAGCCGTCCCCTTCGCCCTGGAAGAACAACTCACCGAAGACATCGATCAATTGAATTTTGCCATCGGCAGGCGTCATACCAACGGCGGCACTCCGGTGGTGGTGGTCTCGCGCAGCGTGCTGCAGGGTTGGCTGTCCGATTTGCGCGCCGCCGGAATCGAACCGCTGGCCATGTACCCGGATATCTCCCTGATGCCGGATAACCCGGGTCAAACCGTGCTATGGCTGGAGCAGCGGCGGCTCGCAGTGCGGCGCCCGGGGGCCCTGCCTTTCGCGGTGGAACTCTCGCCGGTCAGCGAGGCGTTGGTGGTTGCCGGCGTCATTGCCGATCCCCTCGACTCTGGCTTGGAGCCGAAGGTCCCGGAGAGCGCCGTACTATATGTCACTCGCGAGGATTGGGCGCGTTCGCAGCAGGAGTTTGAACAGCTGACCGAAAGGTTCGAATCGCTGAAGGTGCAACTACTGCCCGACGGGCCGCTGCCCTGGTTGGCGCGCGAACTCAAGAACACCGATGCGGTCAATCTGCTGCAGGGCGATTTCGCCCGCGACACTGATTTCGGTGCGCGTTGGCGTCCATGGCGCACGCCGGCATTGCTGGCCGCCGGATTGCTCACCGTGCATGTCGCCGCCCAGGCCCTGCAAATTCGTCAGGCAAAACACGAAACGGCGGCGCTCGACAGCCAAATCGCCGAGGTGTTCTTGGGCGCCATGCCTGCGGAAGTCATCCAAGATCCGCGGCGCCAGATGCAATCGCGGCTCGATCGCATTCGTAAATCGGGAGCCGGTCCCGCCTATTTTCTGCGAGCATTGAAAGTGCTAAGCGCAGCCATCGCCGTGACTCCGCAGACCACTATCGACGCCCTGAGCTATCGCGAAGATTCCGTGGATATGAAGGTGACTGCCCCTAGCCTCGCGGCGCTTTCGCAGCTGTCGCAGTTCATCGGCAAGCAAGGCATGACGGCGGAGATTCAATCCTCCACGCCGGTCGGCGGCGGTGTCGAAGCGCAGATTCAACTGCGCAGCCAGACGCCGAGGTCACAGAAATGAGCAAGCTGCGCGTCTGGTATGCCGGCTTGCAGGAACGCGAGCAACGTGTGGTCGCCGGCGGCGCGGCGGCGGTGGCGATTCTCATATTGTTGTTTGGCATTCTCATGCCTCTACAACACGCAGTCTCGAATGCCGTTACGCGCAATGAAACCAAGCGCAAAGATCTGGCATGGATGCAGATTAACGCCCCCGAAATTCACGCCGCCGGAAATCCGGCGACCGCGGACAGCGGCGAGGCCCCGGTGGTATTGGTCGATAGAGTGGGCCGCGAGGCCGGCCTCGCGAGCGCCTTTCGCGGCACCCAACCCAACGGCACCGGTGTGCGCGTGCAGTTGGAGGCGGCCCCCTTCGACACCATGGTTACCTGGCTCGCCACGCTCGACGAGCGCTACGGGCTGGATATCGAATCGATCACGCTGGATCGTGCCGCACGGCCGGGAGTGGTGAATGCCAGCATCACGTTCACCCAGCCGCAGCGCTAACACCCCCAGGCACTCTTACCGGCCCATCGCTCTCATCGTCTTGGCGGCGGTGTTCGCCGTGGTCATTGCCGCGCTGCCCGCTTCCATCATCAGCCATTTCCTGCCGCCGGTGGTTCGCGCCGAGGACTTCTCCGGAAGCTTTTGGCACGGCTCTGCCGGAAAGATTATCGTCAATGAGCGCCCCGCCGGAGCGCTCGAATGGCGGCTGCATCCCTCTTCGCTGCTGGGGATGGCGCTGGCGGCAGACCTACACTGGGTTAAGGTGGGATTCGAGATCGATGCGGCCGTGCAGGTCCATCAGCACGGTTTCGCGGCGCGTGACATCAAGGGTGGCGGACCGATCGAGGATTTGCACGATCTGGGAATTGCGCCCGCGTGGCGCGGCCGCGCCGTCATCGATCTTCAAGAACTAAGGGGCGATTTCTCCAAACCTCTTACGGCGCTCGGTTCCATTCAGGTGTCGAATCTTGCCTCGGTGCAATTCGCAGAAGGCGCGGATTTGGGGGGTTACGCGCTGCGCTTCCCACGAGACGCATTGGGCGCGGACGGCAACGTCACGGCCCAGCTCAGCGACACCGGCGGCCCGCTCGGTCTACAGGCGGTCATGCACTACACCCCAGATGAGCGCACGTTTACCTTAAGCGGATACCTGTCGGAACGTCCCGACGCCCCGGCGGCGCTGCGTCGTGAAATCGGGAATCTCTCGCAGCTGCACGCCGCAGATGCTCAAGGACGGGTTCCCGTGGACTTCGAGTTCCGCTTCTAGCGTCAGTATTCGGCTCTGGCGATATCGCGCTGCGAAAAATTGTCGCCCTTTACCCCATAAAGAAGAAATTGAGCTTGTTTCCATCCAGATCGCGGAAATAGCCGGCGTAAAAACCGCCACCCCGCGGACCAGGCGCACCCTCATCGGTGGCGCCCAATTGCATGGCCTTGTCGTACAAGGCATCGACCTGCGCCGTGCTGTCCGCCGCTAAAGCCACCATCGCACCATTGCCGACAGTAGCCGGCATTTTATCGAAGGGTTTAGTCACACCCAGTCCCGGCGCGTCCGCTCGCACCGCCCATGCAATAAATTGCTCGTTTTCCATCATGCGCTTGGCGCCGAGTTCACCCAGCAGGGCATCGTAGAACTTGGCCGCGCGCGCCAAATCATTAGTCCCGATGGTCACGTATCCAATCATGGCAGTGCTCCTTATTGTTGGCGATTGATAGCTTGTGAGACGTTTCCGCGGCAACCTGAGGGTGACTACTTGGTTGAATAGGGCCCTCCCCCGCATACTGTATGTATATACAGTTATAGGTCCCTTTGTCAACTACTCAGCGGCCCATTCGCGCCACGCGCGCATCAGCGGAAAATACAAACCCAGGCGCACAGGTTCCGGACCCAGTCTTTGGGCCAGTTTGGCGTAGCGCTGCAATTGGGGTCGATAGCGTTCCACCTCACGATCGAGGAACTCTTCCAGTCCGCCACCCTGATGCTGGCTAGTCTTGTAGTCGATGACCCAGCGCACTCCATTGTCGTCGATGAAGCTGCGGTCGAACACCACTCGCGCCACATCCCCCTGCCCGTTGCCCGCGTCCGGCAAGTGACCCGACAGCGCGTGCTCGCGCATGTCTTCGCGCGCCTTCTTGAGTATCCAGCGGCCGCGGGGATCTCGCTGTACGGCGAGCAATGCCTCTACCACGCGCGACGCAGCCTCTGGCAGGCGCTCGGCAGGCACTCCATGCAGCGCCAACCACCGTACAAAGTGCGGCCCGCGATCACGTATGGCCTGCTCGGTGCTGCTCTCCACATTCATTGCCTGGAGTTCCGCATGCACCAGAGTCCCCACGCGGCGCGCCGTCTCGCCGGCCCAGTCGAACGCCGGCCACACCTCGCGCGAACTCGGCGGTGCCGACATCGATACGGCCGCCGGTGCATCTGCCTCGAGGCGCGGGCTAAAGCCCTTGGGAACTCGCGATAACGGCCCACCTCGCGGCGCGCCCAAATCCTCTGCCTGCGGCTTGGCGCCCGCCTGCACGGTGAAGTCCTGCGCCGCGACAGGCCACAGCACTGCGAGCAGGCTGCCTGCTCGTGGCAACCAATCCGTGGCTGACGATCGCCCATCAACCACGTTGTCAGCCTCGTCGGACCCGCTCCGCGTCTCGGCCCTGCCGGGGTCCTCGGTTTTGCCGATCTTCGCTGTCAATTTGAGCTGCCACTTTGCGCGCGTGCAGGCTACATACAGCAAACGCTGTGCCTCCAGTGCAGCGGCGTCGCGAATTTGATGTCGCAGGAATTCGAACAATCGATCGCTGTCCGCACCCACCGCCGGTCGCGCCGCCATCACCATGCCGTCGCGACCCGCGCGCGCGAATTGATGCGACAGCAACAATTGATCGCGGACGACCGGAACGTGGCGATCCAGCGCCGGCACGATGACCATGTCGAATTCCAATCCTTTCGCCTTGTGGACGGTCATGATTTCCACATTGCCGGCCGCGCCATGATCGGCATACAAATCGGCAAAGCCGCTTGGCAGCTCCGCGGCGTCCGGCAGGCCGCGTTGTTCCAACTCGCGCAGGCGCGCGAATGCCGCGGCCGCCAGGTCGAGATCCTGGGACGTGGGGGCACAACTTGCTCCGCCGAGTGCAAGCCAGGTACGCTCCACCCAGCGCGCGATGGACGAGTCGTTGCGCACGAGGAAGGCGGCCTCAAAGATCCGGCGCAGCCTGCGACAACGCTCCAGTCCGTCCTCGCTGAGTTGCGCCATCACAGCCTCATCGGCCAGAGCATTCCAGATCAGCGGCGCACCGCGGGAAATCACCAGCAGATCGGCGAGAGTCAGGCCGGCCCACGGCGCGCGCAGAACCGCCAGCCACGCTGTGCGGTCGCCGAGATGCAGAAGCGCGCAAAGCAGCATGATCACATCGCGCACGGTACCGCGATCTTGCAGCGGCTCGATTTCCACGGCCCGGAATGCAATCCCGCGCGCACGCAAAGCGACCGCGATTTCGCGCGCGTGCGTCCTCGCGCGCACCAAAACGGCAATATGCCACTGCGGATGCCGCGCGGCTTGCGCCGCGATCATCTCGGCGACGGCCGCCGATTCCAGGGCGCGGCTGGCGAAGCCGCGCAGCTCAACCCCTGGCGCGGCGCTCGACGTTTCGGCCGAATCGGCCAGCCCCGCCGCACTCGGGCGAAATGCGATGGCTCCGCGATCGCGGTTGTCGAGCCGCGGCAAAATGCGTGAGAAACAGGCGTTCACCCATTCCACCAGCGGCCGTGCCGAACGGAAGTTGTCGCGCAAGCGCTGCAAATCGAAACGCAGCTCGCCGATTCCCTGTTCGGCCAGCTCCAGAAAAGCACGCACCTCCGCCTGCCGAAAGCCGTAAATCGACTGCATCGGGTCGCCGACGCAAAAAACGCTGCGCCCGTCCCCCGCCTGCCAGCCCGCGGTCAGGAGCTCAACCAGCGTCAGCTGGGCACTCGAGGTATCCTGAAATTCATCCACCAAGATATGCTGCAAGCGGTAATCGAGACGCAAACCGAGATCGGTGGGCGCATCCGCAGACCCCAGTGCGCGCAGTGCCGCCAAAGACACCGCCGGAAAATCCGCCGCGCCTTGCTCGCGAAAAACCTGCTCCAGCTCCGCCGCAGCGAGGACCAACACCTGCGCCACTTCGCGAACGCGCTCCCATTGTTCATCGCTGTAGGCGGGCGCCGGAAGCATGCGAATCTCAAGCAGCAGCGGCCGCGTCTGTGGATCACTCTCGAGTTCCTGCAGCAGATCCATCATCGCCGGCTTGTCGAGGCAGCCCGGAGGAAAACCCTCCCTCTTAGTGAGCCGTTGGCGAAATTCGCCTCCCGCAGTCAGCAACAACCGGGCGGCGCCGCGCCAGCGCGCAAGATCCGCGGTATCCGCGCGCAACGCCGTGCCATCCGTCGACCAGCCGAAATCCTCCTGCGGTGCTATTGCGGCGGCCGCGCGCCGCGACGCGCCATGCGCCAGACGCGACAGCGCCCCGATTCTTTCCTCCCCCAAGGTTTCGCGGGCCCGGATCAGCACGCGCGATACCAGCAGTTGCAAGTCTTCGTCGAGATGTTGACGGACGCGCGTGAGCTGCACCGCATCCAGAGCGCTGGCCGCCTGCAATCTTCCCGCCAGCAGCGGCAGCCATCTATCGCGGCCCGCCAGCATGTCGGCGATGAGGTCCACCAGTTTTCGCCAGCGTTGATCGTCGAGCGCCAGCACGCGATCGACGGCCGCTCCGAAGAGGTCATCCTGCTCATACGCCAGCGCGCGACGGGCCGCATCTTGGTAGCTTGGCCACGCGTCGGCGAGCATCTGGACGGAGGAACCGGCGCCGGCTGAGATGGGCAGTTGACTCGCCAGCCAGGCATTGAAGGCGTCAATGGTTTCGATGCGCAGGCGCGAGGGCTGACGTGCGATATCGAGATGGGATGCATCCAGATGCTGGTTCGCCGCCACCGCCAGATCCCAGGTCTCGCGGTTCATGCTCGCCGGGCAACTCGCGAGGCGCGCGGCCCGCAGTGCCGACAACACGCGCTCGCGCATCTCCTGCGCCGCGCGGCGCGTGAAGGTTAGCGCCAAAATGCGCTCCGGCGCGTCAACCCGCGCCAACAGCCGCAGGTAGCGCTGCGCCAGCAGCGTCGTCTTGCCGGAACCCGCGGGTGCCTGTACCAGCACCGAGCCGTCCGCCCGAATGGCCCGATCTCGGGCGCGGGCGTCGGACGGCGCGCGGCCATCGCCGGTCTCTGGATTGTCGGGCTCAGTCATGCGGCTCCACCGCCTCCTCGAGCGCCGCAGGCACGCGGCACAATCCATGCAAATGGCAGGTCTTGCAGGCATGCAATGTCGGCGCGACGGCGGCATGGCCCGTCGCGAAATCGGTGGCGAGGTGCTCGATGCGTTGCGACCACAGCGCGATCAGCGACGCAAGATTGGGTTCACCCTCGAGCGTCGATATCGGCCCGCGCTGTCTGAAGACTGACAGGCGCTCCGTCTCGGCGAAGAAACCGCATTCGGCGGCGTTCACCCGGCCATACGCCACCGCCACTAAATTCTCGGGGTGCAACAGGGCATAGACGGGCAGCTGCGGATTGTCCGGCCGCTCGCCGCGCCAATCGGCGGACGCCATCCCCGTCTTGTAGTCGATCAGCACGCGCCCGCCGTCCGCCAGCCGATCCATCCGATCGATGCGCACCTTGAATTCAAGACCTCCGTGCCGTGCCACCTCAGCACCCTGTTCCAGATGCTCCACCTCAAAGGGCTGTCGCTGACGCTCGGTGTCCAGCCATTTTCGAAGTACAGCGTGCATGCGGTCCCGCTCGCGAAGCCGCCAGCGGACACCCGGATCCCGCACTCGACAAACCTGTACGAGCGCGCGCGCGATCCCATCTGCCAACAAGCAATCTTCGTCGTCCCGACCGATTGAGTGCAATGCGGTCGAGTCGTGCAGCGCGCCCCAGATGTGCTCGAGCGCGTGGTGAACCAATTCGCCGCGTTCACGCTCATTGAATCCCGGCACCGGACGTTCGAGACGATCGCTGTCGAGACGCGTTTCCGCGAACCCACGAAAGGCACAACGCGACTGCGCCCTCAACGTTGCCACGCCGCGCGTACGCTCGTGAGTTGCAAACGGCGGAGCTAGCTCGTCAGTGAATCGCTCGAGCAGCGGCGCCGATAACAGCAGCGCGTGCCAATGCGGTTGCGGCAGCGCAGGCGATGGTGAGGATAATGACGCGGACGGCAACGGCGCCGTCCGCGGCAGCAGCGGACTGGGCGCGGCCGATCGACCATCGCCGGGATCGGCGTAGCTGAACACGCAATGCGCCGCGCGGGCGGTCCATCGGCTCTGCAATTCCAGCGCGAAGTGCAATTGTGATTCTGCCGCGGCGGAAACCACGCCGAAGTCGCGCTGCAATCTCACGGGGAGCAAGGGAATGGGCTCCACGGGAGGCGGCCAGCGCTCGTCGTTGCAGCCACTCACCCACAGGCCTTGGTAATTCAGCCACGGGTCAATGAGCTGCCCGCTTACCCAAATGGGTGGAACTCCGGTTTGCACCTGAAACGCCGTGTCATGGGCAGCGCGCCGCAAGATGCGCTGCGCGGACATACGCGAATGCGTACCGAAGAATGAATCAGCGGTCGCGAGACCCGCCAGCAGTTCGCGAAAGCGCTCCGCCGCTTGATACTCCGTGCTCGACCAGCGTTGACGCAACGCCCATGGACCCAAATTAAATGAGCGAATCCAAATAGCAGCCCAGCGGCTCAAGGGCTGATTGCCGCGCACCTCCTCGAGCGCCCGCAGCGTGCTCTGCAGCCGCGGTAAGGCCCCGACGGGACTGATGCCACGCGCCGCCGCAATTTGCTCCGCAAGCTTCAGCCATGCCGGCAAATCGGCCTCGCTGGAGCCGCGCTTGCGCAGCTGCACATCCAACAGCGCCGCGGCGCCGGCGTCCGCCGCCGAGGCCTGCAGTTCAGGCGCCCGCAGCAGCGTACTGAAACGTTGGAAGGGGATAACACCCAAGCTCGCATCCAGGGTATCCAAGGCGGCCCGCACCGGCGCAAACTCGGACAGGGGAATTCCGCCCGCTACCGCATAGGGTGCAGGGTGCGGATCTTCCGACAAGCCAAAGCGCCCCGGCGCCAGCGCCGCATCGAAGGCATCCACTACTTCCGCGCGGCGTCGCTGCAAGTCCGGCACGCAAATCCACGCCCTGAACCGCTCTACAGAACGCAGATTCTTCAGCGCCCAGTCGGCGATGGCCGCGATTTCAGCCGCAGGCGATGCCGCCTTGAATTGCGATGCCATGCTCGAAACAGTGACGGGCGGCGCGAGCATGCTGCCATGACGCTGCAGCCAGTGCCGTGCCATGGGCCGCCACCCCGGGCTCTCGATCCACATAATGGGCTCTGCCGGCGACATAACACGGCCAAGCAGTTCATCGGCGCTGATGCAGTTCAATTCCCTGCATCGCTCGTCGAAGCGGCGGTTCCAGTCGAGAAACGCACTTGCCTCCTCGCCGGCCGCAGCGTGTTCCACAACGGCTCGCAACGGAATGCCGTACTCGTACAGGGCGCGCCGCGCCCGGCGCGCCGCGTGCGCAGCGCCGCTGGGCTCGAGCACCTCCCGCCCCGCATCGCTCGAATCGATCACGGAGCGCCACAACTCACGCTCGTCGACTTCACCGAGCAAACGCTGCGAGCCGGCGTCCGCCAGCTGCCGGATCGCATGTTGCTCGCGCAGCCAACTGCCGAAATCGCGCACCCGCGGAGTAGGCCACACGTCGCGGCCGGCCGCCTGATGGCTGCGCTCGACCGCAGCGAACAGCGCCGCCGCGAGCTCGGTATTGGGGGCAAGCAGAGTGTGACCGGCGGCTACGGCCGCCATCAGACCGGGATCAGCGAATTGCGTGCTCAGTGCTGCTAAGCCTTCGCCTTGGAACCGACCAGCTGCAGTTCAGGCCGGGCCACGTCAGGCCGCGCCGCGTCAGGCCGGGCCACGTCAGGCCGGGCCACGTCAGGCCGCGCCGCGGCCTGCGCCTCGAGCAACTCTTCGATGCGCGCAAACACCGTTGTGAGAACTTGTGGTTCCGGCAGATTGGTGATGCGAAAGCAATTTCGATAAGGCGCGTTGAAGCTCACGCCCGGCGCCACCAAGACGTGCTTGCTTTCCAAGAGGTCGAGGGCAAAGGTCTGATCGTCAAAGTCAGGCAGCACGTCTTTGCGAACTTCGACGAAAGCATACAGCGCGCCCATGGGCCGCGCGAGGCGCAGGTACTTGCTGCCGGCGACGCCGTCGAGGATGGTCTGCCGCGACTCGTACAAACGGCCGCCCGGCCGCGTTAACTCGCGAATGCTTTGATGCCCACCCAACGCCGTCTGCACTGCCCACTGTCCGGGCACATTGCTGCACAGGCGCAGCGATGACAACAGTTCGAGTCCGCTCAGATAGTCCGTGGCGCTTTCGGTATCGCCGGAAAATGCCGCCCAACCAACGCGGTAGCCGCAGGCGCGATAGACCTTCGAGAGGCCGCTCATCGTGCAGCATAGAGTGTTGTGCACCAGAGTGGCCATGGGCACGAATTCAGCATCGTCGTACAATATTTGGTCGTAAATCTCGTCGGACAAGACCACCAGGCGATGTTTTTCCGCCATGCGCGCGATCGCGGCCAATGTGTCGCGCGGATATACCGCGCCGGTGGGATTATTGGGGTTGATGATAACGATCGCACGCGTGCGCTTGGTTACCAGGGCTTCCAACTCGTCCGGATCGGGTATGAAGGCGCGCGCGGCGTGGCAGGGGTAGTGCACCGAGCGCCCCGTGTTGAGATTCACCGCGGCCGTCCACAACGGATAGTCCGGGCTCGGCACCAGCACTTCATCGCCGGGATTCAGCAGCGCCCGCAGGGTGAGATCGATCAACTCGCTCACCCCATTGCCGATGAACACCTCCTCCGCCGAGACGCCCCGCACACCGCGCTCCTGCTGCTGCATCACAACAGCCTCGCGCGCCGGGAAGATGCCCTTCTGATGCACGTAGCCCTCGCTGTGGCGCAGATTCTCGATCATCGCCAAGCGCATGGTTTCCGGCGTTCGGAATCCGAAGGCGTAAGGATTGCCTATATTGAGCGATATGATGTCATAGCCGAGCCGCTCCAGCGCCGAGGCGCGCCGCGCCAGCTTGCCGCGAATCTCGTAGCGTACGTTGGCCAGGCCCTCGCTGGGCCGCACCGGTTTCCGTTGTGTCATAGGAGAGAAGAATAGCCGAATATTATTCCGATGTCGGCGAAAGACTGACACTTGATTACGCTTTCCCTCGACTTGTGGCTCCAGCAAGGCACGACATAATTCAAGAATGAAACGCCTGCCATGCGCGGTGCTGTTGGTCGGCGGTATGTCCCTTGGCGCGGTGGCAGCCGCGAATTCAGCGCAGCAAGCCCCTGTCACCCTGAATCAGCGCCATATCAGGGGTTGCATGGGCAAACACATGTCGACGTATAAGACCGTCTCCTACAACGACGCTAAGAAGATCTGCGCGGCGCAGCTGAAGGCGCAAAATCAGACGACAGTTCCGCCGCTGGCATCCGCCCGACCCAGCGGCAAATGAGCGGACTGGGACATGAGTTCCCGCGCGCGGTGGCAGGCCGTCCAGTGTCCCGCCGCAATCTCTTCGAGCGCGGGCACGTCGGTGGAGCAGACCTCCAGCGCGTAGCCACAACGCCCGGTAAAAGCGCAACCGCCGGCTGACGGCGACATAGAGGCAAACGCGGGCGGACCTACCGTTGCAGTGTGCGCTGCGCTGCGCTCAGTGGGCGGCGGCGGCACGGCAGCCAGCAGCGCGCGCGTGTAGGGGTGCACGGGCGTGGCGAACAGTGCATCTCGCGCGGCGATTTCCACCAGCGTTCCCGAGTACATCACGAGAATTCGATGGCTCAGATGGCGCACCACGGCCAGATTATGGCTGATGAACAGCATTGCAGTGTCGGCGTCGCGCTGCAATTCCAGCAACAAATTGACAATCTGCCCCTGGATGGAGACGTCCAAGGAACTTACCGGCTCATCGCAAATTAACAGCCGGGGCCGCAGGATCATTGCGCGTGCAATGCCGATACGTTGACACTGGCCGCCGCTGAATTCGTGCGGATAGCGGCCCATCATGTCGGCGGCCAAACCAACCCGCCTCAGCATCTCACCGACCCGCGCGCTGCGCGCAGCTGCAGTCAGCCGAGATTCGAAGATGCGCAGCGGCTCGGCAATACTTTCGCCTACGGTCATGCACGGGTCCAGACTAGCCAGCGGATCCTGAAATACAATCTGCAAGTCGCGGCGCAGCGCCCGCAGCGCGCCTCCGCTGCAGGACAGGAGATCACGCCCTCGCCACAGTACCGAGCCGCCGCTTGCCCGCACCAGCCGTAGAATGGCTCGCGCCAACGTCGACTTGCCCGATCCCGATTCGCCGACCAGGCCCACGGTCTCGCCGGCGAAGAGATCGAAGCTCACATCGTGGAGGGCGGCGCGTGCGCCGAAATGCACCTTGAGATCGGTTACCCGCAGCAAGGGATCCGCTCCGATCATGACAGCGGGTAGTGGCATGCCACCGCGGCTCCGCCGCCGAGCTCTTGTAACAGCGGCCGCTCCCCTCGGCAGCGCTCGTCGGCGCGCGGACAGCGCGGCGCGAAGGCGCACCCTGCGGGCGATTCTCCCGCCTGCGGCGGCTGCCCGCGAAGCGTCGGCAACCGTTCCAAGCGCGGCCCCGATAGGCTGGGTATGCACTTCAACAGCTCGCCGGTGTACGGATGCCGGGCTTGCCTGAACAGTTCGGCCGCGCTTGCACTCTCGACGATTCTGCCTGAGTACATGACCAGAATCCTGTCAGCGAGACCGGCCACCACTGCCAGGTCATGACTGATCAGCACCAGCGACATCCCGACATCCGCCCGCACGGCGCGCAGCAGCTCGATGATCTGCGCCTGGACTGTGACGTCGAGTGCGGTGGTGGGCTCATCGGCAATGACGAGCTTGGGATCGCACAGCAAGCTCATGCCTATCATCACCCGCTGCCGCAGACCCCCCGACAATTCATGTGGGTATTGATCCAGGCGGCGCCCCGCTTCCGGCACCCGAACCCGCTCCAGCATGCGCCGCGCTGCAATCCTTGCCTCGCTCCATGACTTCCCCGCATGGCACACCAGAACTTCGGCGAGCTGCGCACCGACTTTCAAATGCGGAGTCAGCGAAGTCATGGGATCTTGAAAGATCATGCTGAGCATCGCGCCGCGAATGCGATTTAAACGCTCCCGGTCAAGACCCAGGATTTCCTCGCCGCCGAAGCGCACATTGCCGCGGGCTATAGCATTGCCCGCAAGCAATCCCATGACGGCCATGAACACCTGAGTCTTGCCCGAGCCCGACTCGCCGACGACTGCCAAGCACTCGCCTGGCGACACATTCAAGGACACTTCGCGCACGGCGGCAATGGTCGCCGATCGCTGCGAGAAGCTCACGCTGAGATTCTCGATGCTCAAGGTGGGCAACACGCCTCAGCGCTCCTTCACGTCGAGGGCGTCGCGCAATCCGTCGCCGAATATATTGAGGGAGAGCAGCAGCACGGCCAGCAACCCTCCGGGCACCAGCAATATCCAGGGCGCCGCCTCCATCTCTCCGGCGCCTTCGGCGATCAGCGTGCCCAGGCTCGCGTGCGGCTCCTGAATTCCCAATCCTAGAAAGCTCAGGAAGCTTTCGAACATGATGATTTGCGGCACCGTGAGCGTGGCGTAGACGATGACAGGCCCGAGGACATTGGGAATTACATGTTTCACGATGATGCGCGCGGGCCCTGCTCCACACGCCACGGCAGCCTCGATGAATTCCTTCTGCCGAACGCTCATGGTTTGCCCACGCACGATGCGTGCCATGGTCAGCCAGCCGACGGCGCCGATAGACAGGAACAAGAGATAGATGCTGCGGCCGAATATCACGGTCAGGAAAATGATGAAAAATATCAGCGGCAACCCGCTCAAGATTTCGAGGATGCGCATCATCACGTGGTCGGTGCGGCCGCCGATGTAGCCGGCGACCGCGCCGTAGCCGATGCCGACCACCAAGCTGACAGCGCTCGCCACCAAGCCTACGGCCAACGACACCCTGGCCCCTTCCAACGTACGCGCGAACAGATCCCGGCCCAGGCGATCCGTGCCGAACCAATGTGCGTTCTGAAAACCGGGTTGCGCGGCGACGTGCGACCAATCAAGCGCCTCACTGCCGTTCGGATTGAACCACGGGCCGAAAAGCGTCAAGACGATGATGCTTAGCGTAACTGCCAGCGCCCACATGGCGCCCGGATTCGCTCGCAGCCGCCGCAGGGCATCGTCGACGAGACTGCTGATCATTGCAGCCGCACGCGCGGATCAAGCCATGCGTACAACAGGTCCATGACCAGACCCATGAGAATGAGCACTGTCGAGTAGATGATCACCATGCCGAGCACCAGCGTGTAGTCCCGATTGAGCGCCCCTTGCACCATGTAGCGCCCGATGCCGGGCAGCCCCGCGATGGATTCAACAACCAAAGACCCCGTCATGATCGACGCAACCGCCGGCGGCAGGTAGCTGGCCACGGGCAAGAGAGCGGGCCGCAACGCGTGGCGCAAGATCACCGTGTGCAGCGGCAGCCCCTTGGCGACGGCCGTGCGGATGTAGTGGCTGCGCAGCACCTCGAGCATGCTCGCGCGTACCAGCCGGGCAATCACACTGAGCGGCGGCAGTGCCAGTACGACGACCGGCAATAGCAGATGCTTGAGCGAACCGGGTTCCCAGCCGGCCACCGGCAGCCAGTGCAAATAGATGCCAAAAAGGAGGCCGAGAAAGGGCAGCAACACGAACGAGGGAATGGCAATGCCGAGGACGGCAACGGACATCGTGAGGTAATCCGCCGCCGAGTTGTGACGTACCGCGGCAAAGGTCCCAATGGGAACACCCAGTATCAACGCCAGCGTCATCGCCAGCGTCCCAAGCTCGAGCGTCACGGGAAGGCCCTGCCCGATGAGTTCGGTTACCGAGAAATCCTTATATCTGAACGAGGGACCGAAATCGCCGCGCGCCAGCGCGCCCAGGTAGCGCCCGTACTGAATCCAGACCGGCTGGTCCAGGCCGTACGAGCGTTGCAGGTTCGCGATGATTTCGGGCGGCAAAGCCTGCTCTTGGTCGAATGGGCCGCCCGGAGCCGCGCGGATCAAAAAGAAAGTAATGGTGACAATGACGAACAAGGTGGGAACCGCGCCGGCCAGGCGCTTCAGGAAGTAGCGAAACATCTTGTCCGAGTCTATCGATTGACCGCAAGGTGGACAAGCGAGGCGCCGATCCCTAAACTAGCGCGCCGAACGATTAGCGCGCCTCGCCAATCACCCTATTTTCTCGAGGATTCATGGAATCGACACGCCCAATCCGTGCGCTGATCCGCGGCCTCGATGCGCTGTCCGTACTCAATTTACGCGATGGTTCGACGGTTTCGGAAGTGGCCCAAGAGGTCGGCTGTGCCGCGATATCATCTGGCCCGTGTCCATCGCCACCCTGTCGGGAACCACGATGATGGTGCGCGAATCCACCGATCACAGCAGTCCGCTGGCGATTCAACGCCACTCCGCCGGATACGCGACAGTGACGCGCACGCGCCGATTGATGGAACAGGTTGCTTTGAGCACCCCCATTCTGCTCGGCGATCGGGTGTTGGCCAGCCTCACGGTGCGTTTCGTGGCTTCAGCAGTGCCGCTGAAAAGCGGCCTCGAGCGTTTCCTGGCGAAGCTGCGCCGCTGCGCCGCCAAAATCAGCACATCATTTTCGGAACAACAATCCGAATCTTACAAACTACCGGACGGAGTCGCCGCGACCCCGTGAAAAGTGGCGCGAAGCGCCTGGGAAGAGGACAAAATATGCAGAAGATCATGGTTTGTATCAAGCGCGTCGTCGATTACAACGTGCGTATCCGCGTCAAACCCGACGGCAGCGGCGTGATGCTCGACGGCGTGAAAATGAGCGTCAACCCGTTCGACGAGATTGCTCTCGAAGAGGCCTTGCGCATCAAAGAGCGCGGCACGAATATCGAAGTTGTCGCGGTCAGCATCGGCGTCGCCGAGACGCAGCAGCAGCTGCGCACCGCACTGGCGATGGGCGCCGATCGCGCCATCTTGGTACAAACCGACGTCGCGGTCGAACCTCTGACCGCCGCGCAGACCTTCCTCGCCTTGGCGAAAAAAGAAAACCCCGATCTGATCTTCTTGGGCAAGCAGGCCATCGACGATGATGCGAATCAGACTGGTCAAATGCTGGCGGCAATATGGGAGCGCCCGCAGGCGACCTATGCCTCGAAGGTGGAGATCTCAGGAACGACGGCATCGGTCACCCGCGAGGTGGATGCCGGACTAGAGACCATCGAAGTGGACCTGCCCGCCGTGGTGACGGTGGATCTGCGCTTGAACGAACCGCGTTACGTAAAGTTACCGGACATCATGAAAGCCAAGAAGAAGCCGCTGGACGTGACGTCGCTCGACGCGCTCGGCGTGAGTGCGGGTGTGCTGCTCAAGACCGTGAAAACCGAGCCGCCGGCGCAGCGCCAGAAGGGCGTCATGGTCAAGGATGTGGCGGAACTGGTTGAAGTACTCAAAAAGAAGGGTGTGATCTAATGCACAAGGTACTCGTAGTCGGCGAACACGATGGCAAGACGCTGAATCCTGCCACGGCGAAATGCGTCGCTTGTGCGAGTTTGATTCCGGACGGCGAAATCGCCGTGGTCCTGTTGGGCTCAGATACTGCCGCTGTCGCCGCGCAGGCCGCCGCCATCGCCGGGGTGAAATCGGTGCTGCGCGTGGATCGGCCTGAAAATGAGCATCCGCTCGCCGCGATCTTCGCCCCGCAACTTGCTGCCCTCGCCGCCGATTACACGCATGTCTTCGGTCCGTCGACGAGCTTCGGCAAGGACTTGATCCCGCGCCTGGCGGCCTTGCTCGCTGTGCCGCAGGTCAGCGACTTGATGGCGGTCGAGGGAGCCTATCGATTCAAGCGGCCTACCTATGCCGGAAATGCCATCGTGACTGTGGAAGCGGATCCCGCGCGAAAGCTCCTGGCCACCGTGCGCGTCGCGTCCTTTCAGGCCGCAGCGGGCGGCGGCAACGCCGCCATCGAGACCAAAAGTACACCGGCCACCCTGCCCTCGCATACACGCTATATCGGGGCGAGGAGCGGTTCCACCGATCGACCTGATCTGCAAACCGCCAAGCGCGTGGTGTCCGGCGGCCGCGCGCTCGGCAGTGCGGACAACTTCAAATTGCTTTTCAGCCTGGCCGACAAAATCGGCGCGGCCGTGGGTGCCTCGCGCGCCGCGGTCGACGCCGGATACGCACCCAATGAAATGCAGGTCGGCCAGACGGGAAAGATCATTTCGCCGGACATTTACATCGCCATCGGCATTTCCGGCGCGATCCAGCATCTGACGGGCATCAAGGACGCACGCACCATCGTGGCCATCAACAAGGACGGCGAGGCGCCGATCTTCGAAGTGGCCGACGTCGGCCTGGTGGGCGACCTATTCCAGATCGTGCCCGAACTGGAGCGTTTGATCGGAGGCTAGCCCCCGCCATCACCAACACGATTTGGTAACGGCACCCAAGAAAAAGCCCATCTTCACCCAAGTGTCGGTCTCGCGTACATGTGTATCCATCGGAACTGCTAGGCCTCCTTAGGCATTGTCGACGGCCGTTGCGGCCGCGTCGATTGCCTTTGTCAGCAGGTCCGCGTGCTCCGTGGCGAAAGGCATGGGCGGGCGTAGTTTCAAAATGTTGGCGTGCGGACCTTCGTAGCCGATGAGGATGTGAAACTCCGACGCCAGCGCATTGATGATGCGCTTGCAGTTGCGTTGCGATGCCGGCAGATCGTGGCCGCGAACCTCTACGCCCAACAGCAATCCGGTGCCGCGCACCTCGCCCAAGCATTCGTGCCGGGCGGCGACGGCATCGAGTTGCGCACGCAAGTAGTTGCCGGTGTTCAAGGCGTTCGCCGCCAGTTCTTCGTCATCGAGCACCTTGAGCACGGCGAGCCCTGCGGCGGCGGCCACCGCGTTGCCACCGAAGGTGGAAAAGAATCCGAACTTCTTTTGAAAGGCTTCGATCAGTGTGCGGTTGGCGATCACCACCCCCATGGGATAGCCATTCGCCACCGGTTTGCCAAGGGTCACGATGTCGGGATTGAGGCCACGCCGCTGGAATCCCCAAAAGTGCGAGCCGGAACGGCCCAATCCATACTGCACCTCGTCGGCAACGATGAGGCCGCCGGCGGCGCGCACCCGTTCGCTGAC
The DNA here is from genome assembly GCA_040004115.1 of Gammaproteobacteria bacterium. Taxonomy (GTDB): domain Bacteria; phylum Pseudomonadota; class Gammaproteobacteria; order Steroidobacterales; family Steroidobacteraceae; genus Bog-1198. Next base: position 106,692 of record JBDUBO010000001.1, on the reverse strand, counting down.
TGCCTCAGCCCATGTGGCCGGTGGATCGAAAATTCCACTGCTGGTGATGGCCGTATCGATGAAAAATGCCGCAGGTGCATGGCCACGGGCGGCAAGTCCGGCGATGGAACGATCCGCGTCCTGCATCGTTTCAGTCAACGCCGCCGAATCCATCTCGTCATCTATCCCCAATTCGGCAGGCGGCGGTGCAATCGTGAGCACTCTCGGATCCTGGGGCCGGCCGGTGCTGGGGGTGAGCGCCGCGACCGCATCCGTAATTCCGTGATAGGCATGTTCCATGACCAGGCCGCCCTGCTGCCCAGAAGCCATCTTCGCCATTCGCCACGCCACGTCATTGGCCTCGCTGCCCGAATTCACGAAGATGCAGGCATTGAGATGCTCGGGAAGCCTGGCGGTGAGTTGCTCGGCGTATTCCAGAATATTGCCGTGCAAGTAACGCGTATGCGTGGCAAGGATGGCGGTCTGCCTTTGGATCGCCGCCACCACCGTGGGATGCGCGTGCCCCACATGCGGCACATTGTTGTACACATCCAAGTAGGCGCTGCCCTGTGCATCGTACAGCCACACGCCCGCGCCGCGCACCAGGTGCAAAGGCGTCTCGTAGAAAAGCTCGGCCCCCGCGCCCATGAGCCGATGCCGCCATAATCACCGCCGCCGTACTCGAAGTTCCTGCCGCCTCATGCCATGCGCGGCTCAAGGCTTGACGATCCACGCTCAGCATCTGATACAGCGAGCGCGCCGCGTGGGCGCTGGCCGAATCCAGCACGTGCGCACCCTGCGGGTCGTATTGTCGCCGCCAGGCATGGACCAACACCGTCGTGGCATGACGTGCGGCGACGATGTCGTAGAGCAATTCCACCTCGTTCGCTTGCAGCGCCTGGCCCTGTGCATAGCCCTGCAGCACGGCGGCCACTGCGTCGAGCGGCGTCGTCGCTTCGGTCAAGAGCTCCGACATTGCAACCGCCGGCTCGATGATCCGTGGCGCGTGAATCATGTCGCCAAAATCCAGAATGCCGCAGATCGATTGTCCGTCGGCATCCACCAGCAGGTTGCCCGCATGGCAATCGCCATGGATGGCCTGACTGCGCAAGCCGCGCAGCCGTGGTAGACAGGTGCGGAAGGCAGCGGCAATCTTCTCAACCATTTCACGAAGTGCGAGCGACTCGATGGCGGCACTGAATTCCGCAAGCTCGCCAAGGCTCCGAACGTCCCACGCCAGGCGCCGCGTCAGGGATGGATGGAAGAATCCCTGCAGGGCGCGGTCGACTCGCGCCAGAGCGGCGCCCGTGTTCTGCAGCAGGGCCGCGCCCGGCGAAGTCCCCGCGAGAAGACGTCCGGGAAGAAAACTTAACAGGCAGGTAGCGTAGTCGATGCCATCCCGGCTGAAACGCCCCACCCCCTCTCCGCGCAGCGTGGGAAATAGTCGCGGCACCGGCAAGCCCGGATCCTGCTCAGCCAGGTGGTCGAGAACGGATACCAGGCAGTGGTTGCTGTCGGCGTCGATGGCGACGTCCTGAATCTTGAGCACGTACTCATGGGTCTCGCCCGGCTGGCCGCGGGGCACCTCCGCGGTGCGCAGTCGGAAATTCGAGTCCCGCTCGCCGGGCAGAATGCTGACCGAAACGGCGAGCCCATAGAGCTGCCGCGCGATGCGTTCGGCTTCGGCGACGCCGAATGACTGCGGCGACGTCCGCAGAGCGAGCAAAGGGCCCGGCAGCCGGCTAGAGCTGCTTGAGCAGGAAATCGGCCGCCGAGACCTTGAACTCGCCCGGCCCTTCGATGTTGACCTGAGTAGCGACGCCATTCTTGACGATCAGGGCAAATCGCTGGCCGCGAACCCCCATCCCAAACTTCGTCGCGTCGAGTTCGAGACCCAGGGCTTTTGCATAGGCACCATTGCCATCCGCCAGCATCAGGATCTTGTCGCCAACGCCGCCGCTCTTACCCCAGGCGTTCATGACGAACACATCGTTGACGGCCGTGCAGGCGATGCTGTCCACACCCTTGGCCTTGAATTGATCTGCTAGTTCAACAAAACCCGGTAAGTGCTTGGCATCACAGGTGGGTGTGAAAGCTCCAGGAACCGAAAACAGCACCACCGTCTTGCCGGCAAACAGCTGATCTGTGGTGATCTTCTGCGGTCCGTCCCCGGTCATACGGGTAAACGAACCCTCGGGCATCTTGTCGCCAACTTTGATGGTCATTGCAGCTCTCCCTCGATCCGATTAACGACCCAGCGTCTCAGCGTACAGGTCCCACATCTTGAGTACACGCGGACTCTCGTTTGGTACGTTCTTAAGCCCGGCAAAGGCCTTCTTGGCGTCCGCCATATTCTTCAGAGCGACCTGGGAGCGGCCGAGGTACACATAGGCTTCGTCCAGGTGCTTGACCTGACCTTTCCCGATGCCGCGGTTGATGGCCCTCACGGCTCCTTGATAATCGCCGGACCCGTAATAGACCTCACCCAACTTGACGTCGAGCTCGCCCGCGGGATTCTTGGTGGCCTCGGCATCTAACTGCGCCAAACCCTTCTTATCTGCCTCGCCGCGGGTCTTGAATGAGGCCAGCAGGCGATTGGTGCGCTCCTTCTGGTTATCGGCAATGAGCCCGCCACTCATGGCCTTTTCGAGCACCGTTTGGGCCTCTCCCGGCAGAGCCGCATCGCCCAGCAGCTGCGACATTTCAATGTAATCGCTGCCTACGGTCATGGCATTCGTGTCGTACATGAGCCGATACAGCATCAGCAGATTGCGATCGTCGCGCTCATCCTGACGCTCAATGCGCAACAGCGTGTTCCAATACGTGGCCTTGTTGTTCAGGCGAATCAATTCGCTCAACACCGGGATCATGGCGGCGTTGTCGCTCGCATCCGAGGCACATTGCAACTTGAACAGGAACAGATTCTCCTTGGGCGTCTCTCCGGCCTTGCGGCTGGCGGCAACGGCCTTGTCCACCCAAACGCCGGAACTCTTGCAATCCTTCAGCTGATAGTAACTCTGCGCAATGATGGCGAGATCATTGGGGGTCGCGGAACCGCCGTCCGCCATGTCCTTGCCGTAGTCGATGGTCTTTTGGAACTGGCTGGTGCTCGCCGCGATGCCGAACAGGGTACGTGTGTACTGAGTCTTCTCCTCCGCGGTGGCCGCTCCGCTGGCAAGTGCCTTCTCCAATTCCCCCTGGGCGGCCTTCAAGTTGTTCAGCTTGATATTGGCAAAGCCCTTGAAGTAATGAATGGTCTTCTGGTCGAAAGGCGTCAATCCGGATTTGGTCTCCGCCGCTTCCAGATTCTTGAGCGCCTCGGCCCATTGACTGGCTTGCAGTGCCTTCTGTGCGGCCGTCATTTCCTTGGCAATCACCCGACTGATTTGCTGGCCCTTATCCTTTTCGGCCGAGAACACCGCCTGTGAACTGAGCCCGAAGCAGGCGAGCGCAATCGCCAGCCCGAAGCTCACCAAGCCGGTCCGGAATTTCGCCGGTATGCGGACAACATCATGTATCGAATGAATCATTACCAGACCTCGCTACGTACAAGTCTTGAACATCTCGCCTCTGGTCAAACAAACGGCGCGACAACCCCAGTTCGGGGACTGACGCGCCGTAATACCCTCTAGACGATGCCTGATCAGAAATAATCGTTGTTGACGAATCCTATCTTCTTCAAACCGCGGTGCTGCAAGTCCGCCAAGGTTTGCGCCACGATTTCGTACTTGGCAAATTTGTCGACCGAAATATGCACTTCCGGCTGCGGCGACTTGGCCGCTTCCTGGCCGATGTAGCCCTGCAGCGTGGCGCGGTCCACCGGCGACTTATTCCACAACAGCGTACCGTCGAAATCGATGGTCAAATCGATCACCTCGGGCGGCGGCGGTGGCACGAAGTTCGGCGGCGGTGGCAGCGGATTATCGATCTTCACCGCATGCGTCATGCTGGGGATGGTAATGATGAAAATGATCAGGAGCACCAACATGACGTCGATCAACGGCGTCATGTTGATATCGGAGTACGACTGGCCTTCGCCCCCTCCGCCTACATTCATGGCCATGCTTGGTTCTCCTTAGGTTCCGGGACCGAAGTGATCCGGGGTGGTGATGAACGCCACTTTGCGGATTCCGATCTGCTGGGTTAGCACAAGGACCTGACCCACGAACTGATAGCGAACGTTGGCATCACCGCGAATGTGCACCTCCGGCTGGGGCTCCACGCGAACAATGCCGCGCAGCTGCGATTTCAGTTCATCCTGGCCCGACAACTTCTTGGTGTTCCAATAGATGTCCCCCTGCTTGTCGATGGCAATCGTGATGTTTTCCGGCTTGGTCTGCGTCGGCAGATTGGTAGCCTTCGGCAGATCCAGCTGCACCTGCTGAATGATGACCCGGATCGTTATGATGAAAATGATCAGGAGCACCAACATCACGTCCACGAGGGGCGTGACGTTGATGTCCGACATCGCTTCGGCTTCTTCACCACCGAAATTAATCGCCATGGACTATGAGCTCCTAGCGGGCGGCCGCGGGCGCTGGCTTGGCAATCCCCGGCGCCGGCTTGGCTTCCATGCCCAATCCCATCTTGGCGCCCGCGATTAAGTAGGCGTGCAGTTCATGCGTGAAATGGCTGACCATTTCCTGCACACCCTTATTGCGGCGCAACAGGATGTTGTAGCCCAACACCGCGGGCACCGCGACGGCCAGACCGATCGCGGTCATGATCAATGCCTCGCCGACGGGACCTGCCACCTTGTCGATGGACGCCTGACCCGCCACACCGATGGCGATGAGTGCGTGGTAAATGCCGATGACCGTACCCAGAAGGCCGACGAACGGCGCCGTGGCACCGACCGATGCCAGCACCGGCAATCCTGACTGCATGCGGCTGACCACCGTATCGGCAGTTCGCTGCAGCGACTCGGTGATCCACTCGCTGGTGCCGATGGCCCCGGATAGTCGGGTCTTATTGGTCTCGTGATACTCGTACGCCTGCTTGCCGGTTTCCGCCAGAGCCCGAAACGGATTGGAGGTGCCCTTAAGTTTGCTGATCGCATCGGTCAGGCTGGTGGAGCTCCAAAATTCCTTCTCCGCCGCTATCGCCTGTTTGCGCTGCCGGCGTTGATCGAAAAACTTCGTGATCATGATGAACCATGTCAGGAGCGACATGATCAGCAAGATGACAAGGATTGACCTGGCGATGATGTCGCCATTCTGGATCAGGGCACCAAGGCCATATGGGTTTTCAATAGCTGTCTCTTGCATTGACCGATTCCCTCTACTTAGAAGTGCTTAATAATGGTTATGAAAATGAACTTCGAATCTTCGTCGGCTACTTGCCCGTGAGCTTCCAGACTATTGGAATAGATACCGTTTTTTCCACCGGCTTACCATCTTCGGTTGCCGGCAGCATGCGCTGGCCGTGCACACCTTTCAAACACGCTTCGTCCAGGCGCGGGAAGCCGGAACTCGTTTGAATGGATTCATTGGTGATCTTGCCGTCCGCGGAAACCGTCATCAGCACGATGCAGCGGCCCTCTTCATTGGCCCGCTTGGACGCATCGGGATAATAATCTTCGCCGATTTTCAGCGGGTGCCTCGGATCCATTTTGATCGAAGTGCCCGGACGGGGCGGCGCGGCTACCGCAACCGGCGGCGGCGGTCGATTCACCTGGGTGGTCTGAGTGATGGCCGTGGTCTCGACCAACGGGGCCTGGATGTCGACGAATTCCGGCGGCGGCACATAGGGCTTGATTTCTTCAAGCTTGGGCGGCGGTGGCGGCGGCTTGTCGACTTCCTTCTGCTTGTCGATCTGCGCGATTTCGACCGGCGGAATGATCGTCTGAATCAGTTTACCCGCAAGCCCTACATAAAACGCCCAGACGATGCCGACGTGAAGAATGATGACGGCAATGAATGCGGCGCCGCGCCTGCCGGAAAACAACGATGGCTCTTCGTATTTATACATAAGTCAATGCGACCCTACCCCTGAATCGATTCACCCTTTGGCCGACGCGCCGGTGCGCCGTCGCGCTTGCATTGCGCCTGTAGCATATATCAAAGCCACACTTCATTTAGCAGCGTCGCTTCGTTCCTATCGGCGAGTAATGAGCCTGACACACATCGCGCCTGAACTGCAAGCGCCACATCGCCCAAAGAATCACCGTTCGAGCACGCGCTACGATGGCTTCGTACCGTGCAACTCAACCGGGTCCAGATCGGTGACCGCGCCCAATGATGCGCTGCTAACCTGTCTCGCATACTTTGCTAACGCACCACGGCGGGCATAGGGTTTAGGCGGCACCCAAGATTTACGCCGTCGCTTCAATTCCGCCGCAGCGACGTGCAAGGTGATTTCACGACGCTGCGCGTCAATCGTGATGCCATCGCCCGACTTAACCAAGGCCAGCGGGCCGCCGAGAGCCGCTTCCGGCGATATATGCCCGACGACGAAACCGTGGCTGCCGCCGGAAAACCGCCCGTCGGTGATCAAAGCGACTTCCTGTCCAAGCCCCTTGCCCATGATGGCGCTGGTCGGACTCAGCATTTCACGCATGCCGGGGCCGCCTCTCGGACCTTCGTAGCGTATGACCACTACATCGCCTGCCTTCACCTTGCCGCCCAGAATTCCCTGTAATGCGCTTTCCTCCGAATTGAACACCCGCGCCTTGCCTTCGAACAGCAGCCCCTCCTTACCGGTAATTTTTGCAACGGCACCTTGCGGGGCGAGGTTGCCGTACATGACCACCAAGTGACTGTCCTTTTTTATGGGATCGCTCAGGGGCCGGACAATGGATTGACCTGCCGGATAGGGGGCCACGTCGCGCAGATTCTCCGCCAGCGTGGCGCCGGTAACCGTCATGCAATCGCCGTGCAGCAAGCCTGCGTCCAGCAGAGTCTTCATTAATGGTTGTATTCCGCCGATGGCCACCAGTTCGGACATCGAATAACGGCCGCTCGGACGCAGGTCCGCCATGACGGGGACGCGCTTGCCGATTCGCGTGAAGTCGTCGAGCGCGAGTTTGACATTGGCCGTCGAGGCCATGGCCATCAAGTGCAGCACCGCATTCGTCGATCCGCCGAGCGCGATGACTACCGTGATGGCATTTTCGAATGCACGCCGCGTAACGATATCTCGCGGGGTAAGCCCCAACTTGATCAAATTGACGACAGCGGCGCCGGCTCGTGAGCAATCGTCCCGCTTTTGCCCGGATACCGCCTCTTGCGCCGAACTGTTCGGCAGACTCATACCGAGCGCTTCAGCGGCGGACGCCATGGTGTTGGCGGTATACATGCCGGCGCAGGACCCGGGTCCCGGAATCGAGGTGCGCTCGACGAAATTGAGCTGCTGCTCAGTGACCGTGCCCTTGGCGTACCCGCCAACCGCTTCAAACACCGAGATGATGTCGCGATTATCGGTTCCGGGCCGAATCGTGCCGCCGTAGACGAAGACCGCAGGGCGGTCGAGGCGTACCAGCGCCATCAGGCACCCGGGTATGTTCTTGTCGCAGCCGCCGATCGCAACCACCCCGTCGAAGCCTTGGGCGCCGACCACGGTTTCAATGGAGTCGGCTATAACTTCGCGCGACACCAGCGAGTAACGCATTCCAGGGGTCCCCATGGAAATGCCGTCGGATACGGTGATGGTATTGAAGGTGATCGCCTTGGCCCCCGCCGCTTCCGCGCCCGCTGCGGCCAGCCTTGCCAGTTCGTCGATGTGCACATTGCAGGGCGTCAAATTGCTCCAGGTCGATGCGATACCCACCTGCGGCTTCTGGAAATCGCCGTCGCCGAATCCGACGGCACGCAGCATGGCGCGGCTGGGCGCCTGCTTCACGCCGTCGACCACGATGCGTGAGTAGTGACGGGTATCGACGGACTTTGGCGTTTTGGACATGGGACCTACGTTCGACGAACAGCAATTGAATGAAGCGGGAGCGCAGCATAAACATCCGCGTTGCCACCGCGCAACGCCCGAGCGCGTGGTGGCGGCGGTAACTCAAGGACGGCACTAAACCGTGCCATAGCGCTTCACCAAGTATCGATAAACGCCGCGCACGCCCTGGGCCTCGGCGCCGACGCCGCGGCCGGGTCGGTCCTTGGAATTCCAGCCGTATAAATCGATGTGCATCCAGGGCGTAGACTCGCTCACGAAGCGCTTCAGAAACAAGGCGCCGAAGATGGCTCCGGCGAAGGTTGATGAGGCGACGTTGTTCAGATCCGCGATCTTGCTGGCAAGTTCATCCTCGTATCCCAGCCAAAGAGGCATGGGCCAGAGCGGGTCGTGTTCGGTGGCCGCCTCTCGCGCCAGATCTTGCACCATCGCCTCGTCATTGCCGAACAATGCCGGTAACTCCGGACCCAAGGCCACCCGCGCCGCGCCGGTCAAGGTCGCAAAGTCGATGATCAAATCCGGATGCTCCGTATCGGCCAATGCCAGCGCATCGCACAACACCAGCCTGCCTTCGGCATCCGTGTTGCCGACCTCGACGCAGAGACCCTTGCGCGTGCTCAGCACGTCGCCGGGCCGATAGGCATTGCCGCTGATGGAATTTTCCACCATGGGCACCAGCACTCGAAGCTGCACGCGAAGCTTGACGCTCATGAGCATATGGGCAAGCGCCAGCGCGACGGCAGCGCCGCCCATATCCTTTTTCATGAGCGCCATGCCGGAGCCCGGCTTGATGTCGAGACCTCCGCTGTCGAAGCAGACGCCCTTGCCCACCAAGGTCAGTCGTGGATAGGATTCGCCGGCGACCGGCGGCGCCCAACGCAGGTCCACCAGCCGCGGCGCAGCGGCGCTGGCGCGCCCCACCGCATGAATGGCGGGAAAATTTGCCGCGAGCAAGGCTTCGCCCACCCATTCTTGATAGACGGCCTCGTGGCGCTCGGCAAGCCGGCGCGCGGCTGCGGCAAACTCGACGGGACCCAAGTCGCCCGCCGGCGTATTGATCCAATCGCGGGCCATGCGCAGCGACTCCGCGGCAAGCGCAATGAATTGCGCGTCGGCGTTCGGCGGCGCCGCCACGCTCGCCGCCTCGCACTTGACCCCGCGATAGCGATCGAATCGATACGCGCCATAGGCAAACCCCAGACACAGTTGTGTGGCTTCTTCGGCCGTGAACTCCTGCATCAAACGAAAGCGGCGAGGCGGCAGCCGTTCAGCGATGCCGGCCGCATGCCACAGCGATAGTTCCCCCTGCAGCCTGCCCAAGCCGCCCACGGCCATCCCGATGCCGCCGGTGGGATCCGGCAGCAGCACGACGCGATGCTTCTCACCCCTGAAGTTTTGCTCAGCCAGCCAGCGCGCGACCGCCGGCGATTGCACCGCACGCCAGGCCTCGATTTCGTTTTCGTACAGCAGCCACAGCGGCAGCGAAACCTTGCTCTCGACGGTCATATCAATGCGTCCTCACGAAGCCGCAACCAACATGGGAATGTCTTGCATCATAAGAGATTCTGTGGTGCTATTTACGGCTGATTAACAGGCCTACCGCGAAACCCCTAAAGACCCCGCTTGAGGCTAAAAGTCCGAAGGCGGGGTCTTGCATTTTGCCGGTATGGATTTTAGGTTACAGGAGATTTTCATGCGTTTGTATTCGCAAAAAGACGTCGACAAGAAAGCGCTGCGCGGCGCACGAATCGCTATCTTGGGCTACGGCAGTCAGGGCCGCGCGCACGCGCTCAATCTGCACGACAGCGGCTACGACGTGGTGGTTGGTGTCCGCAAAGGCGACAGCTGGAAGAAAGCCAAAAAAGACGGCTTGAAGGTCATGGAGCCGGCGGCGGCCGTCAAAGGCGCGCAGCTGGTGTCGATGCTGGTGCCCGACCTCACCCAAAAATCTCTGTACGCCGAGATCAAGGGCGTGTTCGAAAAGGGCGCCACACTTTTATTTGCGCACGGCTTCAATATTCATTTCAAGCAGATCAAGCCGCGCAAGGATCTGGACGTGGTGCTGATCGCGCCGAAGGGCCCCGGAGATCTGGTGCGGCGTCAGTACCAGCAAGGCCGCGGCGTACCCTGCCTGATTGCGGTGTCGCAAAATACTTCCAAGCATGCCAAGGCCAAAGCGCTTGCTTATGCGGACGGCATCGGCGGGACGCGCGGCGGTGTCCTGGAGACCACCTTTGCCGAGGAGACTGAGACGGATCTGTTCGGCGAGCAGGCCGTGCTCTGCGGCGGCGCCACGGAGTTGGTGGTGAAAGGCTATGAGACTCTGGTCGAGGCCGGTTACCAGCCCGCGGTCGCCTACTATGAATGTCTGCATGAGTTGAAGCTGATCGTCGACCTGCTGCACGAGGGCGGCATCACCAAGATGCATCGCTTCATCAGCGAAACGGCCAAGTACGGCGATCTGACCCGCGGACCGCGCATCGTCAACAAGGCCACCAAGAAGGAAATGCGCAAGATTTTGACCGAGATTCAGCAGGGCAAATTTGCGCGCCAATGGATCGCGGAGAACAAAGGCGGCCGGCGCAAGTATTCGAAGCTCCTGAAAGCGGATCTGACGCACTCCATCGAGAAGGTCGGCGCCCAGCTGCGAGCCCGGATGCCCTGGTTGGAAGCGGGGAAGGCCTGACGCCCGCGACCCATGCCCACCCTGTTCGACAAGGTTTGGTCGGCACATGAAGTCGTGGCAGAAACTGCGGCTACCCCGGCCGTGCTGTACGTCGATTTGCACCTCATTCACGAGGTGACCTCGCCGCAGGCATTCAGCACCCTAAAGCGTTTGGGCCTGCCGGTGCGGCGTCCCGAGCGCACCTTGGCCACCATGGATCACTCCACGCCCACCAGCAGCGAGCAGGTATTCGGCAATGTGCCGATCAAGGTGGATGCGGCCGCCCGGCAGGTGCACCAGCTCGAGCAAAATGCAGCCGAGTTCGGCATCGAACTATTCGGCATGCGCGACGCGCGACGCGGCATCGTGCACGTCATCAGTCCGGAATTGGGGGCCACCCAACCGGGAATGACCATCGTTTGCGGCGACAGCCACACCAGCACTCACGGCGCGTTCGGCGCACTGGCCTTCGGCATCGGCACCACCGAAGTCGGCCATGTGTTCGCGACCCAAACCCTGTTGCAGCGCAGGCCGAAAACCTTTGCGGTGAATGTCGAGGGCCGGCTGCGCCCGGGCGTGACCGCCAAGGATTTGATCCTGGCGGTGATCGGCAAAATCGGTGTCTCCGGCGGCACCGGTCATGTGCTCGAATATCGCGGCGCGGCGATCCGCGCACTGTCCATGGATGAGCGCATGACGGTTTGCAACATGTCCATCGAGGCCGGTGCTCGCGCCGGAATGATTGCGCCCGACGACACCACCTTCGCCTATCTCAAGGACAAGCCGCGCTCGCCCAAGGGCGCTGCTTGGGATGCGGCCGTGGCGCGTTGGCGAACCTTCGTGACGGATCCGGGCGCCGCCTTCGATGCGTCCGTGGATATCGATGCGTCCGCGTTGGAGCCGATGATTACCTACGGTACCAACCCCGGCATGGTGCTGCCCATCGGGTCGGCAATTCCAAACACCGTGGGCGATGAGGCGTTCGACAAGGCTCTACGCTACATGGGTTTTCAGTGCGGCGATGCCATGCTCGGCAAGCGCGTCGATGTGGTGTTCATCGGCAGCTGCACCAATGGCCGGCTCGAAGACCTCAAGGCCGCCGCGCACATACTCAAAGGCCGGAAGGTGGCGGCTGGGGTGCGCCTGCTCATCGTCCCGGGCTCGCAGGACATCAAGCGCCAAGCGGAGGCAGCCGGCTATGCGGACATATTCAAGGCGGCGGGCGCCGAGTGGCGCGAATCCGGCTGCTCGATGTGTTTGGGAATGAACGGCGACACGGTCGACGCCGGCCAGTATTCCATCAGCACCAGCAACCGAAATTTCGAGGGCCGTCAAGGCGTCGGCGCACGAACCTTGCTGGTCAGTCCCTTCACGGCGGCGGCCAGCGCGGTGCAGGGCCGCATCACCGATCCGCGGGGAATGCTGTAGTGGAACGGGAGATGTCGTAGTGGATCCCGTGAATCGCATTCATTCCAAGACTGTGGTCATCGCATCGAGCAATATCGATACGGATCAGATCATCCCGGCGAGATTTTTGACTACGACCACCAAGGAAGGGCTGGGCCGGCAATTGTTCGCCGATTGGCGTTATCGCCCCGACGGCACGCCGAATCCTGACTTTGTGCTGAACCGCCCCGAGGCGAGCGGCGCGCGAGTGCTGGTGGCGGGCCGAAATTTTGGCTGCGGATCATCCCGCGAGCATGCGCCCTGGGCGCTGCTGGATTTCGGATTCTGCGCCGTGATCAGCACCGAGATCGCCGACATTTTTCGCGGCAACTCACTGAAGAACGGGCTGCTGCCCATCGTCGTGGACGACGCGACGTCGCGCTGGCTGCTGGACCACCCCGGCGCCGACATCGACATCGATCTTGAGAGCAGCCGGCTGACGCTGCCTACGGGCGTATCGGTCACGTTTCCCTTGGAAGCCTTTGCGCGGCATTGTCTCTTGAACGGCATCGATGAACTCGGCTACTTGCAGAGCCGGCTCGCCGACACCAAGCGCTACGAGGCGGCGCGCGCGTGGTGAAGTCGGCAGGCGCGATGCGGTGAAGGCGCTGATCGCAGTGCTTGCCGGCGACGGCATCGGCGGCGAAGTCACAGCCGAAGCTGTGCGCACCCTCGATCGCGTGGCGGTGCGATTCGGCCACACCTTTGAATTCCAGTACGCGCTGTTAGGTGGCGCCGCCATCGATGCCACCGGCGAGCCGTTGCCGGCGGCAACACTGTCGCTGGCGCAACGTGCGGATGCCATCCTGCTGGGCGCCGTGGGCGGTCCGAAATGGTCGGCCCCCGATGCGAAAGTTCGGCCCGAGGAAGGTCTGCTGAAGTTACGCAAAGCTTTGGGGCTGTTTGCCAATCTGCGGCCGGTGGTGCCGCACCCCGCCTTGCTCGACGCCTCGCCCATCAAGGCGGAATTGCTGCACGGCGTGGACATCATGGTGGTGCGCGAGCTGACGGGCGGGATTTACTTCGGCGAGAAGACCCGTACGGCGACCGAGGCCGTCGATGTCTGCCGCTATACAGTGGCAGAAATCGAACGCGTGGTGCGTCTCGCGGCACGGCTGGCGCAGGGCCGCCGCCGCCAGTTATGTTCCATCGACAAGGCCAATGTGCTCGAGACCTCGCGCCTGTGGCGTTCGGTGGTCGAGCGGATCATGCCGGCCGAGTTTCCCGACGTGCAGGTCGAGCACATGTTGGTCGATGCGGCTGCCATGCATCTCATCAAGCGGCCGCGCGACTTCGACGTCATCGTGACCGAAAATATGTTCGGTGACATTCTCACCGACGAGGCTTCCATGCTGGCGGGCTCGCTGGGTCTGCTGCCGTCCGCCTCGCTGGGCGCCGGCGAACGCGGCGGCCTGTTCGAACCCATCCATGGATCCGCGCCCGATATCGCCGGCCGCGGGATCGCCAATCCCTACGCCGCCATCTTGAGCGCGGCCATGCTGCTGCGCTATTCGCTGCGGTCGGAAAGCGAGGCGCGCGCCTTAGAAGCCGCGGTCTCGCGGGCCATCGATTGCGGCGCTCTGCCGGCTGACCTCGTTTCCGCAGGCGAGCGTGGCGGCGTGGCGGCGCGGATCCCGGTTACGACGCGTGCCGCCGGCGATGCGGTGCTGGCACAGCTTTAGCCGCCCGCTCCAGACCCGCAACGAGGTCCGCGAGCAGATCCGCAGGATCTTCGATTCCCACGGATACGCGCAGCAATCCGGCGCCGATGCCGGCGCGCAACCGCGCCGATTCCTCCATGCCGGCATGAGTCATGCTCACCGGATGCGAGATCAGGCTCTCCACACCGCCCAGCGACTCGGCGAGAGTGAAGCACTCGAGTCCGGCAAGGAAGGCCTCGACCGCGGGCTCGCCTCCGGCCAGTTCGAAGCTCAACATGGCGCCGAAGCTCTGCTGCTGCCGCCTGGCAATCTCATGTCCGGGATGTCCTGGCAGCCCGGGATAGTAGACGCGCGCCACTGCGGGGTGCTTGCTCAAAGAATCTACGATCGCGGCGGCATTCTCAGCGTGCACGCGCATGCGCGCATGCAGCGTGCGCACGCCGCGCAAGGTCATGAAGCTGTCGAAAGGCGCGCCGGTGACGCCGATGGCGTTGGCCCACCAGGCAAGATTCTGATGCAGTTCCTTGCTGGCCGAGACCACGGCGCCGCCGACTACATCGCTGTGCCCGTTCAAGTACTTGGTGGTGGAATGCATGACAAGATCCGCACCCAGCGCCAGCGGCTGCTGCCAAAGCGGAGATAAGAACGTATTGTCGACCGCCACCAGCGCATGTGCCGCATGTGCCGCATCGGCAATCGCGCGGATGTCGACCACACGCAACAGAGGATTGCTCGGGGTTTCAATCCACACCAAGGCCGCGCCCGCCTCAAGCGCCTTGTGCAATGCCGCCGCATCGCCCTGATCGACGAAATCCACCACCAGCTTTGCTTGCTTGTGCATGGTTGCCAGCAGCCGGTAGGTTCCGCCGTAGCAGTCGTGCGGAGCGATGACACGCGCACCGCCCGGCAGAGTGGCCAGGATAACGGTAATGGCGGACAGCCCCGTGCAGGTCACCACCGCACCGGCGCCACCTTCCAGATCCGCCAGAGCGCCGGCCAGTTGATCACGGGTCGGATTGCCTGAGCGGGTGTAGTCGTACTTGCGCGGCTTGCCGTATTTCTCGAAAGCGAAATTCGTGGACAGATAAATCGGCGGCACCACGGAGCCGTGCTGCGCATCCGTGTCGAGCCCCGCACGCACGGACCTCGTTGCCGCAGCTTTCTTCTTCGGGGTGGGGATGCTGCTCATGTCGTTTTCTCCGCGAGGGCTAGTTTAATGATGGGAGTGAGGGCAGCGCCTTCCTTCAGGAAGGCGTCATGGCCGAATATGGAATTGATTTCGATGAGCTGTCGCGGACCATTGAGGCGTGCCGAGAGAGCCTGCATGTCGGCGAACGGCACCAATTGATCCTCGCGCACCGCTATCAGCGTCGCCGGGGTGTGCACTTGGGTGGCGTCCATCCGATGCAGATCGATGGACTCGCTCAGCGCCAGAAACGACTCTGCGCGATATTTTTGCACATAGGCATCGCCGCGCGAGAACAGGTAATTCTCGACCGGAAATATAAATCGATCTTCATTGCGTTTGGGCTCGGCGCCGAAGCGCAGCTGAAATTCCACGGCGCTGCGGTAAGTGGCCATGGCCAGCGCGCGCGCAAGCTTAAGTCCGGCGGGGCCGTCGCCGCGTGCGATCGCCTCGCGCACGATCTGACGCTGCACGCTGCGCCAGGCGGTCGACAGCACCTGAGTATTGTCGGCGGCGCTCAACACCACGATGTGCCGCACCAGCGCGGCGTAGCGCTCGGCGAAACACAACGCCACCATTCCCCCGTATGAAGCGCCGACGATGGCATGCAGCGACGTCAATCCAAGATGCCGTACCACGGCGCAGAGCGCAGCGGCCTGATCGTAGGAACTCAACGGGGGAAATTTGGCTCCGATCTCCGGCGTCGAGCTCTGGCCGTAACCTCCGAGGTAGTCGATGCCCAGAACGCGGTAACTGCAGGTGTCCACACCGAGGCCGGGACCGACGATTTCCGGCCACCACCCCTCGCCTCCCGCCACCATTCGATGCGCCGACATGCCGCCCAAGACCGCAATCACGGGCGCATCCTCCGGTCCTTCCAGCCGGAAGCCGACCTTGGCGTCAGGCAGGACGTCGCCGTGGTGCAAGGTAAAGGGCTGCGCCAAACTCAAGGTCCGGTCGCTGAGAATGCAAGATTTATCGGCCACGATCCGCTCAAAGCTCCTAGAGGTTTACATAACCCCTGTAGCGCCGGCGCTGTTAGCCATTGCAACGCGAATCGAGAACGATTCGCCGCCCATCTACCGGAGCCGAGCCACAAGCTCGATTCCGCAGGAGTTGGCACCGTTCCAACAAATTCCCAAATGAATCTGCGGTGGTTGCCCCGGCTTCTAAGGGCCTTTCCCTCAGCCGGTCTAGATAAGCCGTGCGAATTTTAGGCACTCCCAAAGTTTGCGTCAAGGAAAATTGCGCATCGGTCTTGCACCGGCTCTGTCAATGCATTAATGTACTAGCACATTAATACATTCACACAAGTAGCGCATGTCATGAAAACCAACCGCC
Source organism: Gammaproteobacteria bacterium (assembly GCA_040004115.1). Classification (GTDB taxonomy): domain Bacteria; phylum Pseudomonadota; class Gammaproteobacteria; order Steroidobacterales; family Steroidobacteraceae; genus Bog-1198. The sequence continues at coordinate 90,518 of JBDUBO010000001.1, read as the reverse complement.
CGGTCACAGTGCGGCAGGAGCAGCAGCACGAACGCGCGCTGTGCGCAGCGATACTGGCATTGCGCAGCGTCGATGAGTGCCGCAGCTTCTTCCGCGATCTATGCACGCCGGCCGAGATGCAGGCCATGGCGGACCGCTGGGCCGTAGTCGAACTGCTGGAGCGCGGCCTGCCGTATCGCGAGATCCACAAGCAAACCGGAGTGAGCGTCACCACCATAGGGCGTGTCGCGCGCTATCTTACTGCCGGCAACGGCGGCTACCGCGCGGTCACCGAACGGTTGAAGCTCAATGCCTGACAGCCCCAACTCCCCCGATCCGATGCGGCTGCGGATCGCCGTGCAAAAAAGCGGTCGGCTCACCGATAGTTCGCTGGATCTGTTGTCGCGCTGCGGGCTCAAATACAGCCGCGGCAAGGATCAGCTGATGTGCTATGGCGAGAACATGCCGCTCGACGTGCTGTTCGTGCGCGACGACGACATACCGGACCTGGTGCAGGAAGACGTGTGCGACTTGGGATTGGTGGGCCTGAACGTGGTCGAGGAGAAGCGCCTGGCATTTGCCGCGCGCGCGCTCGCACCGCTGTTCGAGACGGTGCAATTGCTGGACTTCGGTCGCTGCAAGCTGTGCATCGCGGTGCCGGACGGATTCGAGTATCGCGGCGCGCAATCGCTGCAGGGCAAGCGCATTGCGACGACCTATCCGCACATCCTGGCACGCTTTCTGGCGGAGCGCGGCATCAGCGCCGAGGTCGTGCTGCTCAGCGGCTCCGTGGAAATCGCGCCGCGCCTGGGCCGCGCGGATTTGATCTGCGACCTGGTGTCGACCGGCTCGACGCTGGCGGCCAATCACCTGCGCCAGGCCGAGACGGTGCTCGACAGCCAAGCCGTGCTGATCCGCACGCCGGTGCCGATTCCTCCGGAAAAGCAGGAATGGACGCGCCGCCTGCTGATGCGCATCGACGGCGTCGAACAAGTCAAGGGCAGCAAGTACATCATGCTGCATGCGCCCCGCTCCGCGCTCGCCGCCATCGCGAAGCTATTGCCAGGCAGCGAGTCGCCCACTGTAATTCCGCTGGACGGCCGCGGCGACCGGGTGGCGGTGCACGCGGTGTGCCGCGAGAATGTCTTCTGGGAGACGCTCGAAGAACTGAAGGGCGTCGGCGCCACTTCCGTACTGGTTCTCCCCGTCGAGAAGATGCTGGCCTGAGGTCCGAGACTGACTCCATGCTCATTCTGGACTGGAACTCCCTTTCCGCGGCACAGCGCGAACAGGCACTGCGCCGTCCGGCCCAGCGCCAGGCCGCGGCCACGCAGCACGCCGCGCAGGCCATCATCGACGCGGTGCGCCGCGACGGTGACGCCGCGCTTGCCGCGCTGACCGAAAAATTCGATGCCGTGCGTCCTGCCTCACTTCAGGTGACGGCTCAGGAATTTGCCGCCGCCGAGCGATGCCTCGATGCCGGGCAGACTGCCGCCATAGAGCGGGCAATTGCCACCGTGCGTCAATTTCACGCAGCGCAGCGGCCGACGCCGCTGCGCGTGGAAACCGCACCGGGCGTGGTGTGCGAACGCTTCAGCGTTCCGGTCCGAGCCGTGGGGCTGTATGTGCCCGCGGGTGTAGCCCCGCTGCCCTCCACCGCCATCATGCTCGCCGTGCCTGCCGGCATCGCAGCCTGCCCGGTGCGGGTGATGTGCACCCCCCCCAACCGCGATGGCGCCGCGGATCCCGCGGTGCTGGTGGCCGCGCGCAGGTCCGCAATCGATCAAGTATTCAAGGTCGGCGGCGCGCAGGCCATTGCCGCCATGGCCTACGGCACCGCCACCGTTCCGAAGTGCGACAAGATCTTCGGACCGGGCAACGCCTTTGTTACTGCCGCCAAACTGCTGGTCGCGCAGGACGCCGCGGGCGCCGCCGCCGATCTTCCGGCCGGCCCGACCGAAGTAATGGTGATTGCCGACGACTCGGCGCGTGCGGATTTCATCGCCGCCGATTTACTGGCGCAGGCCGAACACTCTCCTGACGCACAGTCGCTGCTGATTACCACCTCGTTCGCCCAAGCCGAGGCGGTCGCGGAACAGGTGCGGCGCCAGATGACCGCCCTGTCGCGCGCCGACATTTTGGCGCAGTCCCTCGAGCACATGCGGCTGTTGATCGCCGACTCGCTCGAAAGCGCATTCGAGATCGCCAATGCTTATGCTCCCGAGCATTTGCTGCTCGAGATACGCGAGCCGCGCCGCTGGCTTGCCCGGGTCCACGCCGCGGGCGCGGTATTTCTGGGCCATTGGTCGCCGGAATCGGTGGGCGACTACTGCAGCGGACCCAACCACACACTGCCGACGTATGGCTACGCCAGGGCATACAGCGGCCTGGGCCTGGAGGATTTTCAAAAGCGGATTACGGTGCAGGAACTCAGCCCGGCGGGGTTGCAAGAATTGGGGCCGACAGCGCAGGTCTTGGCCGGCCTCGAGGGACTGGATGCCCACGCAGCGGCAGTGACCGTTCGGCTGGCCGCGATCCAAGGCGCGGCCATCGGCGCCACGGCCGTCGGCGCCACGGCCCTCGACGCCGCGACATTCGACGCCCGGGGAGCACCCCGGTGAACGCCTTACTTGCGCTGGCCCGCCCTGAAATCGTCACCCTCAAACCCTATGCACACGCAGCTTGGTTGCCGACGCTAACCCGCATGCACGCCAATGAGGCGCCATGGCGTCCGAGCGGCGACACCACCGCTGCGGGACTCAATCGTTATCCGGAACCGCAGCCGCACGTTCTCATCGAACGACTGGCCGCACTCTACGGCGTGCCCGCAGCGAGCGTCCTTGCAACCCGCGGCGGCGATGAGGCCATCGATGTGCTGTCGCGCATCTATCTGCGTGCCGGCACCGACGCCATCCTGCAGTGCACGCCCACCTTCGGCATGTATCAAGTCGCCGCACACATTCAAGGTGCCGAGGTCTTCGAGATTCCCTTGCTGCGCGAGCGAGGTTGGGCCCTCGACGAGGAAAGGCTGCTGGCCGCCTGGCAGCCGCACATCAAGCTGGTGTATTTGTGCTCGCCGAACAATCCCACGGCGAATTTGCTGCACATGGACGCCCTGGAAACGATTTGCAGAGAGCTCGACGGCAAGGCGGTGGTGGTGATCGACGAGGCGTATATCGAATGGTCGCGGTCGCCGAGCCTCACCCGCTGGCTGACACGTTTTCCGACGCTGGCCATCATGCGCACGCTCTCCAAGGCGCACGCCCTGGCCGGCGCCAGAATCGGCGCGTTGCTGGCGCACCCGCTGCTCATTGAGCTCGCGAAGCGCGTTGTTCCACCCTATTCCCTGGCGCAACCGGCGGTGGAAGCGGCGTTGCGTGCCTTGCAACCTCAAGAGCTCGCCGCCTCTCAGCTGCGGCTTGAAGGGCTATTGGCGGAACGCGAATACTTAATCGCAGGCCTCGCCGCTTCGCCCCTGGTGCAGCGAGTGTGGCCGAGCGACGCCAATTTCCTGCTCATCGATTGCCGCGACGCCGATCGCTTCATGAGCAACACTCAGGAGGGAGGACTTATTGTGCGCGACTTGCGCGCCCACCCGGCGCTGCCGCGTTCCTTGCGCGTGTCGGTGGGCACGCGCGCGCAAAATGATGCGCTACTTCACTGTGTGGGGGGGATATGAGCGGGCGACGAATACTATTCCTGGATCGTGACGGCACCTTGAACGAGGAGACGGCCGACGAGCAAATCGACGACCTGCAGAAGGTTCGCCTTATGCCCGGCGTCGTGCCGGCCTTGCTTGCATTGCAGGCGGCGGGATTCGCCTTGGTCATGGTCACCAATCAAGATGGCCTGGGCACCGACTCCTTCCCGCTGGAAAAATTCGAGCGGGCGCATCGGTTCATTCTGGATCTGTTCTCGTCGCAGGGGATCGAATTCGACGCAGTGTTCATCTGCCCGCATTTCAAGCGCGAGAATTGCGGCTGCCGCAAGCCCGGCCTCGGCATGATCGAGAAGTACCTCGCGGCCCAGGCCATCGACAAGGCGCGCAGCTATATGATCGGCGATCGCGACACGGATATGGAATTCGCCGCGAACTTGGGCGTGCCCGGTTTCAAGCTAAGCTTGCGCGGCGATCCCAATGAGACCTGGCCCGTGATAGCGGCGCGCATCTTGGGCCAGGCACGGCGCGCCCAGGTGCATCGCAAGACCAAGGAAACAGACATCTACATCGACCTCGATCTGTCGCGCGAGGGCCCCAGCAGCATCGCCACCGGCTTGGGGTTTTTCGACCACATGCTGGAGCAGATCGCCAGGCACGGGGGATTCGCGCTCGATCTCAAATGCAGCGGCGACCTTAAGATCGACGAACACCATACCGTCGAGGACTGCGCATTGGCACTCGGGGCCGCACTGCGCGAGGCCTTGGGCGACAAGCGCGGCATCGCCCGCTATGGTTTTTTGCTCGCCATGGACGAGGCCGAAGCAGAAGTCGCGCTGGATATCTCGGGCCGGCCGTTCTTCGTCTGGGAGGGGCGCTTCAATCGAGAACGAGTCGGCGAGCTGCCCACGGAGCTCGTGCCGCATTTCTTCCGCTCGCTCGCGGAGACTCTGGGCGCCGCGCTGCACATCAGCGTGCGCGGTGAGAACTCGCATCATATGATCGAATCCTGTTTCAAAGGCGTGGGCCGCAGCCTGCGCCAGGCCATTCGTCTCGAAGGCACGGAACTGCCAAGCACCAAGGGAAGCCTGTGAGCGCAGGCAACCCGTGAACCAGCGCCAGACCGTCATCGTGGCCAGCGGCGGCGCGAATGCAGCCTCCCTGCAGTTCGCACTGTCACGGCTGGGTGTTGATGCGGATGTGTCCGCTGACTCTGAGGCCATACAGGCGGCAACGCATGTCATTCTGCCCGGCGTGGGCGCCGCGGCGGACGCCATGACGCGGCTGAAGAAGAGCGGCCTCGATGCCCTGATACCCACGCTGCGGCAGCCGGTGCTGGGCGTTTGCTTGGGAATGCAGCTTTTGTTCGATGCATCACAGGAAGGCGATGTGGCCTGCCTCGGAATCATTCCCGGTTCCGCGGCCCGATTCCCGGCGGCAGCCGCACGGCCGGTCCCGCATATGGGATGGAATACCCTGAATATCCGCCGCCCCTGCGCCCTGCTCGAGGGACTCGCCGACGGCAGTTACGCCTATTTCGTGCACAGTTATGCGCTCGACATCGGCGCCGCCACGGTCGCGAGCAGCGACTACGGTGCGCCGTTCAGTGCCTGCGTGCAGTGGCGCAACTTCTACGGTGCGCAGTTCCATCCGGAACGCTCGGCCGCCGTGGGCGCACGCCTGCTGCAAAATTTTCTGGCGATCAACTGAGCGCCGCCGGCCATGCGACTCATCCCCGCCATCGATCTCAAAGCCGGCTGCTGCGTGCGCCTGCTGCACGGTGATTTCGCACGCGAGACGCGCTACGACGCCGTCGCCGCCGCCCTGCTCGAGAAGTACCGCGGCATGGGCGCCGATTGGCTGCATGTGGTCGATCTCGACGCCGCCAAGGACGGCAGCCTCGGCAATCGCGCCGGCATCGTGCACCTGGCCGCACAGCGAGCCGTCAAACTGCAGGTGGGAGGCGGCCTGCGCAACACCGCCGCTGTGACACAGATGCTGGATCTGGGGGTGACGCGGGTGGTGATCGGCAGCGCGGCGGTGACGCAAGTCGAGCAGGTAAAAAGCTGGCTCGAACACTTCGGGCCGGAACAAGTGACGCTGGCCTTCGACGTTCGGTTGGACGACGGCGGCACGCCACGGGTTGCAACCCATGGCTGGCAGCGACAATCCGAATTGTCGCTGTGGAATGCGCTGGAGAATTTCAGCGGCTCGCGCCTCAAGCATGTGCTATGCACGGATGTGGGGCGCGACGGCGCGTTGAGCGGACCGAATGTGGAGCTGTACGCCGAGGCCGTGCGGCGGCATCCGCAAATCGACTGGCAGGCCTCCGGCGGCATCCGCAACGCGGCCGATCTGCACGCCCTCGAGCGGGTTGGGGCCGCGGCCGCCATCAGCGGCAAGGCATTGCTCGACGAACTGATTCCTCCGGAGGATTTGCAGCCATTCTTGCCAAACGCATAATCCCCTGCCTGGACGTTCGCGATGGACTGGTCGTCAAGGGCGTGCGCTTTCGCGATCATCGAGTGGTGGGCGACATTCTGGAACTGGCGGCGCGATATCGCGATGAGGGCGCGGATGAACTCGTGTTCTACGATATTTCCGCCAGCCCCGAGGGACGCAGCGTCGATCGCTCCTGGATCACGCGCGTGGCCCGCACGCTCGATATCCCATTTTGCGTGGCCGGGGGTATCCGTTCCGTGGCGCAGGCCGAGGAAGTGCTGGCATGCGGCGCGGAAAAAATATCGGTCAATTCGCCGGCGCTCGAGTGTCCGGATTTGATCGACGCGCTAAGCCGGCGCTTCGGCGCCCAATGCGTGGTGGTGGGAGTGGACAGCCAGACCGGGGGCGACGGCTATCGAGTGCAGCAATTCACCGGCGACGTGCGGCGCAGCCGCGATACTACGCGCAACACCCTTGATTGGGTGGCGGAAGCACAGCGGCGCGGAGCGGGCGAAATCGTGCTCAATTGCATGTCGAGCGACGGCGTGCGCCAAGGCTACGACATCGATCAGCTACGCGCGGTGCGCGCCGTGTGCCAGGTGCCGTTGGTGGCCTCGGGAGGCGCCGGTGCCGCGCAACATTTCTGCGATGTATTTCTGGATGCGCACGTCGACGCGGCGCTCGCCGCCAGTGTGTTTCACTCGGGCGAGATCGCGATTCCCAATCTGAAGCGGCAGCTGCGCGCCGCAGGCATCGAGGTACGACTGTGAGCGACTTGAACGACGGCGGCCCTGCACGCGACCCGCTGGAGATGCTCGACTGGGCCAAGGGCGGCGGCATGCTGCCCGCCATCGTGCAGGACGCCGGCACTGGCGCGGTCCTCATGTTGGGCTACATGAACCCCGAAGCGCTTGCCGCCACCCGCGCCAGCGGCCGCGTCACCTTTTGGAGCCGCAGCAAGCGACGCCTGTGGACCAAGGGTGAAACCACCGGCCACTTTCTCGAGCTAAAGCACATTGCCGTGGATTGCGACGGCGACACGTTGTTGGTATTGGCAGCGCCCAGCGGACCTGCCTGTCACTTGGGCACTGCGACCTGTTGGGGTGAGCACGCACCGCAATCGGCAGTGCAGCCGCTCGCCTTCTTAGGCGCTCTCGAACAAATCGTCACCGAGCGCATCGCCACGCGTCCGTCCGGCAGCTACACAGCCACGCTGCTCTCGCAGGGGACACGGCGAATCGCCCAAAAAGTCGGCGAGGAAGGGCTGGAGCTGGCTCTGGCGGCCGTTGTCCAAGCCGACGCGGAAATCATCGGCGAAGCGGCGGATCTTCTATACCACGTGCTGATACTGCTCAAGGTCAAGAACCTGTCGCTGGCGCAGGTGGCGGCCGAACTCGAATCGCGTCACGCCGCATTGCGCCGCAAGGCATAGAAGCCGATCGCCATCCACACGATATTGAGCGCGACCGAGGGCCAGGCGCCGTTCGCGGTGCAGTTGATGATGAAACCGACAGCACCCACGATATTCATCCACTGATACAGCGGCGAGCGCGCCTGAATCTTGCCGAACGACAGCAGGCCGTAGGCGCCCAGTATCAGCGCCGCCGCCGACCACCCGGAAATGTCGACGAAGGTCTTGAGCGTCATGCCGGCACTGCCGACGACGCCATCGTGACCGGCACGCGCTTGCGAAATTCCCGGCGCACCAGCCACAAACTGAACAAGGCCTGCAGCGTCACGCTCGCCACCGATACATACCACAGCTGGATCAGCTGAAATTGCGGCGACGACGCCAGCCACAGCGCCGGCACCACGAAACTCAGTAAACGGCTCGCCGCGCTCAGCACCGCCGGCAGGGTATGGCCAAGCCCCTGGAACACGGCTGAACAGGTAAATACGATACCGCTGGCCAGGAAGTTCCAGGAAATCACCAGCAGAAATTGTGTGCCCACCGCAACGACGGCCGGGTTGGCGGTGAACGCGCGCACGGCCCACGCCCCGCCCAAATGGCAGAACAACGTCAGCCCCACCATGATGCAGCCGCCGATCAGCACCGCGCGCAGGAAGGTCTCGCGCACACGCAGGAATTTGCCCGCGGCGAAATTCTGTCCGACGATGGGCGCGGTGGCAAAAGCCACCGCCATTGCCGGCAGAAACATGCTTTGCATGAGACGCTGGCCGATGCCGAATCCTGCCTGAGCGTCCGGGCCGAAACGGCGGATGAGCCCATAGATCACCACCAGGTACATGAACATGAGCGCGAATTCCCCGCCCGCAGGCAGCCCGATGCGCAACAGCCGATTCCAAATCGGCAGCTGCGGGCGCCATGCGCTCACATTGAAGGCGACATACCTTTCCAGACGGTGAAAGTACATCGCCATCAGGATCACGCCGACGCCGACCGCCAGCGAACTCGCAAGCCCTGCGCCGGCCACGCCCATCGGGTGGCCCGTGCCCCAGCCCGCGATCAGCACGGGAGCCAGCACCGCGTTGAGGATCACGGTAAGTACCTGCACGACCATCGCCGGCTGCACGATGCCCGTGCCGCGCAACGCCGAGCTCATCACCACCAGCGCGAACTGCAGACCCAGGCTGGGCAGGAACCAGTACAAGTACTGCGTGCCCGCGAGCACCGTGGCGGCGTCCGAGCCCAACGCCTGCATGTAGAAGTGGCCGACGCCGTAGCCGCACACCAAGGTGACTACCGCCCAGCTGGCCGACAACACCAGACTTTGATTGAAAATGAGGGTTGCGCCTGCCTGATCCTTGCTGCCGACGGCCTGCGAAATCAGCGCCACCGTTCCCACGCCGAGCACCTGGGTCAAGGCAAACACCAGAAACATTATGTTGGCGGCCGCTCCGACGCCCGCGATGGCGGCACCGCCCAATCCTGCGACGAAGTACAAATCGATGAGGATGTAGAGCGTCTGAAAAATCATTCCCGCGGCGATCGGCACCGCCATTTGCAAAATATTCTTGGCGATCGGTCCTTCGGTTAAATCCTTCATATAGCCTCTGCGCTGTAGACCCTGATGAGTGAGGCGGCATCGCGTACCGCTGAATTGCATTCTGCCATATGCGAACCCCCAACTGGACGCGTGTGCAAGTGCTACGCTCCCCCGTAGGCAATTGGAGTTTTAGCGTGAAGGTCCTTACGGCATGACGAGTTCAGATCCCGCTGCACAGCGCTACCCCGATATCGAAAACCTGTCGCGCACGCTGGCAACGCAGATTGCCGCAAGTCTGCAGGCGGCAATCGCTGCGCGCGGAACCGCGAGCTTGGTTGTATCCGGCGGCCGTTCACCGCTGCGGCTGTTCGAGATGCTGCGCACCGAGCCGCTGGATTGGAGCCGCGTCCGCGTTGCCCTGGCGGACGAGCGTTGGGTAAGCCCGCTCGACGCGGCGAGCAACGAACGCCTGGTGCGCGATTTTCTGCTCAAGGACGGCGCCGCTGCCGCCCGCTTCCTGGGTCTCAAGAATGCCGCACCGACGCCGGATTTGGGCGCCGTGTCCGCCTGGGAGACTTTCGCGCGCGTGCCGCGGCCATTCGATTCCGTGGTGTTGGGTATGGGCGAGGACGGACACACCGCCTCCCTTTTTCCGCGCTCGCCGAACCTGCCGAGTGCACTGAATCGGGGCGCGGCCGCCGGCTGCGTCGGCATGTGGTCGCCGCTGGCGCCGCAGCCGCGACTGAGCTTGAATTTGACGGCGCTGCTCGATTCGCGGCGCATCGTGCTGCTAATCAGCGGCGAGATCAAGTGGCGGACCTACGCGGCAGCCTGCGCCGCGGGTCCCGAGGCGGAAATGCCGGTGCGCGCCGTGCTACGTCAATGGCGTACGCCGGTCGACGTCATGTGGGCTCCATGAGGGCGAAATGAGGGTATCGCCGTGAGTTCGCTGCATCTGGAGGACGATCGCACCGCACTCAGCAAGGAGGCCCTGAAGAACGCCTTCCTCGACGATCTGTTCTACGTGCAGGGTAAATTTCCTGCGCTCGCGACCCAGCACGACTACTACATGGCGCTGGCGTTCGCGGTGCGCGACCGCATGCTGCAACGCTGGGTCAGCACGGCCGCCGCATACACCAAACAGGCTTCGCGAACCGTCGCGTATCTGTCGGCTGAGTTTTTGATGGGTCCGCATCTCGGCAACAATCTCATCAACCTGGGAATCCTCGATCGGGTCAAGCAATGCATCGGGGAGTTGGGGCTTGATTTCGAGGAATTGTTGAATCAGGAGGACGAGCCCGGTCTAGGCAACGGCGGTCTCGGGCGACTGGCCGCGTGCTTCATCGATTCCTTGGCCACGCTCGAGGTGCCATCGGTGGGCTATGGAATTCGCTATGAATTCGGCATATTCCACCAGGAGATTGTCGACGGCTGGCAGGTCGAAAAGACCGACAAATGGCTGCGCTACGGCAATCCCTGGGAGCTGGTGCGGCCCGAATGGGCAGTTGAAGTCAAATTCGGCGGTGCCGCTGAACAGTACGTCGATGAAAGCAAGCGGCTGCGAGTGCGCTGGGTACCGCACAAGACCGTCATCGGCGTGCCCTACGACACTCCGATTCTGGGCTATCGAACCAATACGGCCAATACGCTGCGCCTGTGGCGCTCGGAAGCCCCCGAATCCTTCGACTTCTCCATATTCAACAGCGGCGACTACTACGGCGCCGTCAATCAGAAGGTGGAATCCGAGAACCTGAGCAAGGTGCTGTACCCGAATGACGAGCAGGTGCGCGGCAAGGAATTACGGCTCGAGCAGCAGTATTTCTTCGTGTCATGTTCCCTGCAGGACATGCTGCGCATCCTGCGCACTCAAAAGCTCCCTATGACGAAATTTCACGAGAAGTTTGCGGTGCAGCTCAACGACACACATCCGTCGATCGCCATCGCGGAATTGATGCGTCTGCTGATCGACGACGCGCTACTGTCCTGGGGAGAGGCGTGGAACGTCACGTGCAAAACCTTTGCCTATACCAATCATACGCTGCTGCCGGAGGCGTTGGAGCGCTGGCCGATCGAAGTGTTCGGCCGTGTCTTGCCGCGGCATCTGCAAATAATCTATGAAATCAACGAGCGGTTTCTCGAGGAAGTACGCATCAGATTTTTGGGCGACGAGGCGCGCATCTCGCGCATGTCTCTGATCGACGAAAGCGGCGGCCGGTACGTGCGCATGGCCCACCTGGCGTGCGTGGGCAGCCATGCCATCAACGGCGTCGCAGCGCTGCATACAGACCTGCTGAAACGCGATGTCCTGAAGGATTTCTACGACATGTGGCCGCAGAAATTCAGCAACAAGACCAACGGCGTTACGCCGCGGCGCTGGATGGCGCTGTCGAGTCCCAAGCTCTCGGACCTGGTGTCCGAGCATATCGGCGAGGACTGGATCAAGGATCTCGCGCAGTTGAAACGCCTCGAACCGTTGGCGGACGACGCCGCCTTCCGCACCCGCTGGCGCGAAATCAAGCAGCACAACAAGAAGGCATTGGCCGCCCTCGCCCTGCGCGACACCGGCATCGTCATCGACACGAGTTCGCTGTTCGACGTGCTGGTGAAGCGCATTCACGAGTACAAGCGCCAGCATCTGCAGGTGCTGCACATCGTTTCGCTGTATCACACCATCAAGTCGAACCCTGCAATCGGTATTCAGCCGCGCACCTTCATTTTCGGGGGCAAGGCGGCGCCCGGGTATCACCTGGCGAAACTCATGATCAAGTTGATCACCTCGGTCGGTGATGTCATCAACCGCGATCCGGACGTGAGGGACCGTTTGAAAGTGGTGTTCCTGCCCAACTTCAACGTCACCAACGGCCAGAAGGTATATCCGGCGGCGGATCTATCCGAGCAGATTTCCACCGCCGGCAAGGAGGCGTCCGGCACCGGCAACATGAAATTCTCGATGAACGGTGCACTCACCATCGGAACCTTGGACGGCGCCAACATCGAGATCCGCGAGGAAGTCGGCGGCGACAATTTCTTCCTGTTCGGGCTGACCGCGGCTCAGGTATACGCGCTGAAGGCGCAGGGCTACCGGCCGATGGATTATTACGAAGCCAACCAGGGCCTGCGCGATGTGATCGATTTGATTCACAGCGGCTTCTTCTCGCGCGGCGACACCGAACTGTTCCGCCCGCTCATCGATGGCCTGCTGTACCACGATCCCTATCTGTTGCTGGCGGATTTTCAGTCGTATATCGAATGTCAGGCCAAGGTGTCCACGGCCTACGGCGACAGCGACCGCTGGACGCGCATGTCCATCCTCAACACCGCGCGCAGCGGAAAATTCTCATCCGACCGCACCATTCGCGAATACTGCGCAGACATCTGGCGCGTCAAGTCGGTACCGATTCAGCTGCTCACACATGCGGAAGCAGGAATCGCATAGTCCTGCGCAGAGGCTCTGCCGCACCCCATAGCAGCTGATCGCCCACGGTAAAGGCAGTGAGGTATTCGCCGCCCATCGCCAGCTTGCGCAGTCGGCCGATGGGTATTTCCATCTTGCCGCTGACGGCCGCGGGCGAGAGTTCGCGGATCGAAGACTCACGGTCATTGGGCACTACCCGCACCCAGGAGTTGCCGCCGGCCACCAACTTCTCGATTTCGGCAAGCGGCAGGTCGTGTTTCAGCTTGATGGTGAGAGCCTGCGAATGGCAGCGCATGGCGCTCACGCGCACGCAAATCCCTTCCACCGGAACCGGGGCGGCCTCAAATCCCATGATTTTATTGGCCTCCGCCCCCGCCTTCCATTCCTCGCGGCTCTGTCCCGTTCCCAGATCTTTGTCGATCCAGGGAATAAGGCTAGCGCTAAGCGGCGCGCCGAATTGTGTCTTGGGCAGTTGCGCGCCGGTTAGGGCCGCGCTCACGGCGCGGTCGATGTCGAGAATGCCCGAGGCCGGGTTCTTCAAGAGCGCCGCCGCCGCATCGTGCACGGCGCCCATTTGTTCCAGCAATTCGCGCATGTGCTTCGCGCCGGCGCCCGACGCCGACTGGTAAGTCATGGCGGTAATCCATTCGACCAGCCCTGCGCGCAACAATCCGCCCACCGCCATCAGCATCAGCGACACCGTGCAATTGCCGCCGATGAAGTCCTTCACGCCGCGCGCGCGCGCCGCTTGCATGACCGGCAGGTTGACCGGATCAAGCACGATGACGGCATTCTCTTTCATGCGCAGCGCAGACGCCGCGTCGATCCAGTAGCCATTCCAGCCCGCAGCGCGCAGCCGCGGATGCACATCTTCGGTGTAATCCCCGCCCTGGCAGCTGATGAGCATGGGCAGCTTGGCCAGCGCCGCAATGTCATTGGCGTTCTGCACCTTCGCGGCGCCGGATGCCGCAGAGTGGGCCGAGGCGGCTGCGCCGAGGGCAGGCGCCGGCTCGCCCGCCTGCGAAGTGCTGAAGAACGTGGGCGCAACCTGCTCGAAGTCGTGCTCCTCGCGCATTCTGTCGAGAAGCACTGAACCCACCATGCCGCGCCAACCGATAATGCCGATCTGTTTCATTTTGCAATCCGTTTTATCAGTCGATAATAAACTCTGCCGCGGGAGCACGCAGATTATAGTTCGAGGCCATGGCGTAGCCGTAGGCACCGCAGGTGCCGATGAGAAGCACGTCGCCCTCACAGGTCTGCGGCAGCCAACGATCCACTCCCAGCTGATCCGCGGACTCGCAGATCGGTCCGACTACATTCACCCGATGGCTCAACGGCTCATCGAGGCGGGTCAGATTTCGGATGTCGTGGTGCGCCCCGTACAAGGCAGGCCTGATCAACGAATTCATGCCGGTGGCGATGCCCACGTATTGCACATCGCCTTTGCCTTTGAGCTGGGTCACAACGGCCACCAGCACGCCGGCCTTGGCCACCAAGAAACGGCCGGGCTCCATCCAGAATTCGATGTGAGGAAATTGCTTCGCCAGCACCGCGACGCCCCGATCGAGCGCGCTTAAATCTATGTCACCATGTCCCAGTTGTTCGGGAACTCCGATGCCGCCGCCCAAATCGACGACGCCGACGTGCGGGAATCGCCGTGCAAGGCCGGCGAGCAAAGCGCCGGTTTCTGTCCAATTGGCCACGTCGAAAATGCCGCTGCCGGTATGCGCGTGCAGACCCGTCACTCTCGCGCCGGCGCTCGATGCCAGCGCGGCGACCTCATCCGCCTCGGCCAGCGGCACGCCGAATTTTGAGTGCACGCCTGCCGTGCGCACGTGACTGTGATGACCGCGGCCGAATCCGGGATCGATGCGCAGGAATATATCTTTGCCGCGAAATATTTCCGCCCACATTTTCAGCGGGTGCAGGTTGTCCAAGGTGACGCGCACACCCTTGGCGAAGCCATATTCGTATTCGCTGCGCGGAGCGAAATTGGGCGTGAACAGCACGCGTTCGGGATCGAGGCCGGGCACCGCCGCAAATGCATGCTCGAGTTCGCCCTGCGACACGCATTCCAGGATCAAGCCCGCCGCATGCACGCGCCGCAGTATCTGCGGGTGCCAGTTGGCCTTCATGGCGTAGGCCCAGCGCTTCACCGATCGAACCTTAAGCACTGCCGCGATGGCCCCATCCAAGGTCGCGGTGTCGTACACGAAAGCCGCTGACTCGCGCGCGGCGATTTCCAGCAAGCGGCGCCGCTTGTGTGCATCCTCCCACCAGTTTGCCGCCGGCGCGGCACGCGGTTCCTCGGAAAACAGCTGCTGCCAGGTGGGCCCCAGCACCCTGTCCGAACCGATGCCCTGGATCAGCCGCTCGTGCAGCTGTTGCACCAGGCGATCGCCTTGCGATTCGTCGATGACGAAGGTGAAATTCAAGTCGTTCGCGGCCTGAGTCACCAAGTAAATCTTCTGATCCTGGAACAGCTCAAACGCCGAACCCAACTCATGCAGGATGCCGCGAATGTTATGGCCAAGCAGGCTCAACGAGGCGCACGGCCCGAGGATCTCTACCCGGCATAGTTCGCCCAATGTAGACGTCAGGCGGTCGAGCGCCGCCGGGTCCAACGTATTGGCAGTGGGATCCAAGGAGACGGTGACATTGGTCTCCGACGTGGACACGAGGTCGACCGACAAGCCCTGCTGCTTGAATATCTGAAAGGCGTCCGCCAGAAATCCTACCTGATGCCACATCCCCGGGCTTTCCATGGACACGAGGGTGATGCCCTTCTTGATGGCAATGGCCTTGAGCTGTGCGGCGCTGTCGGCCACATTGGCGCTGATGATCGTGCCCTCGAGTCCCGGCGCCTGCGTGGCATACACATGCAGGGGAATTTTGTAGTGTCGCAGCGGCAGTATGCAGCGCGGATGCAGCACCTTGGCGCCATTGCTGGCGATCTCCTGCGCTTCGTCATAGTGCAGGGCGCGCAGCAGCCGCGCGGTGGGCACGGCGCGCGGATTGGCGCTGAACAGGCCGGGCACATCGGTCCATATCTCAAGGCGCGCCGCGCTGAGCTTGGCGGCAAAATACGCGCCCGAAGTGTCCGATCCGCCGCGGCCGAGCAGCACGGTCTCGCCCGCGTCGTTCGCGGCGATGAAGCCCTGCGTGATGACGACCCGGTTCAGCGCCTGCCATTGGGCCTGCAGTTCAAGGTCCGGCGAAAAATCGCAGGTGGCCGACAGCAGGCTCGATTTCGTGGTGGCTCCGGGGCGCGACTCGGCCCGCAGCACCCGCCGCGCATCGGCCCATAGCGTGTCAATGCCCTGGGATTTCAGGAACATCGCACCCAGCGTCGTCGCCAACAGCTCGCCCATGGACATGATGTGGGCGCGAAGTGCATCGTTGAGTGCGCCGCCGCGCGCCACCAGATCCGCTGCCTGGCGCAGCTCCAGCATGAAGCCCTCGAATTCCGGACTTGGAACAATGCCCAGATCGCGCGCCAGCTCGTGGTGCCGGCTTTCGATTTGTGCAAGAACCTCCATGTGGGTTCCGGCTGAGGCGGCGCCCAGCAATGCCTCAAGGCGATCGGTGATGCCCGAGAGCGCGGAATGCACGATCACGGGTCTGAAGGAGTCGGCGATGCGGGCACGCACCACGGCGGCGATATTGTGCCAATTGGCGGCGCTGGATACGCTGGTGCCGCCGAATTTTAATACCACCCAAGATTGATTATTTTTCAGCACGCGAGATCGTACATGTGATTTCAATTCGAACGTCGCCTAAGCCCCGTCGGGTGCGCAACGGCGGCGGCAACGCGGATCGGTTCGCGCCTAGTCGTCTTCGAAAATATCGCGCAGCTCTTTTTCTAACTGGCGTTCGGCGAGTACGTCTTCCACGCGGCTCCAAGCGGCCTTGCCGCGTTTTGCGGCGGCCACGGCTTTGGGGCGGCGCTCTGCGCGCTCCAACAAGGGATCGAAGTCGTGCGATTCTTCGGCTTCCCCGAGAAACTCATCGTCGATATCGAAATGTTCGTCTTCGCGTTCGCTCATTGTTCGAGAAAAGCCCTTGAAATCAATAGGATCGATTAGCTTGCGGTTATGAAGCTGCGCACTATAGCCGATTCTGCCCACCATTCAACTAGCGCGGCAAAATCCCCCTGTCAGGCGACGGTACGAGCATCGACCGTTCGGGCCGGCAGGGCGTCCAAGGCAACAGCCCGGTTTACCGCCGAGAAAATCGCCAGCAGCGAGGCAGTGATGATATTGGGGTGCATGCCCGCACCAAACAAGGTGCGTCGCGATCGACTGGTAATCTCTATGTACGACACTGCTTTGGCGGCGCTGCCCTGACCCCGGGAGTGCTCTTCGTATGACAGGACGTCGAACGGCAGCGCAATGGCCTTCACCATGGCGTCAATCGGTCCGGACCCCTGGCCGTGCCAGGTTTCCAGCCTGCCGTCGCTCTCCACCTGCACGGTGATGCGCTCGCTGTCCGCCCCATCCGTCGAGGCTGCCAGCTGGTGGGAGCGATATACATAAGGACCACGGGCGATGAGGTATTCCTTGTTAAAGAGCTCCCACAACTCCTGAGAAGTCAATTCCTTACCGGTGATATCTGCGGTCGCTTGTACGACCTGACTGAACTCGATTTGCAGCCGGCGCGGCATGACTAACTGGTAGTCGCGTTCCAAAAGGTAGGCCACTCCTCCCTTGCCCGACTGGCTGTTCACTCGAATGATGGAATCGTAGGAGCGTCCCAAATCGGACGGATCGATGGGCAGGTAGGGGACGTCCCAAATATCCCCCTCGGCACGTGCACCGAGGCCTTTTTTGATGGCGTCTTGGTGCGAGCCGGAAAATGCCGTAAATACGAGGTCGCCCACATAGGGGTGACGGGGATGAATGGGCAGCTGGTTACAGGTCTCGGCGCAGCGTGCGACCTCATTAATGTTGGAAAAATCCAGTTTCGGATCAATACCTTGTGAATAAAGGTTAAGAGCCAACGTCACGATATCGACATTGCCGGTGCGCTCACCGTTGCCGAATAGTGTTCCTTCGATACGCTCAGCGCCGGCCATCACCGCCAATTCCGCCGCCGCCACGGCCGTGCCGCGGTCATTGTGTGGGTGCACGCTCAAGATCAGCGAATCGCGGCGGTTGATATGCCGCAGAAACCACTCGATCTGATCGGCATAGACATTCGGGGTGGCCATTTCCACCGTCGCCGGCAAATTGAGAATGGAGCGATGCTGCGGGGAGGGCTCCCAAACCGCATTGACGGCATCGCAAATCTCCACGGCAAAATCCAGCTCAGTGCCGGTGAAGCTCTCGGGGCTGTATTGGAACACCCATTCGGTGCCGCGGTTACGGAGCGCGTGCTCGCGAACAGTCTCGGCGCCGCGCACCGCAATGTCGATGATGCCGGCGCGGTCCAGTCGAAACACCACCCGCCGCTGCGCCACCGAGGTGGAGTTGTATACGTGCATGATGGCTCGGCGTGCGCCCTTCAAGGATTCATAGGTGCGAGCAATGAGTTCGGGGCGAGCCTGCGTCAGCACCTGCAGGGTGACATCGTCCGGCACCAGGCGCTGCTCGATGATTTCGCGCACGAAATCGAAGTCGGTTTGCGAGGCGGCGGGAAATCCGACTTCGATTTCCTTGAAGCCCATTTTCACCAGCATGTCGAACATGCGGCGTTTACGGGCGCCGTCCATCGGTTCGATCAGCGCCTGGTTGCCGTCGCGCAGATCGACGCTGCACCACAGCGGCGGCGCGGTGATGACCCGGCTGGGCCAGGTTCGATCGGCGATATCGATGGGGGCAAAGGCTCGATACTTGGTCGATGGATTACTCAACATTGTTCACTCACTCGCTGTGCGGGTCGCAACTTGAAGATTTTCCGGTCTTGTAAGCGCCGACCGTTAGCGCGTGTTGGGTGGCGCCTAGCGGCGCAGCAGCAGCGTAAGCGAACCCGGCAGAGCGGAGCTGCGGGCGGCTGCGAAAAACATGCAAGATAACGCGTACATTGCGGCCGAATCTAGCATTGGTGCGGTGTACGGCGCAATAGCCCCCACGTGCCGAATACCACCTTTGCACCACCGACCGGAGTTCCGCCCTACTTCGCCGTCCAGCCCTGCAGCTGATTTTGCACGATGGCCGCCAACACCTGTGCGTGGCGGTCGTCGTCATTCAGCGCGGGCACCAGCGTCAATCTTTCGCCGCCGAGCCTTAAGAACTTGTCGCGGTATTCGATGGCGACCTCTTCGAGCGTCTCCAGGCAATCCACCGCGAACGACGGCGACACCACCGTGAGCTTGCGCACGCCGCGCTGAGCCAAGGCTTTGAGGGTATCTTCGGTATAAGGTTGCAACCAAACCACCGAGCCGAAGCGCGATTGATAGCAGTGCGACCATTCCTGCGGCGCCAGTC
This sequence comes from Gammaproteobacteria bacterium, assembly GCA_040004115.1. Taxonomy (GTDB): domain Bacteria; phylum Pseudomonadota; class Gammaproteobacteria; order Steroidobacterales; family Steroidobacteraceae; genus Bog-1198. The sequence continues at coordinate 71,648 of JBDUBO010000001.1, read as the reverse complement.
CCAGACGAGCCACCACCAGCCGAGTCGTAGCCTCCGCCTGCTTTTGGTAGGGATCGCCTTCGGCGACATAAACGGCGGGTATTCCATGATAGGAAAGCAGCAGGTGCGAGCGTTCGCCCACCTCTGCCCAATGTTGGCGGATTTTCTCCGCTAATGCATCGATGTAGCCCGCATCGTCGTGGTAATCATTGATGAAGCGGGTTTCCGGCAGCCAGCGCCAGCGCTGCAAGACACTGGTCGTGCGGTCGAACACTGAGCCCGTTGTCGATGAGCAGTATTGCGGGTAAAGCGGCAGTACCAGCAGCTTTCTCACGCCTTGTTCGGCCAACGAATGGATCGCGCTCGCAATGCTCGGATTGCCATATGTCATGGCGAGCGCCACGCGCACGCCATCGCCGCAGCTGCCACGGAGCAATGAGCCGATCTTGGCGGCCAGGCCTTTGGAGTACACGGCCAGCGGCGAGCCGCCGCGCATCCATATTTTGCGGTAATTGCGCACTGTTCGAATCGGCCGAAACGGCAGCACGACGCCGTACAACAGAGGCAACCAAACCAGCCGGGATGTGTCGATGACGCGGCGGTCGCCCAGGAATTCGCGCAAGTAGCGCTGCACTGCGAAGTAGGAAGGCGAATCCGGTGTACCTAGATTGACCACCAGCACGCCGATGCGTTCGGGCACGTCCCCGGCAGTGTCCGCCTGTGCCGCGGCGCGATAATGGGCCATTCATCCGATCCTTAAGGTGAGTCCGCCGCACAGTATACTGCCTCACCGATGAATCCCCGCAGCATGCATTGAACGTGATCTGGTTGAGCCCCAGCGAAGTCGTGGCCTTGAGTTTGAGCTTGAGCGTGGCCACTCGCAGCGTCGCGGTCAGCCTGCCGTTCGCGATCCTGCTGGCATGGCTGCTGACCCGAACCCGGTTCGTGGGGCGAACTCTTTTGGATGCACTCGTCCATCTGCCGCTGGTGCTGCCGCCGGTGATGGTGGGCTATCTGTTGCTGCTGCTGTTCGGCAACCGCGGACCCATCGGCTCATGGCTCGAACGCACGTTCGGCATCGAACTCATCTTCACCCGCAATGGTGCGGCGCTGGCCACCGCCGTGATGTCCTTTCCGCTCATGGTTCGCGCCATGCGCATTTCGTTGGAGAACGTCGACCACGGACTGGAGGAGGCGGCGCGCACTTTAGGTGCGGGCGCAGTCGATCGCTTTGCCACCATCACGCTGCCTCTGATGCTGCCCGGCATTCTGGCGGGGGCCATTACCGCCTTCTCAGCGGCCTTGGGGGAATTCGGTGCGGTGATAACCTTCGTGTCGAACATTCCTGGAGAAACGCGCACCTTGCCGCTGGCGCTGTACACGGCATTGCAAACACCGGGCGGCGATACCGCGGCGGCGCGTCTGGCCTTCGTCTCGTTCGTTTTGGGCTTGAGCGGATTGCTGTTGTCCGAATGGTTCGCGCGGCGCGTGCGCCGCCTGCTGGGCCGCTGATGCTGCGCGTGGCGGTCAAGAAACGTCGCGGATCCTTCTTGCTCGATGTGCGCTTCGAACTGCCGACCCCCGGCGTCGTGGCCCTGTTCGGCCGCTCCGGCTGCGGCAAGAGCACACTGGTCCACGTGATTGCGGGGCTTCTGGCCGCGGATAGCGGCCACGTGGTGCTGGATGACACCGTGCTGCAGGATACCGAACGCCGCCTGTACGTGGCTGCGGAACGCCGCCGCATCGGCTATGTGTTCCAAGATTCCCGCTTGTTCCCGCACTTGAGCGTCGCTGCGAATCTCAAGTATGGCGAGAAGCGCGCCGCAGGGCGTCGCTACGTGAACATCGATACCGTTGCCGAACTTTTGGACCTCGGCGCCTTGATGAGCCGGCGCACTCATCAATTATCGGGAGGCGAGCGGCAGCGTGTTGCCATCGGCCGGGCACTGTTGTCCCAGCCCAGCCTGCTGTTGCTGGATGAGCCGCTGGCCTCGCTCGACGCGGCGCGACGCGACGAGGTGCTGCCTTATCTTGAGTTGTTGCGCGATCAACTGGCCATTCCGATGGTGTACGTCAGTCATAACTTCGATGAAGTGTTGAGGCTGGCGACGGACGTGGTGCTCCTGGAATCCGGGAGGGTGACGGCACAGGGTGCATTGGGCGAAATGAGCTTGAACAAGGATTTAAGATCGATCGTCGGCGCGGAAGCCGTGGGCGCCATCGTCGACGGCACGGTACTCGGCTTGGACGAGACCAGCGGCTTGATGCGCATCAAGCTGGGGCACGGAGAACTCAAGGTACAAGCCACCGCTGCCGCGGTGGGCACGAATTTGCGCGTGCAGCTGCTGGCGCGCGATCTGATCGTCGCGACTCAGCCACCGCAACACATGAGCGTGCGCAATATTCTCGCCGGTGTGATCTCGGCGGTGATCAGCGACGACGCCGATTCGGACCTGGTAGCCATCGATATCGGCGCCGTTGAGATCATGGCGAGGGTAACCAAGGCCGCCACGCGCGAGCTGGCACTGAGGGCCGGGTTGCCCGCTTGGGCGCTGGTCAAGGCCGTCTCCTTGCGCGGCCACTCGTTCACCGCGCCGGCCGCTGCCGCGCCGCGCGTTATTTCAGACGCGTTCCCAGATGCATGATGGCCACAATGTGGTCATCGGACTTGATCCCAAGCGTCGCTTTGACCGCCGTATCGTACGCCGCCGCCCCGGTTTTCCACATCACGCCGTAGCCTAGATCGTGAGCCGCGAGGAATAAATTCTGCGCGGCCGCGGCCACGGCCGCCACCTGCTCGATCTCCGGCACCTTGGTCTGCTCACGGTTGACCGCGCAACCCACGACCACGATCGCGGGCGATCGGTTCATTTTCTCGCGCTCCGCCGCCAGCTGTTCTGCGGTCATATCGGGAAGCCGCACGCGCTTGGCCAGTGCCGCCGCCGCCGTGAACGCCTCGCGCACGGCGTGCTCGAGGACGATGAAGCGCCAAGGCTTGATGCGGCCATGATCCGGCGCGCGTGCGGCCGCATGCAACATCCGCTCGAGTTGCTGAGCGTTGGGGCCGGGATGGGTCAAGCGTCCGGCAGATGATCGAGTATCGATTGCAGCAAATAATTCCACTAGGGACCCCGAACGAAGATAACACCGAGAATATGCGCAACATCGGCTATGCTTTGTCCAGTATACCCACAGCGTCTTGCAAGGAGTCCTCAATGAATCGTATTGTTTTGGCGTCGATGACCGCGCTGCTCTGCGGGGGCGCGTTTGCAGCGCCGGTCACCTATAAACTCGATCCCACCCACACCTACCCGAGCTTTGCGGCGGACCACATGGGCGGCCTTTCGGTATGGCGCGGCAAATTCACGGCCACCTCGGGCTCGGTCGTATACGACAAGGAAGCCAAGTCCGGCTCCATCGACGTCACGATAGCCATGAACTCGGTCGACTTCGGCATGCCGAAATTGGACGAGCACGCCAAGTCCGCGGAGATATTCGATGTGGCGAAATTCCCCACCGCCACTTTCAGCGGCAAGTTCACCAAGTTCAACGGCGCCGCTCCAACCGAAGCCCAAGGCACCTTCACGCTGCATGGCGTGAGCAAGCCTCTGACCCTGACGATCAATTCGTTTCTCTGCAAGCCGAATCCCATGTCCAAGAAAGAAGTCTGCGGCGCGGATGCCTCGGCCACTTTCAACCGCAGTGATTTTGGCGTCAGCTTCGGCGACAAGTACGGATTCAAGCAGGAAGTGAGTCTGCAGATTCAGGTGGAAGGGAGCCCCGTCGGATGATTTGAGCGCGACTCCCGCACTCCAAAAGCCCGGCGCCGCCCCAGGCGCCGGGCTTTTGCGCTTAAGTCCAGCGATTGCGAAGGTCGAGGAGATGGGCCATCAGGGCGGCGAGCAGCCGAGCAGCGCCCAGATCGACGATCACCGCAATGGGCTTGAGCATTCCGCGACCACCGAGGGTGCGAGAATCGATGTCAACGAGAAAAAGATCGGTCGGCCCATGAGACTCGCCGGCGCTATTGAAAATCGAGTTCGCTCTCGGTCGAGGCGAGGCCGCCCAGGCCGTAGCGGCGCAGCTTGGCGTACAGGCTTTGACGGCTGAGGCCGAGAATTTCTGCGGCCGACGCGCGGTTGTCCCCCGTCAGTTCCAACGCCGCCTCGATGCATAGTTTTTCGATCATGTCAGTGGATTCCCGCACCAGATCCTTGAGCGGCACACGGCCCACCAACTCGGTTAGCTGCGCCACGGACCGCGGCTTTTCGCGGCTGACTTGGCGGTCGAAAGTCACCCGTTGTCCCACATCGCGAATGGTGAATCCCAAGCATGGTTCCTCGCCGTCGACCACCGACACGGCGCAAATCTCCACATCGCTGTTCGATCCAAACTCACCGCGCACTTGGGTGGCGAATAGCCGCAACGCGCCGTGCTCGCGCAACTGGTCAGTCAGCAAACTGAAGTCGACACCGGAACGGCCGAGCCAACGTTCCAAGGATTCATTGCGGGCCTGTTCCTCGGTCGCCAGTTGCACCAGATCCAGAAATGCACGGTTGGCGAACAAGATGCGGCCGTCAAGGCCAGTGACGACGAAACCTTCCGGCGCACCCGCGACAATCTCCAGCACCTTGGACTGCGGCGTGGGGCCCGCTCCGGCGGCATGCTTCGAATTCGGCGTCGCCAGACGAACCAGGAAAAACGACGCCCGCTCCTCGCGGAACAAAGACGCCGATATCACGAACTTCCGCACACCGTCGGCGGAGCGCACCGGTACATCGCTGGTGCGACCGGTCGCGGCGACCGCACCCAGCAGACTTTGTAGAGACTGAGTGCTGGGTTCATCGAAGCCTTCAGGAAATAGCCTCCCGACCAGGCGCTTGTTGCCTTCTCCTAGGATCCGGCTAGCCGCCGGATTCGCTTCGAGTACCTTGCGTGTGGCAGCGTCGATGATCAGCAATGCCTCCGAGGCGACCTGGAACTGCAAGCGGTACCGCGCCTCCGCGTGGCGAAGCTTCAAATATTCGCGTTCCATGGCTTGCTGTGTGCTGACCAGTTGTTGCTGCAATGTCGCCATAGGCTGCATGCTGCGGCCGAACGCCACCACGTGCCCATGCTTGACCATCGCCACCGCGGCGTACATCACGGCCAGATCGGCGCCACTGGTCGAGCGATGTGTGACGATGCGCCACCGCGGCGCTCCCTTGGCGCCCGACTCGCGCAACAGTGCCTCAATCTTTGGCCGGCTGGCGGCAGTCACGGTATCGGCCCACTGTTTTCCAACCCATTTATCGAACAGTTCCACCGCGAGTTCTTCGCTGCCGAAGGCGACATCGCGAATGACACCGCGTTGGGTATCGGACACCAGCAGAGTCACGTCGGATGCGACCGTAATCAGCCGCCCCGCGGTCTCGCAGTCGATATCGGTGAACCACTTCTCGGCGCCGCTAAACTGCTTCACAAAACCTCGTTGCCGTAACTGACGTAGTGACACGCCGTCGGTCAAGCCGGCGTATCGCGCCTAGGAGTGGCTCGCCGCTTGCTGAAGGCACACTTGTTCTGCCCGTTCTAAGTCCTCTTTATCCGTCTGCGGACCTGGCATCGGCTCCCCACAAGGCCGCGATCTCGAGTTTCGTCACTAGCAGCGGTCCCCTCCTGCCCGACGATCGCAGAAAATGGAAATACCGGTCGTGTTTGCATTGCAACGCCGTGCTAGAACGGGTTGTAGCGTTTCTTGCGTGAAAATTTCAAATAGGTCAAGGCGATGCCTTGACGCCAACCGATTCCGGTTTGCCAAGGCCATAGCGTAGCCCGACGCCGATGGCCGCGAAGATCGAGAAACTAAAACACTTGGGGTTCATCAGACACCTGTAGTTACTGTGTGGGCGCCCGCTCGGGTCATTGCATTTATAGCACAGGCCGTCGTCTCAATTCCGCCGTGCAGATGCGCAGCCGCCGGGTCGGACTCGGTGCGATGGAGTACAGACCGCCCGCTGCCTGCCCGATAAATTGTCCAATTCAGGCCATGGCAGTGTTGACGCCTATACGAGTTGAATTAATGAGCGAGCAGCAATTCGCCCCCGCGATTCGGACTGCACGTGCGTGGGAAGCGCTCGTTTGCACCGCAATCAGCGCCTTGGGCGTCACCGTGGTCTTCGGGTGGCTGGTACACTCGCGCGCGCTGGTGACGATCTTTCCGGGCTACATACCCATGGTGTTCGACGCCGGGGCGGCCTTCTTTTTGGCCGGAATCTCACTGTGGTTGTTGCATAAGCCCGGAGCGGCGGCGGGCGCCGTGCGAGCGGCCATCGGCGTGGTGCTTGTGCTGTTGAGCTGCGGCGTTCTCTTCGAACCTTGGCTGGGCGGCTCGCTCGGCATCGACCTGCCCCAGCTACACGCCTGGTATGACTACGGCGACCTGCAGCCGGGTCGCATGGCACCAAATACGGCGATGAGTTTTGCGCTCATTGGCGCGGCGGTCCTGCTGACGGATCGAGCGACGACCAAGTCAGGAGTCGTCGTTATCGTCATTCTCAATTTCAGTATCCTGGGCTTGGGACTAACCGGCCTTGCCGGCTATTTCCTGGCTCCCGATTTGCTGTTCGAGTGGACGCGTTCCGCGCGTATGGCGGTGCCGACGGCTACGGGCATCATTCTTTGCGCCATCGCCCTTCGGATGACATGGTCGAAAACCGATTGGTACGCGTCCCAAAAATACTTTCGCGAGGATGAAAAGATCCTGCTGCTGGGGCCCGGAATCTTGATGGTGGTGACGATCTCGGCCGGCCTGTCCGGGTTCGTGTTGCAGCAGAACGCCCTGCAATCCGTCCTGGTGAACAAGCTCGAGGCCATGCGCAGAGAGCGCGTCATATTGTTTTCAACCAGCGTCGAGCGCGCGAATCAGCATGCGATGAGCGCCATGCGGACTGCCCGGCTGGAAGATGCAGGCCGCGCCTATCTGGCCGCGGCGGATTCCCATGCGAGCGTCGATGCTGTGAATGCTTCGGCCGCCACCGCTCTCGCGTTGGACGGATTGCGCGGCATTACTCTTTTGGATGCGGGGGGCGTCCCCGGCCACAGTTACGGCAAGCCAAGTTCCAACCCGTCAATGACCGCATCCTTGAACTTGGACGGCTCCCAGGCATTATTGTGGGATGGAGAATTGGTTCTGCGAGTGCGCATCCCCTTGACGCAGAACGGCAAGTTCCTCGGCAGCATCGTCACCGACCAGTCGCTGGACTACCTCTCCGGCCCTTTGTTCGATACCGAAGACCTCGGCAACAGCGGCGAAGTGGCCGTCTGCGCCTTGCCGGCGGCGCGTCCGCGGTGCTTTCCCGGCAGCCATCATGCGAATCCTTGGATGCCCTCCCTGCGCGCGAGCGAGAGCCAATTGCTGCCCGTACAACACGCGCTGGTAGGGGAGAACGGTCATATGCTGGCCGTCGACTATCGAGGCAAGAACGTCATGGCAACATATGGCGGGCTGACTCTAACGCTCGGCATCGTCATCAAGCAGGACACCGCCGAGCTTTTCGCGGTCATTCGCAATGCGCTGCTGTTCGGCGTGCCCTTCATCGTCGCGATTGCCCTGTTCGGAGCCGTGCTTCTGTACTCGCAGCTCAAACCCCTGGCCGCGCGCATGCTGGCCTCCGAAGCCAAGGCAAACGAGCGCGAGCAGCAGATTAGAACTGTCGTCGGCTCGGTCGGCGAGGGAATATTGACCATCGACGATGAGGGACTGATCCGGGAGGTCAATCCCGCGGCCGGCGAAATCTTCGGCTACCAAGCCGAGGAATTGATCGGGCAGAACGCGCGACTATTGATCATGCCCAAAAATCGGCGAGCCGGCTACGGCTCGCTGAATCAAGACCTGCACGGCTGGGTCGCCGCCATTGCCGGTCAACGCAACATCAAGATCTCCGGCCAGAAGAAGGATGGCAGCGAGTTGCCGCTGGAAGTCACCATCAATGAAATGAGACTGAGTGGTCGACGCATGTTCGTCGGCGTGCTGCGCGACATTACCGAGCGCAACGAAGTCGAACGAAAACTGACGGCTCTGGGGCAATACGATTCTCTCACGGGCCTGCCAAACCGCCTGTTGTTCACGGATCGGCTGAATCTTGCGGTCCTGCGCATGCAGCGCACTCACAGGGCCGTCGCGGTCATGTTTCTCGATCTCGACGGTTTCAAGGAAGTCAACGACACCTACGGACACCAAGGCGGCGATGAACTCCTGGTGCAAGTGGCCCGGCGGCTCTCTGCGACCGTGCGCAATACCGATACAGTGGCGCGCCTCGCAGGCGATGAGTTCACCGTCATACTGGAAGGACTAACCGACCCTGAAACCGGCGCCATCGCCATGGCGCAGAAAATTATCGCAGCCATGCAGAAGCCCTACTCCGTCGCCGGTCGCGAGATCACCGTCACTGCAAGCGTGGGCGTTGCCGTCCACAAATCCGGCGACCTCGAGACGGCTGACCTGCTGGCGCGCGCAGATAGGGCCATGTATACCGCAAAGCGCGCCGGCAACAATCGAATGAGTGTGGCCTGAGAGCCGCCGCGGGCGCCACGCTGAATCAGCGGAGCATACGCCGCAATTCACACCGCAGCGTTGAGAATAAATTTCTAAGTATTTGTTTTATTTGTCAATATTGACGGCGAATGTGTCGGCAATCCGTACCGCACCCCATGTACGCCTGCGCACTGAAAGTGCCGCTCTCCACAGGCAAGCCTGCAGTGGTGTATGAACGTCACTCATTTGCCCTCAAGGACTACACGGGTGAGATCTCTCGCCATGGCGGCCGCGCTGTCGGCAATTATTTTTCATCCAGCCTCCGCGATGCAGGATGACAGCGGCACCCCCATGTTTTCGCTGCACGGCTTCGGCACTCTGGGCGAGGTGTATTCCGACGTCCGCAACGCCGACTTCGTCATCTTTACGACGATACGTGGCGGCCACGTATCGATTACGCCAAGGTCAAGTACCAAATCACGCCGGATTTCAGCGTCCACGCGGGCCGCACCGTGTCGGATTTTTTCATGCTGTCCGACACCCGTTTGGTCGGCTACGCTTACACCTGGATTCGGCCCCCCGAAGAAGTCTACGGCCAATCTCCGGTCACCAATCAGGACGGCATCGGGTTCAACTACCGGCTCCATTTCGGCAGCGTGGCGAACTCCCTGAACGTTACCTATGGCAAAGCCAGCGTTCAGATTCCCGGTGGCGGCGAGGCCCGGACGGTGGGAAGTTTTTTTGCGGGAAGCAGCACCGCGGAGAGAGGCGCCATCTCAGTGCGCATCGGTTACACCTCGTTCTTAGGTGACCTTCACACGCCGAACGTCGATGCGCTGTTCTCCGGCTTGGCGCAGTTTGGCGCGGTGGCGAGCAGTGCCGGGTATCCAGCTGCCGGTGCGCAGGCCCTCTCCTTGGGAGACAGGTACCGATTGGTTCGGTTTCGATACTACATTGCCACCGCCAGCGTGAACTACGATCCCGGCAGTTGGCTGCTGATGGCCGAACTCGCCAAGGTCAGTGCCACCGCCGCCATTTCAGACAGCGTAGCGGGTTACTTCACCGCCGGTCATCGATTCGGAAATTTGTCACCCTACCTGACGATCGCGCAGGTCGAGGCCGACACCAAACGCGAGCCCGGCATCTCCAGCGCGAGTTTGCCGCCGCTCCTGGCGATGGGAGCGGCGGGACTCAGTGCCGGCCTTACCGCAGCCATCAATGCCCTTGCCGTCTCGCAAAAAAGTCTTTTGATCGGCGCACGTTGGGATTTCATGAAAAATACCGACCTTAAGCTGCAGTACGATCGCGTGCGATTGGGCTCGGATTCAAGCGGCAGACTTGGCAACGTGCAGCCGAACTTTCAACCCGGCGGCGAACTGAACGTGCTTAGCGTGGCTTGCGACTTCGTGTTCTGATGACGCCCGGCAGGCTTCCCCGGACCCGGGCTCACCCCCTACCCCACAAGTCCGCCGGCACATCAAGCCGCGCCGACATTCTTTTGCGAACCTGCTGAGCACATCGTTCGCATCGCCGCCACCGCGACAATGTCAATCCGATCGGCGCACAACAATCGTAGATATTTTATTTTATAGATTATAAATCGACCTACTACGTGCCGCGACCGCGGCACTCCCGGCGCCCGCCCCCGACGCCGCAATGACGGATTATTCCCAATAAAAGCGGCTTTTCCGCGCAATTCTCGCAACCGCCGCGACGGCGGCGACGCGCCCTCTGTCGTGCAGTACAGACAGTTGGTCGGTCAAACGTCTGCGTCTATGGTTCACGCACAACGACGATCCATGACGCTCAATGACGCTCAATGACGCTCCACAGCGTCCGACAGGAATTACCGAATGCTCCATCAATCGCTTCGCATCGCCGCCGCCGGTGCATCACTGATCGCCCTGCTGCTGGCCAACTCCGTTTTATTGGCCGCAACCACGTACGCCCAGCCGTACATTGCAAGCTTCACGCCGAGCAGCGGTGCCGTCGGCACTGTGATCAGCGTCACAGGATCCGGATTCACGGGCCTCAACAAGGGGTGGTTCGGCAGCGCGCGCGACGCGAGCGTCAATGTCATCAACGACACTCACGCAACCATCACGGTGCCCAAGGACGGCACCACCGGACAATTCGCACTCTTCAATCCGCAACGCGCCGCCTTCGCCGCCAGCAAATTCACGGTGGGTGCGCCCGCCCCAGTGGTCGCTCCCGCACCCGCACCCGCACCCGCGACCGACGCCGTGCAGCCCTACATCATGGCCTTCGCGCCTTTCAGCGGACCCGTCGGCACGGTCATCACGCTGAACGGAACCGGCTTTACGGGACTGACCACTGCCTGGGTAGGAACAGCCCACGACGCTGCCCTGCACGTGCTCAGCGACACCCAGGTAAACGTGACGGTGCCCAACGATGGCGCCAACGGCCAGATTGTGCTGTTCAACCCCAAACACGCGTCATTTTCCGCGACGGGCTTCGTAGTGACAAAGCCTGTCGGTGGGACAACCGCCGGCGGCACGGTGCCACCGACACCTGCACGCGCGCCCGCGCCCGCGCCCGCACCCGCGCCCGCACCCGCACCCGCACCGGCGCCGGCGCCGGCACCGAAGGCGGGACTGTCGCTGCGCGTGTCGGGCGATCACTTCGTGGATGGGTCGGGCAAGACGCTGCAGCTGCGCGGTGCGAACGTGAGCGGCCTGGAATTCGTCGCGGTGCAGGGATGGTCCCCTGCCAATCCCTGGGGCGGACAGACGGGCGACCCCACGCCGAACTGGAACGTGCTCAAGACCTGGGACATCAACGTCGTGCGCATCCCGCTCAACGAAGCGTCCTGGCTCGGCTATCAATGCGTCGATGCCAGCGGCGCCAGCCGTAATCCGGATCCGGGCCATAACTATCAAGCCACCGTCAAGCAGAGCGTCGCCGATGCCACCGCGGCGGGCCTGTACGTGATCATCGACCTGCATTGGTCGGCGCCGAAGAACTTCTGCCCCCTGGCACAAAATCCCATGGCCGATGCCGACAACTCCGTGACCTTCTGGACGTCCATCGCCGGCACCTTCAAGAGCTATCCGAACGTGCTCTTCGAACTATTCAATGAGCCGTTCATGTACTGGCTCTTCTCTCCTGGCACCGAGTGGCAGACCGAAATGCACGGCGGCAGCATCACCTCCTACGTTACCGGCGGCACCCCGTATCAAGTGGCCTACACCTGGAAGGTCGCCAGCATGCAGCAGATGCTCGATGCCGTGCGCGCCACCGGCGCCACCAACCCGGTGCTGGTGGCGGGCGTGAACTGGGCCAAGGATTTAGGCCAGTGGCTCGCCAACGCGCCCACCGATCCGCTCAAGCAGCTCGCCGCCGTCTGGCATGCGTACCCCGCCTACGGCACCACCTTCGGCACGCCCGCCTACGCGCTGCCCGACGGCTCCCTGGCCTATGCCGATGCGCAATCCGTCATCAGTGCCGGCATCCCGGTGGTGATCACCGAGAGTGGCGATCGGAACAGCACCGGCACCGCCCAAGCGCCCTTCGAGTCGGTGCTGCTGCCGTGGGCCGACAAGGCCGGCGCGTCCTACCTGGCCTGGGCCTGGGACGTGTGGCTGGACCCCGACAACGTGCTCATCAAGGATGCCGCCGGCACGCCCACCGACGGCTTCGGCGCCTACTACAAACAGCACCTGGTGTGCGTCGAAACCTCCGCTAACTGCCACTGACGTATCCGGCCGGCGCGCAATGCGTCGGCCGTTTTATATGTGCGCCCGGCAGGGCGCACTCACGAGGAAGCCGGAGGTAAAGCGCCGGCGCGACGAACAGGAAGAGGATTGAGGCGGACGATCGCGGCGCTGGAGCGATTTGGCGAGGAGATCAGCGAACGCTACGGATACCGAACCTCGGAGGTTCACCAGCTCATCGAGAATGCGCTGTCAGGTTGATTGTCGCGCTACACGTCGCGACCGTCGAGCACCTCGCGTTCCTCAAGTCGATCGATTGCGATCAATATCCGGGCTATTATTTCAGCACGGCGCTGCCGCCCTCCGCATATGTTGGTCGCTAGTGCACGGAGTTGGGACAGTTACTACGCAGATATTTCAGGGTCGGTAGGGCGCCGAATGAGGGACGCGCCAGCATGTGATGGCGGTCACGCTCTCGCCTCGCCAGGCAGTGCTGGTGCACGGCTAATTTCGGAAGATTGGTGCAACATTCGGACATCCAGCCCTTTAGCGGACCGTGACAATGCGTCAACAGTGGATCAGCGGCGCCAAAACGCTGATGTGGTTCTCGCTGATCTACAGCGCGGTCGATATTGTGCTCAATCGCGTTGGGTTTAGCGACGGCTGGAAGATTGTCTGGCCACTGAACGGCGTCACCATAGCCTTATTGCTAAAACGCCCGCGGTCCGACTGGCTGTGGATGCTTCTAGGTGTGGAACTGGGCACGGGGATTGGCGAATGCCTAGACAATAACACGCTGGTATTGGAGATTGGTCAGCGCCTTTGCTCCGTGACGGAGGTACTGCTTTGCGCGGTACTGCTGCCTCGGTTTACGGATTTGGAGGAGTGGCTGCGTACCCCACGCGTGCACGCGCGGTTCTTTGTGGCGCTGTTCGCGGGGCCGGGAGTTTCAGGTGCAATGGCGGCGTTGCTGTTTCACACCTTTCAGGGTGAGCCTGTGCTTTTGGCGTTCAACAATTGGGCGACAGCGGACGCTTTGGGAATTGCCGCCACGATGCCGCTGGCGTTGACCTGGGATACGCAGCAAATGCGGCAGCTGTTCTCGCGCACAAGGTTGCCGGTGACCTTGGGTGTACTGTTGCTGGCGGTGGTCGGCTCAGCTCTCATATTCTCCATCAGTCGCTATCCATTGATGTTTCTGCTGTTTCCCCTGCTGTTGTTCGTAGAGTCGTTTCTCGCGTTCGCCGGTACCGCGATAGTCATGGTAGCGGTATGCCTGAGCGCTGTGATTCTTACGACAAACGACGTTGGCCCATTCGGAACGTGGTCGCCGGATTTGGCACTGCCGCGGGATCTTGCTCTACAACTGTACTTTGGATTTCATGTGATGGCGCTGTTCCCGGTATCCATCATGTTCCTGGAGCGCCGGCGTTTGGCACTGGATCTGCGCCGTAGCAATGCGCGCCTCACGGTACTCGCCGCGTTGGATGGACTGACGGGCATGGGCAATCGTCGCTCATTCGACGAGAGGTTTGAGGAAGAATGGGAGCGCGCGGTGCAGACCAGAGCGCCACTGGCTCTGGTGATCTTCGATCTTGACAACTTCAAGCAGTATAACGACCTCTACGGGCACGCGCGGGGCGATGAATGCTTAAGGGCGGTCGCGGACGTGCTCAAGGTGCAGATGCGCGGCCCTGATGACCTCGCTGCCCGCTTCGGTGGTGAAGAATTCGCGGTGTTGTTGCCCAATACCACAATGGACGGCGCCAAACAGCTTGCAGAGCGGATTCGAGTGACGGTTCAGAATCTTGGCATCATGCATTTGGGGAACACGTGGAATCGGGTCACCGTTTCCGCCGGCTACGCGGCGGCGATTCCAGCCGTGGCGGACAAGGCTCTAGGGTTGATTCAATTGGCGGACGCGGCGCTGTACCGAGCTAAGGCAGCAGGAAGAAATTGTGTCGAGACCATCAGCTCCCTGGAGGGCCTGCGAGCGGCCAATGATCATTTTGGCGACACGACGCAGATTCGGCTAATGCGGCTATTACGGCGTGGTGATGGCTAGCGGGACATGACGACGCGCTGAGCGAAGCGCGGTATGAGAGCCGGTGCTGCGCAGGGAGGAGCGTCGGCTCAATCCTCCAGCAGCGTCACCCGCCTGAGCCATCGCGTCACGCGATGGCTACTCGCCGTCTGCGCGGACACCTTGGAATCGCTAGCTGATAGGCCTTATACGCTCTAGACAGGTCACACACCGCCAAAATCGTCAGAAATCAGACACTGCATCGCGGCACTGTGCAATTTTTTGCGATTTTTCTTGAAAAAACTAATTTAAAATCAATTAGTTATGATGGTGGTGGGACGGCTGGGACTCGAACCCAGGACCAAAGCCTTAAAAGGGCCTTGCTCTACCAACTGAGCTACCGTCCCGATCAGGCGCGCATCATAGCCGAAGTGCCGGTCCGGATCACAGGCAAAATCGCTTCACCGGTACCGCGTGGGATCGGGTACACCCGCGGCGGCAAAGCCCGCCGCGCGCAAGCGGCAGGAATCGCATTTTCCGCAGGCGGCGCCGTCGACTTGCGCCTGGTAGCAGGACACCGTCATGCTGAAGTCGACCCCCAACTCGGCGCCTGCGCGGATGATGTCTGCCTTCGACATGTGGATCAGGGGTGCTCGAATTTTGAACGGTACGCCTTCCACCCCCGCCTTGGTGGCGACTCGCGCGAGGCGCTCGAATGCCTCGATGAATTGCGGGCGACAATCGGGATAGCCCGAGTAATCGACAGCGTTGACTCCAACGAAAATGTCGGCCGCATCCACGACTTCTGCCCAGCCGAGCGCCAGTGACAAGAGCAGGGTGTTGCGCGCCGGCACATAGGTGATGGGGATGCCCTTGGTGGGCGACTCCGGAATGTCGAGGCCGGCATCGGTCAAAGCTGAACCCCCGATCCCGGCCAGATCCACGCCCATGACCCGATGCTCGCGCGCATGCAAGCGCGCGGCAATGTTGCGGGCGGCGCTGAGTTCGGCACTGTGACGCTGTCCGTAATGAACGCTCAATGCATAGCATTCGAAGCCCTGCGCTTGCGCCATGGCCAGCACCGTGGAGGAATCCAATCCGCCCGACAGCAGAACGACGGCGCGCTTCGGCGGCGAGGCAGAGCCCGCGGCCGTCATTTGCCGGGCGTGTCGCCCCACAAAATCTTGTGAAGCTGTAGTTGGAAGCGAACGGGCAAGCGGTCCGCCAGAATCCATTCAGCAAGCGCCGCGGCCGAGACTTCGTTGTAACTGGGCGAGAACAGGATCCGGCAGTGCTGCGGCAGGCCATGCTCCTGCAAAAACGCCTTGCTCCAGTCGTAGTCCGCGCGCGAGCAGATGACGAATTTCAGCTGGTCCCGTTGCCCCAGCAGCTCGAAGTTCTCGATTCTATTGCGCGACGATTCCCTTGAACCCGGCGTCTTGACGTCGATGACTCGCGATACCCGTGCATCGACATCGGCAATATCCATGGCGCCGCTGGTCTCCAGCGACACCTCGAAGCCTAAGTCGCACAAACGCTCCAGCAGCTTCAGACAATTCGGCTGGGCTAGGGGCTCCCCGCCCGTCACGCAGACATGCCTGGCCCCGAAGCCGCGCACCTTCGCTTCGATGTCGTCCAAACCAAGCCAATCGCCGGCATGAAACGCGTATTCGGTGTCGCAGTACTGACAGCGCAGCGGACAGCCGGTGAGGCGTACGAACACCGTCGGATAGCCGACAGCATCAGCCTCCCCCTGCAACGAATGAAAAATTTCGTTGATACGCAGGCGCGAGGATTTCGGCACGTTTTCAATCAATTCGTGTCGGCCGCCATTCTCTCGAGACGCTGCTGCGCCAGGTGGGCCGCCGCAGTGTCGGGGAATTGCGTGGTCACTGCGGTGAGGGTGTTCCTCGCCAATTCCGGCTGCTTCAATTCGTACTGGCAGTAACCGATCTTGAGCATGGCATCGGGACGCTTCCGCGACTGCGGGTACTTGTCGACCATTCGTTGAAACGCCGCCTGCGCCTCGGGGAACGACTTGTTGACGTAGTACGCCTCGCCCAGCCAGTACTGCCCGTTGTCCGCCAGATCACTGCCGGGGAAGGACGCCACAAATTTCTGGAAGGCGACGATGGCGCGATCGTACTGGCTGTCCTTGAGCAGCGCGAACGCAGCCTGGTAAGCAGCCTTGTCGTCGGATCCCTGCGCACCGTCCGCCGCGCCGCCGGCGGGAGCCGCGCCAGCATAACCCGCGCCGCCGCCCGAAGCGCCGCCGGCGTTGCCGTGCGACTCGAGGTTCTTCATGCGCCGGTCCAGGTCGGTATACAGGTCTCGCTGTTGCTTGCGGCCGGCCTCCAGGCTATTTGATAATTGATCGACATCGTTGTGCATGGCGCGCAGGTCAGCCCGCAGCGACTCGTTTTGATTGGCCAGCTCGAGCAGACTTTGATTGGCTGCCACTCTTTCGATGCGCGCCAGCCGCGTGTCGAGATCCTTCAGTTTGATCTGCACCGGATCGTCCTCCGGCGGCGTGCTCGCGCAGCCCGTCAGCGCGAGCGCAACGACACAGGCGCCGCCAAAACCGAACGAGACGCGGGACTTCACGGGGTGTAGACCAATTCCACGCGCCGGTTCTGCGACCACGCCGCCTCATCGTCGCCTTCCAGCGCCGGTCTCTCGGCGCCGAAGCTCACGGTGGTGAGCTGCGATTCCGCCACACCTTGCAGCATCAAGGCGCGGCGCACCGCCTGCGCGCGGCGTTCGCCCAGCCCGATGTTGTATTCACGCGTGCCGCGTTCGTCCGTGTTGCCTTCGAGCTTGATCTTGAGGTTCGGATGCGCGGTCAAATTGCGCGCATGCGCGGTCACGATATCCGCGAACTCAGGCTTGATCTCCGACTTGTCGAAGTCGAAGTAAATCACCTTCTTGGCGAGCGGTCCCGTCGTGTAATCGCCCATGCCGTTGTTGGCGCCTTGGGCAGAAGCGTCGCCGTTCAGCGCGCTCCCGGAGGTCGAAGCGCCATCTGCGCCGTTAGTCGACGACCCCGTGACCTGGGTGCCGGCGCTCGGCGGCTCGATCACATTGTGTTTCTTGGGGCAGCCTGAGAGCAGCGCGGCCCCGGCCAACAGCAGTGCGATCGATATCATTCGTTTCATATTGCTACTCCATCCAATTGTCGTATTGCCCAAGCCTACCGATGAAAAGCTGATTTGTGTACTTTGTTTGATGGCCGGCTTTAGAACGGTGCCCACGCGGGTTCTTGCAATTCACCCTCGCTCGACACCAATCGTTCCTGCACCCGCCCATCGGCGCTGACCAGCGCCAGCACGCCGCGACCACGGTCGCGGCTCGCATAAATGATCTCCGCGCCGTTTGGCGCATAACTCGGTGACACGTCGAAATGACCCTTGGTGAGCACTTGGACATCGCCGCGGCCGCGAAGATCCATGGTTGCGATGTGGTAGGCCCCGTCTTCCTGCGTGACGAACGCCATTTGCGATTCATCCGGCGACAGCCTGGCGCGCGCGTTGTAACTGCCTTGAAAAGTCAGCCGGCGCGGCTTGTCGCCGCTGTGGATACCGACGCGATAGATCTGCGGGCCGCCGGCGCGATCGGAAGTGAAATACAGACTTTGGCCGTCCTTGGACCATTGCGGCTCGGTGTCGATTCCAGGATCGTCGGTAATGCGGGTCAGCGCCTGCGAGGCTATGTCCATCACGTATATATCCAGATTGCCGTCGCGCGTTGAGAGCGTGAGCGCCAGCTTCTTGCCGTCCGGCGACCACGCCGGCGCTTGATTCACTCCCGCCCGCGCCGAGATGCGCTGCCGTTCTCCGCTCTTCAAGAGCTGTACGTACACCGAGGGCAGGCGCCCTTCGAAGGACACATACGCGAGGCTTTGGCCATCCGGTGACCAGGACGGCGACATCAGCGGCTCATTCGATTGCATCACCACATGCGGATTCTCGCCGTCCGCGTCGGCCACGATGAGCCGGTAGCTTCTATGCGGTACTGTTCCCAGCACGGAGATATAGGCGATGCGGGTGGCGAAGGCGCCGCGTATGCCCAGTATCTTCTGAAACACCATGTCCGCGACCTGGTGGCTCGCCAGACGCAGGCCGGGTTTGTTTGCGCTGATCTGATAGCCCAGCAACCGCTGCCGGGTAAGTACGTTGTACAGCTCGAAGGAGATATTGTATCGATCCGGCGCCAGGGGCTGAACCTGCCCCACTACCATGTAGTCGTTGCTGAGCCGTCGCCAATCATCGAAGGAGATGGCGGCGCCGGTGTGCGGCTGCTCTATCATGTCCTTGCGATCCGTGGTCTTGAAGTGCCCGCTGCGCGCCAGATCGGAACTCACCAGCTGCGCCACGTCGAATGAGGCAGCGGCATCCTCCGGCGAACTGAACGGCACGATCGCGATCGGAATGGCGTCCGCCTGCCCTTTCGTGATTTCAACCACCAGTTCTGCCTGACTGCGGGTGCATAACAGCAGAAATCCGAGCGCCAGCAAACAGGAAAAGCGTTTATTCATTGGGCTTGAACCTAAATACGAAGTTTTTTTCGAACAGCGCCGGATCCGGAGGTTCGGGTAGGGGCGATGCACGATACACCGCATTCTCGATCGATTGGCGGGCGGCGGCATCGCCATTGCACTGTGTCACGCGGGCACCGGTCACCTCGCCGCCCGGAATCTGCGTGACTTCGACCAGGCAATCGAGGCCGACGCTGGCCGATGGCGGCTTGATCCAGGCAGCCTGTATCCTGTTACGGAGCCTTGCGATATAGCTATCGCGCAGCGGCCCCGCTTCCACCGCGCTACGATGCTCCTCGTCCGCCAGTTGCCTACGCAATTCGGCCTCGCGGTCCTGGCGGGCGCGATCTTCAGCTGCCTTCTTGGCGTCGGCGATTTTAGCAGCCGCGGCGTTCGCCGCGGCGGCCTGCTTGGCGGCCGCCGCCTGCTTGGCATCCGCTGCGTTTTTCGCTTCGGCCTCGCGCTTGGCTTCCTCCGCCAGGTCCGCCTCTGCGACTTTACGTGCCAGCAGCGCTTTCTGTGCCGCGACCTTTTGCGCGGCGGCCTTCTGTGCGGCAGTTGCCTTCTGCGTCGATGCCTTCTGCGCATCCGCAAGCCGCTGCTGCTCGGCCGCCGCCACCTTGGCCGCAATGGCCGCCGCGGCAGTGGCCTCCTCCGCAGCCCGCGCCTCAGCGGCGGCCTTGGCGGTCTGCACCGCCTTGGCCGCGTCCGACTCTTTGACCGCTTCGGCCGCAGCATCGGCATCCTCTACCGCCTTGGCCTGCAGGGCGGCATCGGCAGCCGCCCTTGCCGCTTCGGCGGCCCGGGCACGGGCGGCCTCTTGCTCGGCGCGCTCGTCCTGCACGCGTTGTGCCGCATGCAGCACTTGTGAATCCACCACCACCGCCTCGATCGGCAGGGGTTCCAAGCTGGGGGGTGCCCGATGGGCGGAAATCACCGCTGCGAGCACCAAGGCAGCCACCAAGGCTCCGTGCAGCAGCACGGATCCAAGGACCGCCCAGAAGTGTTCACGCAAGAAATCCCGCATTCAACCCGCGCCGTTGCCGGCCCCGCTCGCGTGCCCGCGGGCGGGCGGGCGCACGGGATCGGTTAGAAATCCGACCTTGCTGGCGCCGGCATGTTGCAGCAACACCATGGCCTTCACCACTGTGCCGTATGGCACAGTGGTATCCGCTTTGACCAGGACCGGCGTCTGCGGGTCGCGGCGCAGAAGCGCAGAGGTCCGAGCACTAACGGTGGCCTCGGAGGTGGGCTGGTCTTGATTCGGACCAAAGTTCACATACAGTCGTCCCCGCGCATCGATGGTCACGACCAGGGGTTCGTGCTTGGCCAGGAACTCAGGGTCGATGGGCTTGGCGCCGGCTTCGGGCAGGTCCACCTTGACACCCTCCTTGAGCAGCGGCGCCGTAATCATGAAGATGACCAGGAGCACCAGCATGACGTCGATGTACGGCACTACATTGATCTCTCCCATCAGCTTGCGGCGGCGAAGTGGTGCCGGCATCGCCGCTACGCTTGCGCCGGCCGGACTGGGCCATGGCGCTGCAGAATCGTGGAGAATTCCTCCACGAAGGTGTCGAAGCGCAGCTCCAGGCGGCTCACCTGATCGGCAAACCGGTTGTATGCCACCACGGCGGGAATGGCGGCGAACAGTCCGATTGCGGTCGCAATCAACGCTTCGGCAATGCCAGGCGCCACCGCCGCCAGCGTCGCCTGCTGCACATTGCCGAGGTTGTGGAAGGCGCTCATGATGCCCCACACCGTGCCGAACAAGCCCACATAGGGGCTCGTCGACCCCACCGTCGCCAGCATCGCCAGGTTGAGTTCCAGCCGGTCCATTTCCCGCATTTGTGCGACCCGCATCGCGCGGCGCGCCCCCTCCAATAGTTGGTCAGAGGGTGTCCCCTGCTGGCGCAGGCGGCTGAATTCGCCGAAACCGGATTCGAAAATGCTTTGCTCGCCGGTACCGGCACGGCCCTTGGTCTCGATGCTGCGATAAAGTGTGGACAAATCGCCGCCCGACCAAAAGGCCGCCTCGAACTGATCGGCCTGCCGCCGCGAGTGCGAGATCACCCGGCTCTTCTTGAAGATGACTGCCCACGACGCCACGGACGCAGCCAGCAGGAGCACCATGACTGCCTGAACGATGACGCTCGCATCGAGCACCAGGGTCCAGATCGATAAGTCATTGCCCATTGTTACGCCACTCCGGAAATAAATCTTTGGGAATCGGCCGCGGCTTCAGCGTACCGGAATCGAGACAGGCGACGCGAGCGTTCGCGTCGATGAGCTGCGCGTCGCCGCGCATGACCGTTTGTTTGAATGTAATTGTGGCACCGCTGAAGCGGGCAAGTTCCGCAGTGACGAGAATTTCATCATTGAGCAGCGCCGGGCGCAGAAAGTCCACGCTGACGTTAACCACCGCGAATTGCAATTGCCGCTCGGCACGTAGTTGAACTTGATCGATGCCGAGCGCGCGCAGCCAGTCCGTTCGGCAGCGCTCCATGAATTTCAGGTAGTTCGCGTAATACACCACGCCGCCTGCGTCGGTGTCCTCCCAGTAGATGCGCTGTTTAATCTCGAACTTATGAATCAACGGCTTACAAGCCATGGCATAAATTTGGCGTAGTGAAGCAAAGGCAGTTCGCTGTATTCCATACCCTATTCTAACCCTCAAAGTGCACCCAACCCTGAGGCGAATTGTACGGATATTTCGCCCATTGAATTGACGGCCGCATCAATCCTCCGCTCAATTCAAATTCGATTCAAAAATGAAGAAGGAAACCATCTCGCCTTCTTCCCAGGAGATCCCCTAGCCACGTTTAATGGGTCACTCCGTGGGCTACCGAACGGTCCGGCGACGTCGGACGCCGCACACTGCCGCAACCCGCTTCACCGTGCTGATCCCTGCTGTTTAGGCATGCAACATCGGCTCGTCCTCCACCTTGATTTGTCTCAAGCCGGCCGCAAATCGTACTTAAGCCCCTTCCGCAATGGCGCCAGGGATTCCCAGCACCACAAACGAAGGAACTTTCCTCATGGGCATTACGCGACAGGACTACTACAACGCGAACGCGCGGCTGCAGGGCGAAATTAATCGCCTTTTTAGCAATACGGGCGAGAGCGACAGCAGCTCCGCGACGGCGACCTTCATTCCGCCGGTGGACATCTATGACTATGCCGATCGCTTTGAACTCGATGTCGACCTACCGGGAGTTGATCCGTCAACTGTGGAGCTTACGTTGGACGGCGGCGTGCTGGCGCTCTCCGGCAAGAGAATAGAAAAGCCCTCTGACAAACCCGGCGACGAAGCTCAAGCCTGCCGCACTGAGCGCGTCCTCGGAACATTCTATCGGCGCTTCGTATTGCCGGACACCGCCGATGGCGAAAAGGTGAATGCCAGCGGCAAGAATGGCGTGCTGCGCGTAACGATACCGAAGCAAGCCAAGGCGATGCCGAGACGGATTCAGATAGCCGCTTAACAGCCGAGCCGGGGCTGGGCCGGGGCGCAGAATGGCTCCGACTTGGCCCTATTTGCTGAATCAGTGATGGTCGGATAATGGATTGGATAGCTTTGCATCCCCGTCCGGGTAAGGCGATAGCCGCATTCCTTTTTGGCGGCTCATCGGCGCCCCGTCTGCCGGCACTGCCGTGGCGTAGCGGTTCACACAACGAAATATGGCGTACTACTGTACATCCCGGAACAAGGGCATGTTCAAATCCCGATCCAACGACGGCGCCGCGAGCCCGAAATGGGAGTAGGCACTACGCGTCGCAACGCGGCCGCGCGCGGTGCGCATCAGAAATCCCTGCTGAATCAGAAACGGCTCGATGACGTCCTCAATGGTGCCGCGCTCCTCGCTCATGGCCGCCGCCAGGCTGTCCACCCCGACCGGGCCGCCCTCGAATTTCTCGATCACCGTCAGCAGCAATTTTCTATCCAGCATGTCGAAACCTTGCGGGTCTACCGCCAGCATGTCGAGCGCTGCAATCGCAACCTCGGCGCTGATGATCCCGGAAGCCTTGACCTCGGCAAAGTCGCGCACTCGGCGCAGCAGCCGGTTGGCGATGCGCGGTGTGCCACGCGATCGCTCGGCGATGCGCTCCGCGCCGTCTGACTGCAGCTTCAGCTGCAATATGGAGGCGCTGCGAGTGACGATTTTCGTCAAATCCTCGGTCGAATAGAATTCCAGCCTCTGCACGATGCCGAAACGATCCCGCAATGGCGATGTGAGCAGCCCCGCGCGAGTGGTTGCGCCCACCAGTGTGAACGGCGGCAGATCGAGCTTGATCGACCGGGCGCCAGGCCCCTCGCCTATCATGAGATCGAGCTGAGAATCCTCCATGGCCGGGTAAAGGACCTCTTCGACCACGGGACTCAGGCGATGGATTTCATCCACGAACAGCACGTCGCGCGGCTCCAGATTGGTAAGCAAGGCAGCGAGATCGCCGGGACGCTCTAGAACGGGACCGGATGTCTGGCGCAAATTTACCTTGAGCTCATTGGCGATGATGTTCGCCAGCGTGGTCTTGCCTAGTCCCGGCGGCCCGAATATGAGCACATGATCCAAAGCCTCGCCGCGATTGCGCGCCGCCTGGATGAAGATGTCCATTTGAGTCTTGACCGTGGATTGGCCTACGTAGTCGGCCAGACTCTTCGGCCGCACGGCGCGATCGACCACGTCATCTTCCCGCTTCGCGGGCCCCGCGATGATCCGGTCCTGTTCAATGCCCATGCTACGCCTTGGCTGCCGACTTCAGGGCACGGCGGATGATTTCCGTGGTTGCAAGATCCGGCTCATCGACCGACTTCAAGAGGCGAATCACCTCCGGAGGCTTGTAGCCGAGCGCAATCAAGGCACTGAACGCCTCGCTCTGCGGCGTGACCGGCGCGCCGACTCCCGCCGGACTGCCGGCCACCGGCATCGACAACTTCTTGACGCTGTCGCGCATCTCGATGATGACGCGCTCAGCGGTCTTGCGGCCGATTCCCGGAATCCGCGTCAGCATGGCCACATCCTCGGCCTCGATGGTGCGCAGAAAATCGTCGACGCTGGCGCCGGACAGGATGCCGAGTGCGATCTTGGGACCCACGCCCGACACTTTGAGCAGGCCGCGAAACAGCCGCCGTTCGCCGTCGGTGCCGAAGGCGTACAAGATATGCGCGTCCTCCCGAACCACTAAATGCGTGAATAACGCGACCGGCTCACCGGCGGCCGGCAGTCCATAAAAGGTGGACATGGGCGCTTCCATCTCATAGCCGACACCGTTCACGTCGACCATCAGCGTGGGCGGCTGCTTGACCGCCAGGCGGCCTTTGAGAAAGCCGATCATCCGCGGCTCACGGAACGCAGTACCGAGACGCGCACTCGGCCGCGCAGCGCATGGCATACGGCGGCCGCCAGGGCGTCGGCGGCATCGGTCGACACCGGGCCGTCGAGCTTGAGAATACTTCTCATCATCAGCTGCACCTGCGCCTTCTCCGCGCTTCCCGAGCCGACCACGGCCTGCTTGATTTGCCGTGTCGCATATTCAAATACTTCAGCGTTAGCGTCCGCAGTTCCACAGATGGCGGCGCCTCGCGCCTGCCCCAATTTCAAGGCGCTGTCGGGATTGCGATTGACGAACACCCGTTCGATCGCGATTTCGTGGGGACGGTACTCGGCAACTATGGTCTGCACGCAGCGAAAAATTTCGCATAGCCGATCCGCAAATTCGCCCTTTTGGGTACGGATGACTCCGCTGGCTACGTAGGTAAGCCGGGGGCCGACCGCGTCCAGCACGCCAAACCCGGTGCGCAGCGAACCGGGGTCGATGCCCAGTACCCGCACGCTGTCGAACCGCAACTTTGAATCCTTCATTTGCGGCGTATGATACCGGCAATAGGCGCTTAAACCCACCAGCACTGACAGCGCAATTCAAGTGGAAACAACGGCTTCAACCCGAATCACGGCGAGCGAGCGGCTGCGCGCCGCCCTCGCGGACGTGCGCGCGCTGGATCTGCCCGACTCGGCCGCCACCTTGCGCAACGCGGCACTGGATGTGGCGGAAATCGTCCGCACTCTCGATGCCGACGACGAGGTGGTGATTGCGGCGATGGTGCAGCCGCTGCTCGACGCCAAGCTCCTGACGGCCGAAGCCTCGGACAAGCACTTCGGCGTCGACGTCACGCGCCTGGCGCGCGCCTTGAGCCAATTGGGAGAATTCGCCTTGGCCGTCAATTGGACCCCCGAGCAGGGCCTGGAGTCCGGGCAGGCAGAGGCACTGCGCAAGATGTTGCTGGCCGTCATCGGCGACGTTCGGTTGGTAGTGGTGCGCCTCGCCGGTCAATTGCAAAAAATGCGTGCCGCCAAATCGTTGAATCCCACCCTGCAGCGCAGGTTCGCCACCGAGACACGAGAAGTCTATGCGCCGCTCGCCAACCGCTTGGGCGTCTGGCAATTGAAATGGGAATTGGAGGATCTAGCGTTCCGCTACCTGCAGCCCGCCGACTACAAGCACATTGCCGCGGCGCTCAAGGTGCGCCGCTCGGAACGCGAACACTACATCGATGATTTGAAGACGACGTTGCGCGCCGGGCTCGATGCAGCCGGCGTAGACTCGAAGATAGACGGGCGGCCAAAGCACATCTACAGCATCTGGCGCAAGATGCAGTCCAAGCAGCTCGCCTTCGAGCAGCTCATGGATATTCGCGCCGCGCGCGTGCTGGTGGACAGCGTCGCCGACTGCTATGCGGCGCTCGGCGTTGTGCATTCGCTGTGGCAGTTCATTCCCGGAGAGTTCGACGACTATATCGCGACGCCGAAGGACAACCTGTACCGCTCGATACACACGGCCGTGATCGGTCCCGGCTCGCAACCTGTCGAGATTCAGATCCGGACCCATGAAATGCACGCCAATTCCGAGCGCGGAGTGGCGGCGCACTGGCGCTACAAGGAGGGTGGCCGCAGCGACCAGGCTTACGAGCGGAAAATTGATCAGCTGCGCTCGCTGTTGGCGCCGGCCGACGGCACCGAGACTGCGCGGGATTTCCTCGATCGCATGCGCATCGATCTATTCCAGGACCGCATCTATGTGGTGTCTCCCAAGGGTGAAATAGTCGATGTACCGATGGGCGGCACGCCGCTGGATTTCGCCTATCAGGTGCACACCGATCTGGGCCATCGCACCCGCGGTGCGAAGGTCAACGGACGCATCGTCGCCTTGGACTACCAGCTCAAGAACAGCGAAACGGTCGAGATCATCACCGCCAAAGCCGCCCATCCGTCGCGCGATTGGTTGTCGCCGCAGTCAGGCTTTCTCGCGAGCCCCCGGCATCGCAATAAAGTGCGGGCCTGGTTTCGCAAGCAAAACGCGACCCAGAACAAGGCCGAGGGCCGCGCCATGTTCGACCGTGAGATACAGCGCTTAGGAGTCGCCAGTCCGCCCATCCCTGAACTGCTGACGGAACTAAAATTGCCGAGCGCCGAGACCCTGCACGAAGCCCTGGGGTTGGGCGATGTCAGCCCCGCGCAAGTGGCGGGCGCCATCCAGCGCATCCTGCACGCGCGCGAGGCTCGTCCGGAGCATGCCTCGCGCGGCAAAGGCCCCGCGGCCGCACGCGAGCCCGACATCGAAGTTCAGGGCATAGGCGATCTTCTGTCCACGTATGCCCGATGCTGCAAGCCGGTTCCGCCGGAAGCCATCGTGGGCTACATTACCGTCGGCAAGGGCGTCAGCATTCACGCGCGGTCCTGCGCCAATCTCGCCCGCCTCAGCATCAAGTCGCCGGCGCGGATTCTGGCGGTCACCTGGGGCAAGATGGGATCGAACGAGTTCCCAGTGGACATCGAGGTGCAGGCCTTCGACAGGCGCGGTTTGGTACGTGACGTGAGTGCCGCCTTGGCGGACGACAAGATCAGCATCCAGGGCATGAACACGGTCACCGACAAGCGCGACAACCTCGCGCACATGCGGATCAACATATCGATTACCGGCCTGCCGCAGCTGTCGCGGGTGTTGGGCCGAATTGCGCAGCTGCCGAATGTGATCAGCGCCCGCCGCAAGAAATAGTGCGGCAGATCTAGGCGGGCCGGAGAAGCTGCGACTGCATGGTGCGCCAATGGCCGGTCGCCGCCGCCTCGGAACAGGGCCACGTGTCCACCAGCCGCTCGATCTCCGACGGCTTGACGGCGCCGCTGAAAAATAGTCCCTGTGCGGTATCGAAGTTCGCGCTGCGCGCGAACTCCAGCTGCGCGCCGCTCTCGATGCCTTCGGCGCAGACGACGAGCTCCAAGGTATGCGCGAGGTTGGCAATGGCCTTCACGATGAGCATGGCTTCACGTTCCCGTATGACGTCGGCGATCAGCGCCCGGTCGACTTTGATCTCCGAAAACGGCATTCGATAAATCTCGGTGAGCGATGACACGCCGGTGCCGAAATTATCGAGCGACAGGCCCACACCTAGTATGCGCAAGCGCGTAAACACATCAAGCATGAGATCGCCGTGTTCGGCGCTTGACGCTTCCGTCACATCGAACACCAATTGCACCGCGGGGACTTCGTACTCGCGCAGCAGCACCGCGACCCGTCCGGGAAATTCACGGTCACGGATGAGCTTGGGACTGAGATTGACCACCATTTCCAGCGGCAGGCCGAGCGCGCGCCACTGGCTGGCCTGGCGCACGGCTTCGGTCATGACGAAGTCCGTCAGCCGCGCCATCAAATCGTGGTCCTCCATGGCACCGAGAAAATGGCCAGGGTAAAGCAGCCCGCGACGCGGATGTTGCCATCGAACCAGCGCCTCGACGCCCTGCATTTTCATATCATCGGTGCGGATATCGATCTTTGGCAGGTATTCGAGAACCAGTTCTTGTTCCGTCAGCGCGCGCTCGAGTTCCCCCAAGGGAATCGGCGGGGCTCCCTTGAGGTAGGGCACCAGCAGGGCTTCGATCGCCGACGGCGACAGCGGCCGGGTGGCGACACCAATGACTTTAAGCCCATTAGACTCCGCGGTCCGGCGCGCGCCCGCGAGCACTCGCGCATGCACCGTGCCGATGAGCAGCGTCGCCGGCAGGCTGCCCTCCTGGGAGAGAATGCGCAGCATGGCGAGGCCGTCGACGTCGAAGTTGTCCATGGCCAAGACGGCGATGGTGGGGTGTTGAGACGCGAGGATGTCATTCAAGCTCTGCGCCGAGTCGGCCTCGACACGAGCGCAACCCAGGCTCGCGGCGACGGCCCGCAAAGTACCCAGAGATTGCGGGTCCGTATCTAAAATCAGAATTAGGTCGTCAGCCTTCATCAACGAATGTGTAGCCGGCTTCCAGATTTTTGGCGCGGTACATCGCGAATTCGGCGTTTGATAACAACACCTCAGCGCTGGTTCCGTCCCGAGGATAAACAGCGATTCCGATGCTCGGTCGCACGCACAACTGCAGCGCGCCTATTCGTAACGGAAACGGAATGCAACCGAGCAGTTTCTTGGCCAGCGCGCTCAACTGCTCCCGCTTCGGCATTCCTGGCACCAGGCAGACAAATTCATCCCTCCCCAGGCGGCCCAGCATGTCCTCGGCGCGAGTCGCGGCGGTAAGAGTGGCCGCGATCGATTTGAGGAATTCAGCGCCGGCCTCGCGGCCGCAGGCGTCAATTGCCGGGCGGAAGTCTTCGAAATTCAGACTGATGCAGAATACCGTCAGATCTTGGTACGGCGGCTCGTCGCGGGCAAGCGCCTGTTCGAGCCGTGCCCTAAAATATTCACCGTTCGGCAACGAACTCGGCGCGTCGTGCAAGGCCAGAATACGGGCGCGCTTCGCGGCAGCCTGTTCAGGCGATGCGCGGGTTTGGAAGTCGCCCTGCTGCAGCTGGCCGTGACGTGAGGATGCGGCCACGTGGAACCTCCGGTGTTGCCTTCCCTGAACGCACCCCTCTTATAAAGGTGGGGCGAACCCGGTGTCTGTACGGTAGCGCACCTGGTCCACGGGGCTACTGCGCGGTCGAAGGGTCGTACTGCAGGATCTCGCCATTTGCGAGGGATACTCCGGTCAATGCCTGAATGAAGGCCCAGTGACCGACCAGCAGTGTCGTCGCGTGGTCGGCGCGCGCAGCCATGAAATCGCGGAATGCATTCGCCCGCTCGCGGGTCTCCTCTGCCGTTTCCGGGCCGTCATTCCACCAATGCGGTATTAGATGCGCGAAGTCGTGATGAGGAAACCGGCTCGCAAGCACCGCGGGGGGACTGCCGATGTCGCAGGCAAAAGCCGCCTGCTCGCGAACTTCCGGCATGATCTTGACCGGCACCGGATGAACAGCCAGCACCGGCTGGGCCGTCTGCAAGGCACGGGTGAAGGGCGAAATAATGACCTGCGACAACGCTGCGCCAGCGAGTCGCCGCGCAGCAGCCGCGGCCTGTTCTACGCCTAACGGCGTCAATTCCGGATCGTGAATCCCCGGATCGACGCGCGTCGCATTGAAATGCAAGTTGAAATAGCTCTGCCCATGGCGCAATAAGAACATGGCGCGGCTAGCGATTGATGCCGTCGATCGCCTTCTTGTCCACCGCCAAGGCGGCCTCGTGGATGACCTCCGCCAGGGTCGGATGAGCGTGGATGGTGCGCTGTATGTCTTCGGTGCTGGCCGAATATTCCATGGCGAGCACCGCCTCGCCGATCAACTCGCCCGCCATCGGTCCGATCACGTGAATGCCAAGGACCTCGTCATCGTCCTTGGCGGATACGATCTTCGCAAAGCCTTGCGCCGCCTCCATCGCCCGCGCGCGGCCGCTGGCCGCGAACGGAAAGCTGCCGACCTTGTAGGCACGGCCGCTCGCCTTGACCTGCTCCTCGGTTTGTCCGACCCAGGCGATTTCCGGAGCCGTATAAATGACCGACGGTATGACCTTGTAGTTCACTTCGGCGAAATGGCCGGCGATGAGATCCGCCACCATGACGCCCTCCTCCTTGCCCTTGTGCGCGAGCATGGGTCCGCGTACCACGTCCCCGACCGCCCAGACGTTCGCCACCCCGGTGCGGCAATGCTCATCGACTTGAATGAAGCCGCGCTCATCGAGCTTGACCCCCACGTCATCCGCCAGCAGACCCTGGGTGAAGGGTCTGCGCCCCACGGCCACCACCAGCTTGTCCACCTGCAAGTTGTGCTCGCCCTGAGCATCGGAGTACACGACGTCCACAGCGCCGCCGGCGAGTGCCGCGCTCTGCACTTTCGCACCCAGCTTGATGTCGAGTCCTTGCTTTTTGAAATGGCGCAGCGCCTCCTTGGCGATCGCGCCGTCCGCTATGGGGAGAAATTGTTCCATGGCCTCGAGCACCGTCACTTCGCTGCCGAGGCGGCGCCACACGCTGCCGAGTTCCAAGCCGATGACGCCCGCGCCAATCACGCCCAAGCGCGCGGGTACCGCGTCGAATTCCAGGGCATTCCACGAATCGACGATATGCTCGCCATCGTGCGGGACATTCTTGAGCCGCACCGGCACCGACCCCGAGGCCAGCACCACATGTCTGGCTTCGAGCGTCCGCTCCTTACCATCGGGACCGGTCACCTGCACCTTGTTGCCGGGAAGCAACCGGCCGTGGCCCTGAATGCCGATCACGCCGCTGGCCTTGAACAAGGCGAGAATACCGCCCGTCATGGTCTTGACCACGGCAGCACGGCGCTTTTGCATGGTGGCAAGATCGAGCTTCAGATCGCCGACTTTAATGCCGTGAACGGCAAACTCTTCCTTGGCTCGATGGTACAGTTCCGAGGACTCGAGCAGGGCCTTCGAGGGAATGCAGCCCGCGTTCAAACACGTTCCGCCGAAGGCAAAGCTGCCGTCGGTGTTGATCCACTCATCGACGCAGGCGACTTTCAATTTGTTCTGACCGGCGCGAATCGCCGCCGGATAGCCCGCGGGGCCACCGCCGATCACGATCACATCGTAACTGTCGTTCATACGCCGAGCACCATACGCGCCGGATCCTCGAGGCACTGCTTCACCGTGACGAGGAACAGCACCGCCTCACGGCCGTCGATGATGCGGTGATCGTAAGTCAGCGCAATGTACATCATGGGTCGCGCCACGACTTGGCCGCCGACGACGACGGCTCGGTCCTGAATCTTGTGCATGCCGAGAATTGCACTCTGCGGGGAATTGACGATGGGCGTGGACAACAGCGATCCAAACACTCCGCCGTTGGTGATCGTAAAGGTGCCCCCCGTCAGCTCCTCCATGGTGATGGTGCCGGCGCGGGCGCGGGCCGCAAAATTGGCGATGGATTTCTCGATGTCGGCAAAGCTCTGCAGATCCACATCGCGCAGCACCGGCACGATCAATCCGCGATCGGTGGAAACCGCGACGCCGATGTCGAAGTATTCGTGATACACGATGTCAGTGCCTTCCACCGAGGCATTAACCGCGGGAAATTTCTTCAGCGCTTCGACGCATGCTTTGGCAAAGAAGGACATGAATCCCAGTTTCACGCCGTGCAGTTTCTCGAACGAGTCCTTGTAGTGCGCACGCAGTTCGTTAACCGCCGTCAAATCGACCTCATTGAACGACGTCAGCAATGCCTGCGTGGTCTGCGCCTGCACCATGCGCTCGGCAATGCGCGCGCGCAGCCGGGTCATCGGCACGCGCTGATCGGTACGACCGCCGCGGGCGCCGAGGGTGGGCGGCGCCGCGAGCGCCTTGGCAGCCGGCGCGGGCGGCGCCGCTATTGGCGTTGGCGTGACAGGCTCTTTGGTCGAAAGATAATTGAACACATCCGACTTCGACACACGGCCGTCGCGTCCCGAACCGCTGACCGCCCTCGGGTCGACCTTATTCTCCTCCGCCACCCGCTTTGCAGCAGGACTCAGCTTGCCGGCCGTCGCTTCGCTTTTTGCAGCCGCATCCGATTTCGCGGCTGCGCCGGCGCCCGGTGCGGTGCCGACGCCGCCCTCTTCGATAATGGCCAATAGCTGGCCGCTGGTGACGGTGGTCCCGTCGGTGAGCTTGATTTCCTTGAGCACGCCCGCCGCCGGCGCCGGCACCTCGAGAACGACCTTGTCGGTCTCCAGGTCGACGAGATTCTCATCCCGCGCCACGGCGTCGCCGGGCTTTTTATGCCATGAGACAAGCGTGGCATCCGCCACCGATTCCGGCAGCTGCGGCACGCGAACTTCGATTGTCATTTAGCCAGTCCTAGTTGTTTGAGCCGCCGGCAGGCGCATCGTTTGTCGAGAAGTCTCTTCCGGCGGAACCCCCTGCAGCGCCGCGGTGACCAGATTTCTCTGCTGTTGTTCGTGCAGGACGGAAATGCCGGTCGCGGGCGCAGCCGCGCCGGCGCGGCCGGCATATAAAAGTTCGTGCTTGGGGCCGAGCTTCGATTGCAAGCGATGCCGAATTTGGTACCAGCTGCCCTGATTCTGCGGCTCTTCCTGGCACCAGACGATTTCGCGCGCATTTGAGTACTTGCGCAGAATCGCCTCGTACTCGTCGGACGGGAAGGGATACAGCTGTTCGAGCCTGACGATGGCGACCGATTCGGCTTTGACCTCGCGGCGCGACTTCAACAGATCGAAATACACCTTGCCGCTGCATAGCACGATGCGCGTCACGGCCGAGGGCTTTATATCGTCGATCTCATCGATCACGGAATAAAAAGCGCCCCCGGCGAGTTCCTCGAGCCGAGACACCGATAGAGGATGCCGCAGCAAGCTCTTCGGCGTCATGACGATGAGCGGCTTGCGCACCGGCCTTACGATCTGCCGGCGCAGCATGTGAAACATTTGCGCAGGAGTCGAGGGCACGCACACCTGCATATTGAACTCGGCACACAGCTGCAGGAAACGCTCCAGCCGCGCCGAGGAGTGTTCCGGCCCCTGGCCCTCATAGCCATGCGGCAGGAACAATGTGATCCCGCACAATCGGCCCCACTTGGCCTCGCCTGAGCTGATGAATTGGTCGATGATGACCTGCGCGCCATTGCCGAAGTCGCCGAACTGCGCCTCCCAGATGGTCAGGCAGTGCGGTTCGGTGGTGGAGAACCCATACTCGAAGCCCATCACCGCTTCCTCCGACAGCACGGAGTCGATGACCGTGAACGTCGGCTGATTCGTCGCCAGATGCTGCAGCGGCGCGTAGCTGCGCCCGGTGACCTGGTCGTGCAACACCGCATGGCGGTGAAAAAATGTGCCGCGACCGCTGTCCTGGCCCGTGAGGCGGATGGGATAGCCTTCCTGGACCAGGCTTGCGTAGGCCAGGTTCTCCGCGCAGCCCCAATCGAGCGCCAGATCGCCGGCGACCATTCTTTCGCGCGCCTGCATGATGGCGAGCACGCGCGGATGCAGCGTCCAATCCGCGGGATAGGTGGTAATGGCCTTGCCGAGCGCCCGCAGGCGGCCCATATCGACCGCCGTCTTGATAGGTTCGGACCAATCCGCGCCGAGGTAGGCGCTCCAATCCACGGTGTACTTGTTGCCGATGAGACCGAGCGCCGCACGTGCCTGCGGCTTGCCCTCGTCCAGGCCGTTGCGATACTGCTCCTTCATCGCCGACGCGTCGGCTGCCGTGAGCACGCCTTCGTCGGCAAGCTTGTCGGCGTACAGCTGACGCACCGTCGGTTTCTTGCGTATGACTTGATACATGAGAGGCTGCGTCGCCGCCGGTTCGTCGGCTTCGTTATGGCCATGCCGGCGATAGCACACCAGATCGATCACCACGTCTTTGTGGAATTTCATCCGGTAGTCGAGCGCAAAACGCGCGACAAAGCACACCGCTTCCGGATCGTCCGCGTTGACGTGGAAGATCGGCGCTTCAATCATCTTCGCCACATCGGAACAATACAGCGTGGAACGCGCATCGCGCGGGTCGCTGGTGGTGAAGCCCACTTGATTATTGATGATGACGTGCACCGAGCCGCCTGTGTAGAAACCACGCGCCTGCGACAGCTGCAAGGTCTCCATCACCACTCCCTGGCCGGCGAAGGCTGCATCGCCGTGGATCTGCACCGGCAGCACCTTGTCGCCGCGCGCGTCGCCGCGGCGCTCCTGCCGGGCGCGCACCGAACCTTCCACCACTGCGTTCACCACTTCCAGATGCGAGGGATTGAACGCCAGAGCCACGTGCACATTGCCAGAACCGGTTTTCAGATCGGAGGAGAATCCCTTGTGATACTTGACGTCGCCCGAGCCGCGCAGCTTCGCCAGATCGTACTGGCCTTCGAATTCGCTGAACAAGTCCTTCGGCGACTTGCCCAAAAGATTCACCAGCACATTGAGACGGCCGCGATGCGCCATGCCGATGATGGTCTCCTCGACGCCTGCACCGCCGCCCTGCTGCACCAGATCGTCGAGCAGGGGAATGAGACTATCGGCGCCCTCGAGCGAAAACCGCTTCTGGCCCACGTACTTGGTGTGCAAGTAGCGCTCCAAGCCTTCCGCAGCGGTCAATTGCCATAGGATGTTCTTCTTCTCCGCGGCGCTGAAGCTGCGCTGCATGCGTTCTACTTGAAAGTTGTCCTGCAGCCACAGGCGCTCGTCGGTGTTCGACACATGGGCGAATTCGGCACCGATGGTCTCGGTATAGATGAACTTCAGGTCGGCCAGAATTTTCCTGAGAGTCGCGCGTTCAGGTATCGCGGCATTGCGGCTGCCGGTGAAGAACTCGGTGTCGAGATCGGCATCGGACAGCCCGAAATATTCCATATCGAGCACATAGGGCTTGGCACGTTCCTGCAGCGCCAGCGGATCCAGCTTGGCGATCAGGTGGCCGCGATTCGCATACACCTGAACGAGGCGCGACACCGCGCCCTGCTTGGCGCGGGCACCGGTAGGCGCAGCCGCGTTCGGCGCGCCGCCGGCCGCCGCAGGGTGCTGCAGCCGCGCCAACAGGCGCTCCCGGATGGGGCCGTGAGCGATCTCAGTGCCGGCGCCGCCCTTCAAACCACTGAAATACTGCCGCCAGGTCGGGTCGACCGAGTTCGGGTCCTTAAGGTACTGCTCGTAGACATCCTCAATGTACCCGGCATTGCCCCCGGAAAGCGCCGTGGTGGCTAATTGGTCGGCAAGCGATTGACTCATAGGACTCGGGAGGCGAAAAAGCTAAACAATATCAATATGATAAGACCGCAAGGCGGGAATAACCGCCACGCCTTAGTTTAGCCGAAGGCGGCACAATATGAAATGTGGAGCAATCCGGCTGTATTACAAGATCGGCAGGTCGATCGGTCCCTTGAGCATTAGGATTTCATAGCCGATCAGGCCGGCGTAAGCCAGGAGCACGCCGTACAGCGCCCATTCGACCCGCATCAGCCGCATGAATCGGTATCGCGCGAGGAACACCATGAAAATGACACCCGCGCCGGTCATGCCCATTTTCAGCGCCGCAAACGCCGCTACGCTGCGGTAAATGAGCGCCCCCATGATGGGGTTCACCTCGTCGGCGCCTCCCTGCAGCAGCGTCAAGGTCAGGAATGCATCCAGCAGGCTCAATAACAGGATGCCGATCGCCACCGCGAGCAAGTGCGGAGAATGCCAATCGAGTATATGCAAGCGCGAGTCGCCGAGACGGCGCGGCGGCGATCGGCGGCGCGGATTGAAGTTGCCGTATAGCACGGACCACCAGACCCGGCGCCGCCTGTCGGCACGATCGCGCCGCTCATGCGAGCGCAACAGGATGGCTACCCAATCCTGTCGCTCTGCGCCATGTTGCACTCGTTTCACCCCTCCACTATCGCCACCCCTTGGGGTGCAGGGCAAGCTCAATGCGTCATAATGCGCGCTATTGCTGCGGTATATTTTACGTCGCCGTCACCAGTCGCGCGACGAACTCGCTCACGGGCATCGCCGCCAACGCCACCCGATCTGCGAACATCGACTTGATGGATTCGGTTTGCTTGGGATTGAAATGCGCCGCGACGCTGGCCTCGAATTTTTTCACCAGCACCGGCATGCCCTCCTCGCGGCGCTTGCGGTGGCCGATGGGATAGTCCACTTGCACGCGCGCACTGGCGCTGCCGTCCTTGAAGAACACCTGTATGGCATTGCCGATATAGCGTTTTTCCGGATCGTAGTACTCTTGAGTGAAGATCGGGTTTTCCTTGACATGCATCTTCGCGCGTAGCGCATCGACACGCGGATCGTTGGCGATCTTGTCTTCGTAGTCGCCCGCATTGAGTCTGCCGAACAGCAGCGGGATGGCCACCATGTATTGGATGCAGTGATCCCGATCCGCGGGATTGGCCAGCGGCCCGGTCTTGTCGATGATGCGCACACCGGGCTCCTGGGTCTCGATGCTCACCCGTGCGATGTCGTCGAGCTTAGACAGAATTTGGCCGTGCAAGGTCATCGCCGCCTCGACCGCAGTCTGCGCGTGAAACTCCGCCGGATAGGAGATTTTGAACAGGACGTTTTCCATGACGTAGCTGCCGAAGGGTTGCGGCAGGGACAGCGCGTTGCCCTTGAACAGCACGTCCTGAAAACCCCAGGTCTTGGCCGACAGGGCCGACGGATATCCCATCTCGTCCTTGAGCGCGAACAGTGCATGGCGCACGGCGCGGCTGGTCGCATCCCCGGCGGCCCAGCTCTTGCGCGAACCCGTATTCGGCGCATGCCGGTAGGTGCGCAGCGCACCGCCGTCGATCCAAGCGTTAGACACGGCGTTGATGATTTGCTCGCGCGAACCTCCCAGCAGCGCCGTGACCACCGCCGTGGATGCCACGCGCACCAACAGCACATGGTCGAGCCCGACACGATTGAAGCTATTCTCCAACGCCAGCACGCCCTGGATCTCATGCGCCTTGATCATGCTGGTGAGCACATCGCGCACCGAGACCGCTTGGCCGGAACGCGACAAATAATCGGCCACCGCGAGGATTCCGCCCAGATTATCCGAAGGATGTCCCCACTCCGCCGCCAGCCAGGTGTCGTTGAAATCGAGCCAGCGAATCATGGCTCCGATATTGAAAGCCGCGTTGATGGGATCGAGCTCGTAGGCCGTGCCCGGAACCCGCGCGCCGTTCGTCAAGGTCGCGCCGGGAACCACCGGTCCCAGCAATTTCGTGCAGGCAGGATAATTCAGTGCCTGAAAGCCGCAGGCCAAAGTGTCCATCAAGCAGTACGCGGCCGTGTCGTACGCGAGCTTATTCCTAATCTCAAAGCTCAACGCGTAATCGGCTATCGCAGTCAGAATGGGATCCGGTGCGGGACGTTCGGCCGACTTGATATCGTGGGACATGGGGGGTGACTCTCTACGGGCGCTGTGCCAACGGCACGAAGGGAAGATTTTCCGGGCCGATATAATTCGCGCTTGGGCGGATGATCTTGCCGTCCTCGCGCTGTTCGATGACATGCGCCGCCCATCCCGAGGTGCGGGCGATCACGAACAGCGGAGTGAACATGGCGGTCGGCACTCCCATCAAGTGATAGGACACGGCTGAGAACCAGTCCAGATTGGGAAACATCTTCTTGATTTCATGCATCACCGATTCGATCCGTTCGGCAACGTCGAACGCCTGCATGTCGTTTGCCTCCCGCCCCAGGCGGCGGGCGACATCCTTGATCACCTGATTGCGGGGATCGGAAATCGTGTACACCGGGTGGCCGAAACCGATGATCACCTCTTTGTTGGCCACCCGGCGGCGAATATCCGCATCCGCGGCATCCGCGGTCGAATAGCGGCTCTGAATCTCGAAAGCGACTTCGTTGGCGCCGCCATGCTTCGGACCGCGCAGGGCGCCGATGGCGCCGGTGATGCACGAGTACAGATCTGACCCAGTGCCCGCAATCACTCGCGCGGTAAAGGTGGAGGCATTAAACTCATGCTCGGCGTACAGGTTGAGCGAGGTGTGCATGGCGCGCACCCAGGAGGCGGCGGGCTTACGTCCATGCAGAAGGTGCAGGAAATGCGCACCGATGGAATCATCGTCGGTTTGTACATTGATGCGGCGTCCCTCGCGGACATAGTGGTGCCAGTAGCACAGCATGGAACCCAAGGAAGCCAGCAACCGGTCGGCGATGTCGCGAGCGCCGGCGCTCTGATGATCATCAGCCTCGGGAATGCAGCAGCCGAGCGCCGAGACACCGGTGCGCAGCACATCCATGGGATGGCTTGTCGGAGGCAATTGTTCCAGTACCGTGCTCACCGCGGGGGGCAAAACCCGAAGCGCCTTCAATTTGGTCTTGTATGCCGCGAGTTCCGCGCGATTCGGCAATTTTTCATGGACCAAGAGGTGCGCGATCTCTTCGAATTCGCATTCGCTGGCGATGTCCAAAATGTCGTAGCCGCGGTAATGCAGATCATTACCGGTCTTGCCGACCGTGCACAGCGCCGTGTTGCCCGCCGTTACGCCGGACAATGCGACGGATTTCTTTGGCTTGAACGTGCCGGCTGCGGCGACGGCTTGTGCTTCGGGCATATTCATCTCCTGGTTGCCGCTACTTTTCCTTGCCGGCAGCGAACAGTTCGTCGAGCTTGGCTTCGTAGGCGTGGTAGTCGAGGTACTTGTACAGATCGGCGCGGGTCTGCATGAGGCCCAGCACGTTCTTTTGCGTGCCGTCGCGCCGGATCGCCTCGTAAGTCTTGAGCGCCGCCGCATTCATCGCGCGATAGGCGGAGCAGCAATGCAGCACGATGTCGACACCGACCGCCGCCAGCTCATCGCGCGTGTAAAGAGGGGTGTGACCGAATTCGGTGATATTGGCGAGAATCGGCACCTTGACCGCGTCCTTGAATCGCCGATACATGGGCAGTTCGGTCATGGCTTCCGGGAAAATCATGTCGGCGCCCGCCTCGACGCAGGCGATGGCCCGCTCGATGGCCCTGTCGATGCCTTCCACCGCCAAGGCGTCGGTGCGTGCCATGATCACAAAATCCGCATCGCTGCGTGCGTCGACGGCCGCTTTGACTCTGTCCACCATTTCCTGCTGCGAGACCACCTCCTTGCCGGGGCGGTGACCGCAGCGCTTGGCCTGCACCTGATCTTCGATATGTAATCCGGCGGCACCGAACTTGATGAAGGACTTGACGGTGCGCGCAATATTGAACGCCCCGCCCCATCCGGTATCGGCGTCCACCAGCAGCGGCAACGCACAGGCATCGGTGATGCGTCGCACGTCGATCAGCACGTCATCCAGGGTGCTGATGCCCAAATCCGGCACACCCAGCGAATTGGCCGCGACGCCCCCACCCGACAGGTACAGGGCCCTGAAGCCACAGGCTGCCGCCATTTTTGCAGCATAGGCATTGATGGCACCGACCACTTGCAAGGGACACTCCGCGGCGAGCGCCGCGCGAAATCGTGCTCCGGGCGAGGCTGTCGGCTTCTGCGTCACACGCGCCCCACCACGGGAATCAAGGCCCCCGTCACTGCGCTTGCCTCATCGGAAACCAAGAATGCAATGACCTCGGCCGCTTCAGCCAGGGTCACCCAGCGCGTGAAGTCCGCCTTCGGCATATCGAGGCGATTGCGTGGCGTGTCCAGGGTGCTCGGCAATATGGCATTGACCGTAATGCCCTTGTCCTTCAATTCATCGGCAAGCGCCTCGGTCAATTTCGCCACACCCGCCTTAGAGGCGGCGTAAGCGCCCATGCCGGCCGCGGACTTGACGGCGCCCATCGCGCCGACGTTGACGATGCGTCCGGCCTTGGAATTCAGGAGATGCGGCAGCGCGGCCTGGCAGGCAACGACCGCGGTCTTCAGATTGAGCTCATACATCGAGTTCCAAGCGTCGAGCGTGCCGCCCGCGACTTTCTCGAAGTGGAAACCACCGGCAATATTGATCAGCCCGTCGAGACGGCCTGTCTCCTTGAACACACTCTCCATGACCAAACGCGCCGCCTGCGGCCGCGTCAAGTCCACACCTCCGAAATGGAGCACCCCGGATGCCGAGGCGGGGGCGGCCGAAGGCGCAGGCCCATGTGAGATCAACGCCGGCCGAGCCCCGTACTTGCCCAAAATCGACGCCACGGCCTGACCCAGAGCGCCGTCGCTGCCGGTGACCACCAGGACTTTGCCCGATAAATTCATAGCTTGATTATCCTCGATCCGCCGCTGCGGCCAGGGTGACCAAAACGCTCAAAATACTTGAGCAATATTGCAACACTTGCGGCGCATGCCGGCTAAGCCTGCAGGGTACGGCGAAATTCGCCCGGTGATGCGCCGGTCCATTTTCTAAACGCCCGATGAAACGCACTGCGCTCGGAGAAGCCGAGCTCCATGGCAATATCCATGACGCTGCGGTTCGAGTGACTCAGATAGCTGATGGCAAGATCCCGCCGCAGCTGATCCTTGATCGATTGATATGACTCGCCTTCCTCATGCAATCGGCGGCGTATGGTCGCCGGAGTCATATTGATCTCCTCGGCCAGTTGCTCGAAATCCGGAACCTCGCCGGGCAGGCACTGGCGCAACCGTCGCCGCACCCTCGCGCTCAAGCTGCTGCTGTT
The DNA here is from genome assembly GCA_040004115.1 of Gammaproteobacteria bacterium. Taxonomy (GTDB): domain Bacteria; phylum Pseudomonadota; class Gammaproteobacteria; order Steroidobacterales; family Steroidobacteraceae; genus Bog-1198. The sequence goes on along the minus strand of JBDUBO010000001.1, from coordinate 31,526 downwards.
CTTGTACTTGATTAAAATGCTTTCCGGCGCGGTGCGCAGAAACTCCTTGATCGACCGTTCGTTTTGCACTACCGGCAGATCGAGGTAGCTTGCGTCAAAGGCAATCAGAGTATGCGACCGGTCGAAGCTCAGGTTCGCGGAATACATCAGCCGATATTCGGCGCCATGCGTGGGCTCGGAGTAGTTAAATTCGGTGCGCAAAATCGGAATGCGCCGGCCCACCAGCCAGCAAGATACGCCGTACAGCAGCATCAGCAAAAGCTCGTGCGCAAACACGCGCTGACTTCTTCCCGCGACCCGCTCGTGCAGAACTATCCTTGCCTCCGTGAGGTCGCGCTCGCAGGTCCCCGAAATGTCGTCCAGGATCAGCGCGTAGAAACGTAAGCTGCGATCGAGCGCCTGCCCTAAGGTTTTGCAGGCGACGGCCGCATGGCAAATCATGGCGAATGTCCCGGCCTTCATGCGCCGCGAATCCTGGCCGAAGAATTCGTCATCCAGCGCAAGAGCGATGGTCCGCCACAAGGCGCCGTAGTGCTTGGCCGAAACCCTTGCCTGGGGCACCTCCAGAAGGCTTGAGGACAGGCCCACATCGGCCAGGAATTCGTCCGCATCGAGGTTGCGGGCCTTGAGGCTTTGCAGCGCAGCGGCGACGAAACAGATGGCGATCGTCCCCGGTTCCGCCGGCAGCGGGCCTGCGGCCGCGGCGCCGCGAGATTCGGGGGCCGGCAAGGTGTTGGCATTTCGCCTGCGCATTTGTAAAGCTTTGGACGCCATTCCTCGCAACCAGGCTCTATAGTTTACGCGATACGGTAAACTATGCGACGCGCCGATTCTGCGATTTAACGACCGAAGGAACCCCTTGATGAGCACTCAACCCGCACCGCTGGAAAATCCCTTGCCCACTGTGAAAATGCTGCTCGACGGCAAGTTCATCGACTCGAATACCACCGAATGGCACGAGGTCGTCAACCCCGCGACGCAGCAGGTCCTGGCGCAGGTCCCCTTCGCAACCGATGCCGAAATCGAGGCAGCCGTCGCGTCCGCCAAGCGGGCCTACAAGACTTGGAAGAACACTCCCCTGGCGGCTCGTGCACGCATCATGCTGAAGCTGCAGGCGCTGGTACGCGAGCACATGAGCCGAATCGCGCAAACCTTGAGCGCGGAACAAGGCAAAACCTTGGCCGATGCCGAGGGGGATGTGTTCCGCGGTCTCGAGGTGGTCGAACACGCGTGTGGCATTGGCAGCTTGCAGCTGGGCGAATTTGCAGAAAACGTTGCCGGCGGCGTGGACACCTATACGCTGCGCCAGCCCATCGGCGTCTGCGCCGGCATCACGCCATTTAATTTTCCGGCGATGATTCCGCTATGGATGTTTCCCATGGCGATTGTCTGCGGCAATACCTTTGTGCTCAAGCCCTCCGAGCAGGACCCCCTCACGCCCATGCTGCTGGCCGAGTTGGCGCTCGAGGCCGGCGTGCCGCCGGGAGTATTGAACATCATCCACGGCGGCAAGCGCGCGGTGGACGCACTCTGCACTCATCCCGACATTGCCGCGTTGTCCTTCGTCGGCTCAACCGCCGTGGGTACGCATGTCTACAACCTGGCCTCGCAGGCGGGCAAACGCGTGCAATGCATGATGGGCGCCAAGAATCACGCCGTCATCATGCCGGACGCCAACAAGGAGCAGTCGCTGAACGCCGTGGTCGGCGCCACATTCGGCGCCGCGGGACAGCGCTGCATGGCCACCTCGGTCACGGTGCTGGTGGGCGAGGCGCAGAAATGGATACCCGACATCGTCGCCAAAGCGAAGACGCTCAAGGTCAATGCCGGAGTCGAAAAGAACACCGACTTGGGGCCGGTGGTTTCGAAGAACGCGAAAAATCGCATCCTTGGGCTGCTCGAAGAAGGCATCAAGGAAGGCGCCAAGCTCGAACTGGACGGACGCGCCATCAAGGTGCCGGGTTACGAGAAGGGTAATTTCATCGGCCCGACGATTTTCTCCGGCGTGACGCCTGCAATGAAAATCTATACCACTGAAATCTTCGGACCGGTCATGGTCATCGTCGGCGTGAACACCTTGGACGAGGCCATCACGCTCGTCAACAATAATCCCTTCGGCAACGGCACCGGGATCTTCACGCAAAGCGGCGCCGTCGCGCGGAAATTTCAGAATGAAATCGACGTCGGCCAAGTAGGAATCAACGTGCCCATACCGGTTCCGGTACCGGTATTCAGTTTTACCGGCTCGCGCGGCTCCAAGCTCGGCGATCTCGGCCCCTATGGCAAGCAGGCGGTGCAGTTCTATACACAAACCAAGACGGTCACCACGCGTTGGTTCGACGACAGCAGCTCAGCCACCGGGGTGAACACCACCATCAGTTTGAAATGACGACCGCGTGACCGCGGACGGCAATGTGGAAGTCATGTGTGAAAGGCGCAATCACATTGCGTTCATCACCTTGAATCGCCCCGCCGCGCTCAACGCCCTGTCGCTCGACATGATCGTCGAGCTGCGCGCCCTGCTGAGCGACCACGCCGCCGACCCGGAGGTGCACGCAGTCCTGGTCAGGGGCACGGGCGACAAGGCGTTTTGCGCGGGCGGCGACATTCGCGCCCTGTATCAAAGCTTCAAGAGCTCCGGCACCTTGCATCGCGAGTTCTTCGCCGCGGAATATCCGCTCGACTACATGCTTTATTCCTATGCCAAACCCTATGTAGTCTTGTTGGACGGCGTCACCATGGGCGGCGGCATGGGCATCGCCCAAGGCTCGACCTTGCGTATCGTCGGGGACCGTACGCGGATCGCGATGCCGGAGGTGGCGATCGGTTTCTTTCCGGATGTGGGCGCTAGTTATTTTCTGTCGCGACTGCCGGGCGTGCTCGGCATCTATCTCGCGTTGACCGGCGCGCAGATTCAAGGGATAGACGCACTTTACTGCCAATTGGCCGATATCTACCTGCCACCGGACACCATCGCATCGCTTGCCGCGGACTTGGGCGAACTGCCTTGGAGCGACGACCATTCATCCGACATGCGCCGTTTCTTTCACGCGCGCGCCGCGGTGGGCCTGGCAAGGCCTAGTCTAAGCCTGCTGCGTCCCGCCATCGACTTTCATTTCACGCGCCCGACCGTGGCCGCCATTCTGGACTCGCTGGAAGCGGAAACCCGCCTCGAGTACGCCGATTGGGCGCAGCAAACGGCCAAGCTCATTCGCAGCCGTTCGCCCACCATGCTGTGCGTGACTCTGCGCCAATTAAAAAAGGGCAAGGACTTAAGTCTCGCCGCCTGCTTTCGCATGGAGCTGTCAATGACGCAGCAGTGTTTCGAACAGGGCGACTTCATGGAAGGCGTGCGCGCGCTGATCATCGACAAGGACGATGCGCCGCGATGGCGGCCGAGCCGAATCGAAGACGTCACCGACACCATGGTCAACGCGTTTTTCCGCGATCGCTGGGCCGGCGCCGCGCATCCCTTGGCAACTTTAGAGAATATTTGATCACGCAGTGTCGAAACAGCTAGGAACACACTCATGCAATTAAAAGAATCGCGCGCCGTCGTCACCGGAGGCGCCTCGGGGTTGGGGCTCGCCGTGGCGAGCCGAATCGTGCTGGCCGGCGGCAGAGCCACCCTCCTCGATGTGAACGAAACGCAAGGCAAGGCCGCCGCGGCTGCACTCGGCGAACGGGCCTCCTTTATCGCCACCGACGTTACCGACGAATTCGCGGTCAATGGAGCGATCGAGCGCGCTCGCGAACAGATGGGCAAACTCAATACGGCCGTCAGTTGTGCGGGCATCGGCAACCCGGCACGTCTGGTCGGAAAACAAGGTCCGATGACGGGGGCGTTCTTTAGAAAGATGATCGAAATCAATCTGGTTGGCACCCTGCTGGTATCCAAGGCCGCGGCCGTGGCGATCCAACAAAACGCACCCAACGCCGACGGCGAACGCGGTGTGATCGTGATGACCGCATCGGTGGCCGCTTTTGACGGTCAGATCGGCCAGGTGGCCTATTCAGCCTCCAAAGGCGGCATTGTCGGCATGACGCTGCCCATGGCGCGCGATTTGGCGTCCTCCGGAATTCGCGTCATGACGGTCGCCCCCGGACTGTTTGCGACACCCATGATGAAGTCCCTGCCGCAGGAAGCGCAAGATTCGCTCGGCAAGCAGACGCCGTTTCCGCCGCGCCTGGGTCACCCCGATGAATTTGCCGCCATGGTAGGTCACATCATCGAGAACATGATGCTCAACGGGGAGACGATTCGCCTCGATGGTGCGATTCGTATGCAGCCGCGATAGCGGCGTGCAAATTTACTGCTCCACTTCACCCCAGACTCCTGACTCGGGCCGCTTCTTGCGAGCCGGGACGAATTTTGTGGGAATGCTGCCAGAAATAGCCGTCTTCACGTTTTTGGTGCTCGTGACGGCATCGAGACCCGTCGCGGTCACATGGACTTCGTAGTCGCCTGAGCGGGTAAACACATGCCGGACATTCATACCATCCTCGCTCGTGCCATCACCGAATTCCCAATGATAGCTAAGTACAGGAGCCTCCGGTGACGACGCCGATGCTTCGAAGGCCAAGGTCTGCCCCGCCGTTGCTGCGCTCGCCGCGCGCACCTCAAATGCAGGCGCAAGCGGCGCAACGGACGCATCGATCAACTTGAGCACGCAGACAGAGTGCGCGGCTTGCACAAATTTGATACTTTGCACGAAGCTGCTGTAGCAGCCGTGATTGCTGAACAGTTCCACTATCTGGTAACTCGCCGGATCCTTCAGACCAAGACCACCAAGTGCGATCGACCGCGTCAGGTCTACGTCCGTCCAATTGAAAACAGTGAGAATTGACTGGCGGCTGTTCTCTTTCAACAGGAAGACGCTGGGCTGCTTATCCGTCGGCGCATATGTCATGAGGTCGGTGGGTATGGAAGCTCGGCCGAGACGAGCCATCTCGATCAGGTCTCGGTTTTTCACCAGAGCGAGCCGTTCCGCGGATGCTCCCAGAGTGGGAAGATCGTCGCCGATTTCATACATCCCCCCGGAAACCGCGGCGAGTGATATCGAGACTTTTGCTTCATCGAGAGTGAGCGGCTGCCGGGTTTCGTGCCAGGATTGATCGTCCACTGTTTGTGTGGAGACGGTGAAAGCATCGGGGTCCGCGACGTAAAAATTGCGATTCATATAATATCGCGCCGCAATGCCTGAAGCGGCGTCCCGGGTACCGCCGAACTCATGTCCCGTGTCTTGGGAAATGCGGCCGGTGTCGACGATACCAATGGGCAGCAGCATGGCACCGCCGTCCTTATCAAGGACGACATCCTCGCCAACGGCCCCTCGGATGATCTGTAAGCCGATCCGCTGCGCCTCGAGCGCCGTGGTGTTCGGTCGATAGTAGGCACCCTCGACCGCCGTGTCGTCCATGAAATCCATTTTGATGTAGCGTACTCCCCAGTCATGGGCAATCGTGGCATAGGTTTGTCTGAGATACTCCTGAGCGTGTGGATGCGTCGTGTCGAGGACATAGAGGGCATCGTCCTGGCCGAGGACATGGCCAATGTGAATGAGTTGACCGGCGGCGTTATGCAGAAGCCATTCCTTATGATGTTGAAATACCCATGCGCGCTCGGATACTTCGAAGGGCGCTGTCCACACGCCAAAAGTCAGCCCCTTGCGAAGAACCTCCCTCGCCAAGTAGCGCATTCCGCGGGGAAACAGGTTGACATCGGGGGTGGTGTATTCGCCGCGTGCATATTGGTAGCCCTCGTCGATATGGAAGTAGCTGTACCCGCTTTGTTTTAAGTTTTCGCGCAGCCACTGCGCATTCGTGAGGGCGGTTCCTTCGTTGAGCCCAAAATAATAGGCCGTCCAACTCCACCATCCCAGGGGCGTGGGGGTATTCACCCGAGCCTGGTGCATTCGCCCCGCCACGCGGCCGTAGTGTTCCAGCTGCGCATGGTAGTCGTGGCCGACAGCAAACATGAGGCGCTCTGAAGAAAGACTGTCGCCGGGCTTCACGCTCAGGCTCAGCGCCACCTGTTCAGCGGGCGCCGATTTTCTCAATGATTCACCTTTGAGGATTTCAGTCGTGCCGGTCTCGACCGTCTCGTAGGACTGGATCTGTGCGTTGACGCCCTGGCGATGCACCTTCAAGTGAAAGATAGTCAAGAGGCGATCGGAAGTCAGCGCGCCGAGGAATAAGCTTTCGCCGCTCTCGCGGTTATAGATCAGCTGGCTTCCCACAGCACGATGGACACCCGCGGGAGCGTCGGCGAGCTCACGAATCGCGAGCTGCGGCCTGTCCTCGCTGAAACTATCGGACAGTATGCGATCGGAGGACGCGGGCCCATTCAAATTGATCACCGAACCCTCGGTTGCATGCACGCTGCGGATCGCCTGAATGGCGACCGTTCGATCGGTGGTGTTGACCACGGACGCTTGCATATCGCCCCATTCTTGATCCCGGTAAAGCCGCACCGACCACTTCAAATCCGGCGCGCCTGCAAGGCCGGTGTGGGTGACGATGACCGTCGAACCTGAACCGAACTCGTCTTGAAACGTCGACCGGGTAAGCTTGTGTTGCGGGTAGGTGGACGAACGCAGCCGACGGAAGTCCACGTCCGCCTCTACGTCGGAGCGCAGGATCGGCGCTTTGAACCCCACGGCCCCAATTGAGTAGGAGCCGTCGGCGTCGATATCGACCGACAAGGTCTTTCCTTGCACCGAGCCTAAGAGAGGCGCTGCGGCGGGCTCTGTCGAGCCACTGGTATCACTCACAGCCGCGGTACTCGCCAAGGCGCACAGGTTCCCCGCAAGAATCCCGTAAATGCGGATTCGGCTCCAGCAATTCACGTGGCCTCCCACCACCGTCGCACACGTGTGCGAACCTGGACTCCTTATAACATCAGCGCCTTTGTTGAAGAACATTCTTGCTCCCATCGCGATCGCAACTTCCATCGCCCGGTCCGCACAAAAGCGATAACTCATCCCGAGGGTGTATTTCCGGCCGAACGCCGTTTAGTCCTGGCCGAGGACTGATGCAGCAGTCAGCGTTGAGTGGCGCCCGCGGAGAGTCCGAACACGCGTCGCGCATTCGCGTAGTACACCTTATCGATGACGCTCTTGGGCAACGCCAGCCCCTCGACATTGGCGTTGATGGCGTCGATTTGCTGGCGGCCAGGAGTAGCAAGATAGAGCCAGTCGGAGCGCCAGAATCCGTCTGCTTCCGTCGTGAAGGCGCCGTTCGTCGGCGGGTTCTGCGCGCGTCCCGTGGCGTCCGGCGGTTCCTCGGTGAGATCGGTGCCGTACAAGATTCGATCTTGATAGCGAATGAAGAACCGCCGTACCTTGGCGTAGTGGTCTTTGGACTGATATTGAACCTGGGTCATGCGCGCCGCCAGATCGATGCTTGCATTGGGATACGCGTCCAGGAATTTGGCCACCCGATCGACGCTCCATTCCAGGCTTGCCATGTGCGCGCCGACGAAGTGCAGTTGCGGATGCCGCGCGACGAATCGATCACGCGCGCCCATCAAATCTTCGTAGCTCGGCTGCTCCGGATGCAGGTACATGTAGTACTCCGGATGGTCGCGGAAGTAGCTGCGGTCATTCTCGGTGGTCATGGCATCGAGCGGCAGCCAGCAATTCTTCGGCTCGGCCTGGTGCGCGATCAACGGGATGCCGCGCTCTTCGAGGTGCCGCATCACTCCGTCGAAGCCCGGATCATCCAACATGATGAGGTGGCCTTGCGTATTTTTCTCCACCATGCCGATGTTCTTCCACACCTTCACAGCGAGCGCGCCGCGCGCAAGCTCCGAATCGATGTGCGAAATGGTGTTCGCCGTCCAGCCCGCGCCGCCGAACCCGTTCATGGAAAACGTGGTTGCGAAATGAAAGTGCGTGGGATCTGCCGCCGCCAGCTTATGGGCGATGTCTGCTTGGATCTTGAGCTTGGGAAAATCCGGATAGTCGACGTTGATCGCGAGAATCTCGAAGCCGTCCTTGATTGCAATGTCCAGGAACACGCGATCGTCACTGTTTGCATGCACATGCGCGTCAAATTTGGGTACGCGCGCGAAATCGTCCGTCGTGTAGGTCGATGCCGCGTGCGCACCGCCCGCGGCCAGCATCAGGCATGCCCATCCGGCGCGGATCAAATTCATCATTGGCTGTCCTCCAAGGAAGTGGCTGCATGCGTGAGAGTGAGTTGCACCAAGGCTTGCGCGGTCAACGGCGATCCCGACAGCTTGGCGGCGTACAGCGCGGCACCGGCTCGCGGCGCGAACCGCGGCGCGGCGAATTCATAACACCGCTCGCCCTTCGCCAAGATCGACTCGAGCGCCCGCGTGAGGCCACTGTCCTGGTGAAACATGCCGCCGGAGTATGAGACCGGCAGCGGCTGCTGCTGCGGAGCGCCCAGCTGATCCCGCACGGCGTGCACCACCGCCGCGAGTTCCTGCGCCGCCATCTCGATGATGCACTGAGCTTGGCGGTCGCCGGCGTGCGCCGCGCGCGAAACCATCGGCGCCAGCGCGGCCAATTCGCTGCGCGTCATGGGGGGCGGCCCATACACGGCGGCGCATACATCAAGATCCGCGCGCACCTTGAAGTGCCGGCGCAAGAGTTCGTATAGCGGACCCTGGTCCGCTCTGCCGTCGCTCATTCGCGAAAACAGCGTCAGGCCCGCGCGGGCGACCCAGTAGGCGGAGCCTTCATCGCTGAATAGTTCGCCCCAACCGCCGGCACGCGCACTGCGGCCTTCGAATTCTCCATAACCGATGGATCCGGTGCCGGCGACGATGTTGATGCCGTCGCGGCCGGCGAGTGCGGAAGCCCAGCCGCACACCATGTCGTTCATACAGCGATACTGGTGGGCCGGCAACAGGCCGTCGGCGATGGCATCCAGGCGTGGCAGCAGCGCGCTATCCTCGCCGTACGCCGGCAGACCGATGCACGCAAAACTGACATCGTTGGGAGAAACACCGGCGTCCGCGAGCGTGCGGCGAATGCCCTGCAGCATCATGGTCCGCAACGCCTCCATCCCGATCTCCAGGTAATAGGCCGAACCTTCGCGTCGCGACGCCAGCACCCTTCCTAAGTCGTCGATCAACAGAAAGTCGGTCTTGGTGCCGCCGCCGTCAACCCCGAGGAAAATCTTCACCGTTGTGGTTCCCACGGATAAATCGTAAAGCCGGGAACTACGCGATTGACGACGCCCTGTTGGTTGGGCAAGTCGGGGGTGAGCTTGAGCGCCATGGATTGCAAGAATGCCAGGGTCTGAGCGAATACCACGTAGGGTAGGCACAGCCCCAAAGTCGATGCCGCCGTGGCGCCCGGCAGCATGATGTGATCGGCATGCTGCATCGGCGCCGCGGTGCCGAGCGTCACCACACGCGCGGCCACTGCGTCCGCGCGCAGCTCCTTGAGGACGTCCAGCTCGTAGCGTTGAGTGTATGCATCGTTGCCCAGGAACATTACCACCAGCGTCTTGCCGTTGACGATGGTTTTGGGTCCGTGGCGGAAGCCCAATGGCGTCTCCGCCAGTGTCACTACCCGGCCATCGCTGAGCTCGAGCATTTTCAAAGCCGCTTCGCGTGCCAGGCCTTTGCACTCATTGCTGCCAAGGTACACCACGCGCTCGAAGCCGCTGCCGGCCAAACTCGCGGCCACCGGGGTTGCCGCTTCCAGAATATGGGCCCCCCAGGCGGCAAGTGCCGGCACCGCGTCATCGGGGAGCACGTCGAAGCCGAGCGCCGCGGCCAGCAGCATGCCGGAAAAGCTCGATGTCATGGCAAAGCCGCGGTCGTTGGTTTCCTCCGGCAGCAGCACCACGTGCGCCTTGCGCCCGGTTGCGCCGCGCCGGTACAGAGCACCCTCCCGATTGCAGGTGACGATGAGGTGGTGACAGTCGGACACCGCCTGTTCGGCCAGCGTGACCGCGGCGACGCTCTCCGGGCTGTTGCCGGATCGCGCAAACGACACCAACAACAGCGGCGCTGACGGGTCGAGCCAGCCATCGGGCGAACCGACCAGGTCGGTGGTCGACAATGCCCGCACCTGGTGACCTGCTTTGGTCAATGCCGAGACCAGGCACTCGCCGACGAACGCCGAGCTGCCCGCGCCGGTCAACACAATGCGCATATTGGGCCGGCGCAGCAGCGGCTCCAGATAATCACATAACGCGCCGCGCTCGCCCGCCATGTGCCGCCCGATATCGGCCCACACCGCGGGCTGTTGCGAGATTTCGCGCGCGGTCCAGTAGCCGCCCGCGTGCTCGAGTTCAGCCTGCGTGATTCCAAGATAATTCATGCGGGTCCCTAATTTTGACGGCCTGACTCAAGCGGCCGGATTACAGGCTTCATCATAGTGGCAGAGCACCTGCGCGACGCCGTCGAGCAGTAGCGCACGCGGCTCGCTCTTCAATCGGCCGTCGCGGATCGCGGCATATTGCGCGGGGAGATATTGGCTGAGCAAGGTCATGGGTATGCCGGCGGCGGCAAGGCCTTCGAGCAGCTGGGTGCAGGACTGCGCCACCTCCGGCATGCTCCAGTAGTAGCGGACACGGTCGCTCAAGCTGAATTGCAAATCGAAATGCAGCTGGTCGGGGTCTAGATAGTAGGCTTTCCAGTACTTGGGCTCGCGCAGCATGGTCTCGAGCACGATGTCTTTGAGCGAGCCCGCTTGCGGCGTCAAGCCCATTTCCGCGGCGATGTCCGCCAGCGCCCACAGGGTTTCGCGCAGCGCAAAGGTCACGCCAGGACCCACTTTCAGGATGGCGAAGTGATCTTCCACCAAGGCCTTGAGTGCGCGGGGCGTTTGGTAATCCGTCGAATGCGCTTCGAACACCATGCCTGGCACGGCCTCTATGCAGCTGCTTAACGCGGCCGCCTTGGAGCGCCGATAGTCGATCACTTGATGGTGATCGAATTCGACGCCGGGCTGCACCACCAGGCCGATGACACGTTGCCAGGCATCGTCGAGTCCATGGCGTGTGAAGGCCGCGCGGTGCGCGTCGACGGTCGCGGAGGCCGCGGCTGGCGTGGTGACGGCAAGTTCGCTCAAGGTCTCGTGCGCGCCGCCCGGTACCGGCACTTCGGAACCGACGATGTACACGGGCGGCTCACCGCCGGCGCCGCGCCATGCCGCCTCCGTGACGGCGGCCAGTGTCGCCGTTCGTTCGGCGATCAGCGCATCGCCCAGGGCGAACGGATCGCCGGCACAGGCCATGGAGCAATCCAAGTGAATCTTGCGAAAACCGGCCTCCACATATTCGGCCACCATCACCGCGGACTTCGCCATTGCGGCGGCAACATCCAGGCTCTGCCAAGCATTCGGGCCCAGATGATCGCCGCCGAGCACGACGCGATTGCGGGGCAGGCCAACGCCATCTGCTTTGGCATGCACCAGATCGCGAAACGCCGTGGGACGCATGCCCGTGTAGCCGCCATCCTGATTGACCTGGTTCGAGGTGGCCTCGATCAGCGCCACCCCGTTTGAACGCAACGCCAGGCGCAGCGTGGCGTCCAACACCAGCGGATGCGCCGAACATACCGAGTAAATGCCCACCGGCACCCCCGACTTATGGCGGCGAATCAGATCCAGCAGAATTTTCATGCGGGTGTTGCCGCGGTCTTCTCTTCGGGCTCGATGGCCAGCAGGGTCGCGGCAACTACCGCGAGCACGATGCCGGCGACGGTAATAGCATTAGGCACCACACTCAATACCAGCATGGAGACCACCGCCGTCATCAGCGGCGCCCCGGCATTGGCGAGCGGCGCCACTACGATGGCCCTGCCATACCGAAAGGCATATACCAGTGTCAACGCACCGACCGCATTCAATATCTGCGTGAGCGCCGCAAGGCCGGGCCCTTGCCAGCCATAGTTGATGGGGGCTGAGAAATCCGTCATCCACAGTGCGACTGGAATCAACAGAAGTCCCGTGATCGTCATGTAGAAAAAGATATTCTCGGCGTTCATCGTGCGATTCGCGAGCTTCATGAAGTACGCCTGCACGCCCCAGGCGAGAAGAATGATCAGTGCATAGAAAAACCAGGCGACGCCCTGACCCGGCGCGGCCGACTCCCCGCCTGGAACGTAATTAAAAAGCGGCAGCGCTATCAGCGCCAGCACCACGCCCAGCGCCCCCCATTTGGTCACCCGCTCCTTTAATAGAACCAAGGAGAGCGCGATGGTGATCACCGGCGAGAGCGCAATGATGGGGAAAATCAAATACGTGGGACCGGTGTGCACCGCATGGAATAGCAGCATCTGGCCACCCGCTCCGGTGAGCCCAATCAGCGAGCCCAAAAACACCGATCCGCCATCACGCGTGATTTTCCACCCTACTCGCTGCATGGCGTACAGTGCCGGCGGAATCATGGTGAGCGCCCACACCACGTACACCAAGGTTTCGGGAAACCCATGCCGCGTCGGAAACTCCGCGAACGCACCCCACACGCCCCAGAAAAAAGTGGTGATGAGCGCGTAGGTGAGCCAGGGTTTGCGCGTCACGCTAAAACCGATACGAGGCGCCGAACACGTAGCTGCGGCCATAGGCGCTGTAGCCCTGACCCGTGCCGCTGGCACTCTCGCCGACGAGTTGGCCCGGTCCCCACGGCAACAGAGGATTGCCGTTGAGATAAGTGCGCGCAATGGCATTGGTAAGGTTCTTGCCTTCGACGTACACGTCGAAGCCCTTATATATCCGATAATGCGCGCTCGCCGTCACCCACGAGAAGGAATCGGCGATGGCCGGCCAACCCGGGACTTCCGTGCACGCCGAGCAATAGGTGGTATAGCTCGAGGTGTGGTCCCAGTTCACGTCCACGTTGAACGGTCCCTTGTCGTAGATCAGGCTGACCGAGAAGGTGGTGGGTGGCGCTTCGTTGACCGCCCCGGTAGCGTTGCCGAACTGATCGTAGCCCTTGCTCCAGGTATGGGTGTACTGCATGTGCGTGCCCAGGCCATTGTTGAGGAAGTGCTGCCAGCTCAACTCAACACCGGTATAGGTTGATTTCCCGCCATTGGCCGGAGCGGTGATGGTCCAAAGGAACGGCTTCGCCGGGTTGTTCGGCGCACCCGGCGGTCCATTGTCGTATTCCAGGGTGCCCAGGTCGACGCTGGTCTGCGTGGCGGTGTAAATGTCGTTGGAGACTTTCTTGCCGAACAGCGCTGCGTTCAGGGCCGCGTGCGGCTGGTAATACCACTCGAGCGAAAGATCCACGGACCAGGCCTTGATGGGCTTGAGTCCGGCGGCGCCGGTGTAATCGAGTTCCGGTGTGCCGTTGATGGCTTGGTTGGTCGAGTTCGGTGCCAGCTGGTTCAGGTTCGGACGCGAGATGGTCTCGCCCCCCGCCGCGCGAAACTGCAGCTGATCCGGCAAGACCCAGTAGCTGAAGTTGGCCGACGGCAAGGCGTCAGTATAACTTGCCTTCTGCAGGAACTGCGATGCGGTGCTGTAATCCACGTTGAAGCTCTGCACCGAGTTCGACGAATTCAGCGTCCATATGTCCGTCGGCACGGATTCGGCGGTGGCGGCCAAGGTCGTGGTGCGCACGAGGCGCACGCCGACGTTGCCCGACCAGTTGTTGCCGGCGAAAGTTGCTTCCGTGTAGAAGGTGTAAGTCTTCTCTTCGACTTGATAGGAATTGAACGGGTTCTCCTGCGGCAACGTATCAGCGAAGTTGAAGGGCGTCGAGCACGGCAGCGAGGTGCATGCGGCGGGGTTGGGCTTGCCGTTCAAGCTCGCCAGGAAAGCCAGCAGCTGGGCGGTGTTCAACCTCGGCAGTACCGACGGATAAGAGCCGCCCGCGCCCTGCATGAAATTGGCGGGACTGGTGAAGGAAATGACATCGAAGCCCTGCGAGCCGAATGAATAAGGGCTGCACTGCACCGGGCATCCCACCGTTTGGTACAGGGAGCCGTATTGACCGGAGCCGTTGGTCCAATCGTTGCTGCTGTCGACGCGATTCTTCTCGCGGTGGTTGTAGCCGGCGCCAAACAGCAGCTTGTCGAAGAATCCCAGATTTGCCTTGTAGGCTCCGTCCAACGTGAAACCCGTTACCTGGTCATGCACGGAGTAACCGTTGAGGCCGTCGTAGTGCGTGGACCAGTATTTGTTGTTGTTCAGAAACCCCGAGTTCATCAGCGCCGTGTACGAGCAGTAGCCGGCTTTGGTGGCGCTGGCGGTGCCGCTTGGGCACGCCGAGAGGCCAAGCTGGCTGGGCGGAACCATCACGTTGAGGCTCGGCAGACTGTGCGGCAGGTCGGTGACCGTGATGAAGTCCTCGGCATTGGGCAAAGCCGACACCAAGCCCGCGGTTACGAAGGTGTCGGTGCCGCCCTCGGGACGATTCGCGGTCGACCGATAGGCATCGAAGCCGAGCGAGAACTTTTCGCTGGGCGTCCAAGTGCCCTTCAAGCCATACATGGTCGTGACGACGTTACGGTTGATGGTGTTGTTGACGATCTCCGGCGTGAAGTTGCTCGATGTCAACCCGGTGACCACCCCATTTTTGATTGTCGCGCTCGAATCGGACCAGGTTCCATTGCCATTCTGATCGACGCCGTATGGGAAATAATACGACTGATTGTAACCAATCTGAGGATCCTGCAATTTGGTCCAGAGGCCGTCGGCGGCCAGCTTCAGAGTGTCGTTGGGACGCCATTCGAGACTGCCGGACAGGGCGTCGCGTTTCTTCTCGTCGAAGATCGAGCCGAAGGTGATGCAGCAGGGAGCGGCTGCGAGCGGCGTCCCCGCGGGCGGCGACATATTGGAATCCTCGAAGGGGAAGGCGTTCGCATCGTAGATGTCCTGGCTGTAGGCGTTCAGCGCATCGGTACGCGTGTGAGTGTCGGACCGCACGCCCGCGATCAGGAACCCCAGGGTATTGTCGAGCAGCGTGTCCGAGGCGAATGCCGAGGCCTTGTAACCATGCAGCGAGGTCATCTGGTTGTAATTGCCCTCGGCATGCGCGCCGCCATGGAATCCCATGTTGTCGAACGGGCTCGCGGTGCGCAGGTTCACCGTGCCGCCGATGCTGCCCTCAAGTGCCGAGGCTTCCGAGGACTTGAGCACATCGGCGCCCGAGATCACTTCCGACGGCAGCACGTCGAACGCAAGGTCGCGCGCGTCGTCGTCGGTGGCCAGAATCCGGTTATTGAGCGTGACAATATTGTATTGCGGCCCGAAACCGCGAACGCTCACCTTCTGACCCTCGCCGCCCGTGGTGCGGTTGATGGTGATGCCGGGCAAATGCTCCAGAGAATCGGCGACGTCCGCATCGGGGAAGCGGCCCAGTTCCTCGGCGTTGATGGAATCGAGCACGACGGTGGCGTTCTTTTTGACGTCGAGCGATTTCTCCAAGCTGGCTCGCAGGCCCGTGACCACAATTTCCTGCAGCTCGGGCCCCTCCTTGCTCTGCGTGGCCGCAGGCGTAGTAGCGTCCGTGGTGGAATTGTCAGCGGCCGCGGCAAGCGCAGCGCCTCCCGTTGCGAATGACAGCCATATCAGGATCACCGTAGGCTTAAGGCTAGGCACGCTTTCATCTCCCCAATTTTACGAGCTGCTCATCTTTGACCCCGCATTCACCCTGCGGATAACGAAACAAAACGACAGATATCACCCTGCCTCTGCTTTCGTATTCTTGCGTTTAATATTATTATTATTTTCGCCGCTGTCAAGAGCTACAATAGAACCGAGCAGGTTGCGCCATGAATTCCAACACCACCTCCCGCCGACAATTCGTCCAAATGGCCGCCGGCACCGCGCTGACCCTGCGCCACGGCTTGCTGCCGGCTCAAGCCGCCGCCGCCCAGTCTACCGAAGGCGAGCCCGGCCGCCGCGCCGTCGCCAGTATCGGCGATTCGTCAATCCGCATCGAATGGGACTCGAATCTACACACGCGCGTGGTGCGCGTCGCCGCGCAACACAGCGTGCCGATGACTTCGTGGGGCCCAAGCGACTACCTGCTGCGCGAGGATGGACTGCACATCGCGCAATTCAAATTGCATGTCCACGACGCGCCGCGCGCGGTCGAGGACGCCAATGGTGCCGGCACGCAAATCACGCTCTCCGGCATCTCCGCCGAGGGCATCGAAAAAATCGTCGCTGTGACTTTGTACGCCCGCTATCCCGGCTTCGCCGTGATGCGCGCGTCCTATCGCAACGGCGCTTCTTCGGTCCTATCGATTCACGGTTGGACCCAAGGGGATTTTCTGCTGCTCGAATCCGCGGCGGCGCCGGCATTCTGGAGCTACTCCGGCGCCACTTACGAGGATCGGCGTGACTGGGTGCAGCCGGTGAAGCGCGGCTTCACCCAGGATAATTTCCTGGGCATGGAAGCCTCCGATTATGGCGGTGGCACGCCCATCGTCGATGTGTGGCGCAAGGACGCCGGACTCGCCGTCGGCCATGTTGAAATGTCACCAAAGCTGGTGTCGCTGCCGCTGCAGGAAGTCAAGGGGCGGGTGCGCGTCGCCGTCTGCTCGCGCGATAAACGCTACCTTCGCGCCGGAGAAGCCTTCCAGACGCTCAACACCTTTGTCTCGGTGCACGAGCGCGATCACTTCGCGACGTTGAACACGTATCGACAGCTCATGGCCGATCGCGGCATGACGCCCGCCGTACCGAATCCGGCGTGCTACGAGGCGATTTGGTGTGCCTGGGGCTATGAACGCGACTGCACCACCGACCTGATCGAAGGCACGCTGCCCAAGGTGCAAGATCTGGGTTTGAAATGGGCGGTCATCGATGACGGCTGGCAGGCGAAGATCGGCGACTGGACGCCGCATCCGCTCAAGTATCCCAACGGCGAAGCGGACGTGCGCCGGCTCGTCTCCACCATCCACGACCGCGGCTTGAAGCCACGGCTCTGGTACTCACCCCTGTCGGTCGCCCCGGGCACGGATTTCTTGCACGATCATGCCGACATGCTGCTGCTCGACAAGGAAGGCGCGGTGCAGAAAATCTCCTGGTGGAACAGCTTTTATCTCTGTCCCGCCTATGAGAAAACCGTGCAATATACCCAGGCGCTGATCACGAAGTTCATCGGCGACTGGGGATTTGCCGGCCTCAAGATCGACGGCCAGCATTTGAACGGCGTACCGCCTTGTTTCAATCCCGCGCATCACCATGCCCGGCCGGAAGAATCGGTCGAGGGCCTGCAGAACTTCTATCGCGCCATGTATGACGCGGCACTCAAGGCCGATCCTGTCGCCGTCGTCGAAGTGTGCCCATGTGGGACGGCGTACTCGGCGTTTAATTTTCCCTACATGAATCAAGCGCCGGCCTCTGACCCGGAGAGTTCCTGGCAGGTGCGCCTCAAGGGCAAATCGCTAAAAGCCCTGATGGGTCTCAGCGCACCGTTTGCGGGGGATCACGTCGAGCTTAGCGACCATCACGACGACTTCGCCTCCACCGTGGGCATCGGCGCCATCATTTCCACCAAATTCACGTGGCCGAAAGATCCCAAACCTAAGGACTCGTTCCTGCTCACGCCCGAGAAGGAAGCGAAGTGGCGGCGCTGGATTGCGCTCTATCAAGAGAAAATGCTGCCGCTTGGGATTTATCGCGGCGAACTCTACGACATCGGCTTCGACAAGCCGGAAACGCATGCCATCGAACGCAGCGGCCACTTATACTATGCATTGTTCGCCGACCGTTTCCATGGCGAGGTGGCGCTGCGCGGGTTGCGGCCGGGGGTGCACCAGATTCGCGATTACTTCAACGACCGCGATCTGGGCAGCGTATCCGGCACGGAGCATCGGCTGCCCGTGTCTTTCGAGGGCTTTTTATTAATCGAGGCAAAACAGGTTTAATGTGCAAACCGACTTAGGCACCAGCCCGTCTCCTGCGGAGACAACCACGGCAAGAGGCGAACCGGGTCTTTTGGTCGGGGAACGCCGTCATCGCATACTGGACTTGCTGCGCGAGCATGGGCGCGTGACCGTTGACGCACTTGCGACCCGATTCGTCACTTCAGCGGTGACCATTCGCAGCGATTTGGCGGCGCTCGAGGCCGGCGGTTCTCTGGAGCGCACTCACGGCGGCGCCCTCTTGAGCCGCGATGATGACGATCGGCCCTTGGCGGTCAAGCGCACCCTGCATCACGCCGAGAAGGTGCGCATCGCCAGAGCGGCAGTGGCACTCATCGAAAACGGCGAAACGGTGATCCTCGATTCCGGCACGACCACGGCAGAGATCGCCAAACAAATTCGCAAGCTCGACGGCTATTCCATCAACGTGATTACCAATGCCTTGAACATCGCAACTCTGCTGGCGGATGTGCCATTCGTGCGGCTGATCATGCCCGGCGGCATCCTGCGGCCGGAGTCGAATTCCTTATCGGGACACATGGCCGAAGCCGCGCTCGCCGATCTACAGGCGGATCGTCTGTTCTTGGGTGCCGACGGCTTGGATCCTGAGCGTGGCGTCATGACCCCGCATCTTCCGGAAGCGCAGCTCAACGCCAAGATGATCGCCATCTCTCGCCAGGTGATCGCGGTCGCCGATTCATCCAAACTGATGCGTCGAAACATTTCCCTCATTGCGCGGGTGGATCAGCTGCACATGCTGATCACCGATAGCGGCGCCCACCCCGACGTGGTTGCCGAGCTCGAGCGCCGTGGGGTAGAGGTTCGCCTGGCGTAGCCCTGCGGATCCCCCGAGCGACCCTCTGGGGTTCGACTCTATGTACTTGATATGTGTGCGCTGCCACAGTCAGCTTGGCAAGGATCGCATTTACGCCTGACCGCAATATTCCCGCGTGTAGGGCGGCCAGCACCCAACTCGCCAATGAAATTGCGCGTGACCTGAATAAATCGTCTCATGCTTCGGCGAGCCGACATTGAAGGATATGACGGCCCCTCCGGGTACGTACGGGAAGAGCCCATAGCCAGCCATACACCGGCTTTCTGCGGGACACGCCGGCAGCGCCGACTGCAACACGCGGCATTGTCTGACATACTTACGCAATTGGCCCAGCAATAGTGGAGGCTCATCCCTAATAATGGGTTTTGCCGTGTCCGACAAACAAGCGTCTGCTGCAATAGTCGCCGTCCTGCAAAGCCGGCTGGACACGCTGTTGCAAGGCGACGGCGGCGAAGCCGAAATCATGGAGGAAATCACCAGTCTCCTGAATGCCGCGCCGGATTCAGCCTGGGACATCGCAGCGGTCATCCAGCAGCGCTCCCGGCAGGGCGACATAACGGCCGAACTATTTCATTCGCTGACGTCCAAGATCGCGGGGCACCAGCGGTCAGCCGACGATTACGGCACCACTATTGGCTTAAACCCTCCTTCGAGCCACCCCCCGATGTCGGACCCCGCTCAATACCCCTCCTCACCGGTTGGGATTGGCCACGTCTTGCGCGACCGGTACGTACTGGAAGAGCGCTTGGGGCGCGGCGGAATGGGTACGGTGTTCAAGGCACGGGATCGCTACCGTGCCGAGCTTCCCGAACCTCACCAATACGTGGCTATCAAGATATTGCACGGTTTAAGCGAGCAGCGCCCGGAATTACTGCTCAAGCTCAAGCGCGAGTTTTACAGCGCACAGATGCTCTCGCATCCCAATATCGTCAAGGTTTACGAATTAGACCAGGACGGCGATGTGGATTTCTTCACCATGGAGTTCCTCGACGGAGAACTCTTGAGCAGCGTGATCGAGCGATTTTCTTCGCAGCCGATGAGCCGCTCCCATGCTTGGGCAATCATACGGGATATCGGTGCCGGACTCGCTCACGCGCATGCGCGCGGCGTGATGCACGCAGATTTAAAACCACACAATATTATGCTCACTCAGTCCGGAGAAGTTCGGATCCTTGACTTTGGAGCGTCAAGCACACAAGGGCATATTGCGGCATCCACGGTCACGCCCGCCTACGCTTGCTGCGAGCTGCTGGCCGGACGGGCACCCGACCAGCGCGACGACATCTATGCCTTGGCCTGCGTATCTTACGAATTGCTGGCCGGGGTCCACCCCTTCCAGCGCCGCTCCTCAATCGTGGCGCGGGACTTGGGAATTGTCGCGATACGGCCTGCAGCGCTCAAATGGCCGCAGTGGAAAGCACTGAACATGGGTTTATCGTGGCACCGCGGGGCCCGCTCTGTCAGCGTACCCGTGTGGCTGAAGAGAATGAACGCCGAGCGTGTGGCAATGAGCCAGCTACCCCATGCCAGAGACTTGAAACCCGCCGCTGCGGCTCGTCCGGCTCGACCGAGGAAGCTCTCGGCGGCCTGGCCGTTAAGACCGGCCGCCATTCTCGCCACATTGGTGATCGTCGGCTTCGTCGGAGTACTTTCCATGGTCCTGCGGTCGGGCGAGAAGACTGGCACGAGCGCTATTCCGGTTGCGGCGGCGGCAAGGCCTCTCGTCTCCGATCCCATCGTCGCGAATGACGGTGAGCCCGCGCGCCAGCAGCCCACGATTGCCCCGCTCGCGCCCGGCGTCGCGGTCTCCGGCTCCTCCGGCTCCTCCGGCCTCGCGGCCGCTAGCGCCGCCGCCCTCGCCGTCCCCGACTATAGAATTCACTTGACCAATAATTTTGTGGAGATCCGCCTCCATCGCTCTGCGCCCGAGTCCGGCGGTAATGCACTGGTTTGGTGGACCGAGGCCGACTCGGCAAAGCCCGGCATCGATTATATGACGCAAGGCAAGGCGAGACGCTCGTTTGCAAAAGGCGAGACCTCGGCCAGCTTCTTTATCAAGCTCGTCCCCAAAGCCTCGCGAGCCCACAGCGAAGTTTTTTACCTTGCGGTTGCGGAAGCTGGCCGAGGAGGCTCCACGGGCCGGATAGCACGCACCGCCATTTGGTTGCCCGCCACTCACGATCAGACCTATACCGCGGACGCGCATTGATGGTCGACAAGAGCAATGCGCCGCAGTGGCGGCCGAGCCGAATCAAAGACATCACCGACGCCATGGTCGATGCGTACTTTCGCAACCGGCGGGCCGCCTCGACGCACCAGGCGCGGTTAGCGCCCGCAGGTGGTCCTTTTGACATTCAACAAATTTCAACAATCGTCGACCACTGGGTACGGAAGTGGGAATCAACCCGCAGAGGTTGCGCCTGTTGACCCGGGGATCTTGAAGTCCATCGCGCAAAAACGTGAGGAGATCGCTGAACTCTCGATCGGTCAGCGCGATCGGTGACCCGCCGCCAATGTGCGTTAGCGAACGGACCCCAGCAATTAATACCAGTAGCGTCCGGCGCTGACTTGGTGACTTTGCGTCAGGCGAATGTGGTAGTCGCGGCAGCGATGTGCGCAAAGCGTTCCAAACGATGTTTCTCGAAATCCCGTTTTCAACCAAGGTGATACCGACTATGAACAAGATAATATTTGCGATCGTGGGTAGCGCCCTGCTCGGCCTAAGCGTGAGCGCCGTGGCAGATGATGCGATGATGACGACAGAACATACATCCATGATGAAGATGATGGATACCAATGGCGATGGAAAAATCTCCAAAGAGGAGTACATGGCGTACCACGAGAAAATGTGGAATAACATGACGAAGGACAGCAACGGCTTGGTGGATGCCAAAGCCATGAGGATGCACCACCATGGCATGATGAAGGATAAATCGATGTCCAAAGACAGCACCCCCTAACCGAGACACGCCTACTGCGTAGACTTTAGGAGGCAGCAAGCTTTTAAGGACACACCATGTGGTATTTCAGCTGGATTCTCAGCTTAGGGCTCGCGTGTACCTTCGCAATATTGAACGCGATTTAGTTTGAATTCGATGCAGACAAGAGCGCGACGACTCGACCGGCGGACACAAAGAATCTGCTCGGAGTTACGGCGTGCCGCCGGGCTACCTCACCTTTCGCCACCACCAAACTCTCCGATCATCTAGTTGCCGAACGGCACGGCCAGTGGTCAACAGGTAATTGAGGTGCGCAATCGCCTCCCCGGTCGCCATGCCGAGAAGCTCGGGGGAGATCGGACGATTGAACAATGCCGGAAATACATCAATCACTCGTTTGGGCTCATCCAAGAGCGCCTCGAGGCGCGCGAGACCCTCATGATGCGACTGGATCAACTGCCCGGTGCGCGCATGCAATCCCGTGAAGGGGCTATTGTGCGCAGGCAACACCAGGACGTCGTCCGGAATCCGCCGTGCGATTGCCGCCAGAGAAGTCAACCAATCCGCCAGCGGATTTGCATCGGGTTCCGTGGGATACACCGACACGTTCGATGAGATCTTGGGCAGCACTTGATCGCCGGCGATCAGCAGTTTCAAGGTCGGACAATACAGGCAGGCGTGTTCGGGCGAGTGGCCGCTGCCGACGACCACGGTCCATTCGTTCGAACCGATCTTCAATGTTTCGCCGTCGACAATGCGGCGGAACGATTCGGGCAACGGGTAGATGTATTCGCCGAATGACCCAAATTTTTGCCGATAGCGGTCGATTGCCGATTCGTCCCATCCCGCTTGGCTATAGAACTCGATCGCGGCCGGCGGGGCGGGACGCCCCGTGTCCGCGGTCATGGTGCGGCAGGTGAAATATTCCAATCGGGTCATCCAAAGCCGCGTCTTGAACTGGTCGACCAGCCAGCCGGCCATGCCGCAGTGGTCGGGATGCATGTGAGTGGCCAGCACTCGCGTCACCGGGCCGGAGTTCAAGATGCCCGCGAAGGCGCTTTGCCACGCCTGAATGGTTCTTGGAGAGTGAATTCCGGTATCCACCAGGGTCCAGCCCCCGTGGTCCGCCAATGCCCAGACATTGATCCAAGGTAGCGCCACGAAAAGCGGCATGCGCAACCAGAGGACTCCGGGCGCTATTTCAACCGCCGAACCATTGCCCGTTTGCGGCTCATTCTCGAAGGGGTAGAGAAGCGCGGCGCCCATGAGTCGCTTAAGACCTCCGCCGCGCAAGCTCGCTCAAGATTTCGCGACGGCGCGCATCACTCGCGCGCGACCATTCGGTAATTTCACCAATCGTTCGGCGGCAGCCCACGCACAGCCCCTGCGCGTCCAGCCTGCAAATGTCGACACAGGGCGAAGCCACGGGCGTGTCGGGCGTCGATACGGACAGTGTCGGCATTAGGCGAGCCCCCGCGCTGCGGGCCCTTCCGACCACTGTCGCACCACCCGGTGAATGGCATCGAGCCCGTCGGTGAGCGCCGCCGGGCCGGGCTGCAAAATGAGTGGCGACTTGATCTCGTGCAATTCGCCGTCGCGCACCGCAGGCATCGCCTCCCAGCCAACGCGGGCGGCCACAAGATTCGGCCGGAAACGCTTGCCGCACCAGGATCCGAACATGACGTCCGGGGCGCGGCGCACGACCTCGTCGGTATCAGCCAAAATGCGGTCCTTGCCCAGCGCGCAGAGCGAGCGCTCGGGGAAAACGTCATCGCCGCCGGCGATACCGACCAGCTCGCTCACCCAGCGAATGCTCGTGATGAGCGGCTCATCCCATTCTTCGAAGTAGACGCGCGGACGACGCGGCAAAGTGGCTGCCGACTCGCGCACTCGCGCAATATGCGCCTCGAGCCCGCGCGCGTAGTGTTCAGCCCGCTCGGCCGCACCGACCAACGCTCCGAGCCGGCGCACATAGCCCAGGATCCCTTCAACCGAGCGATGATTGCTGATCCAGACTTCGATGCCGCTCTTGATCAGCGCCTGCGCGATATCCGCCTGAATATCCGAAAAGCCGATGACGAAATCCGGCTTGAGCTCGAGAATTCGGCCGACCTTGGCACTGGTGAAGGCGCAGACTCGTGGCTTTTCCCGGCGCGCCTGCTTGGGCCGCACAGTAAAGCCCGAAATTCCCACGATCCGATGCTGTTCGCCGAGAGCGTAAAGTACCTCCGTGGGCTCTTCGGTCAGGCAAATGATGCGGCTCGGGTAGCGAGTGTCCATGCCGGAGATTACAGCACACCCTCGGCCAACGCTGCCGCAGCGCCGTGCTGAACGCTGTGCGCCAAGCCCGGCGCCTGCGACAACACGTGATCTGCATAGAACCGTGCGGTCATGATCTTCGCTTCGTAAAAACCTGCATCAGCAATGCCGGCATCGGCGCTGTCGGATAAAGCCAGCCGTTGTTGCGCAATCAACGCCGATCGCAATAGTTGCCAACCTCCCGCCACGATGCCGAACAATTTCAGCATGGGCACGGCTCCCACCGAGACGCTACGAATATCGACGGCGTAATTGTCCACCACATAGCGGACCGCACGTTCCAACGCATCGATCGCTGCGCCGAACAGCGCACCGGCTCCGGGCAATTTCGGCGCGTGCGCCAGTTCCCTCAGTAGCGCCCGCATCTCAGCGATCACGGCCCGCGCCGCAAGTCCTTGATCGCGGGCCAGCTTGCGGCCTATCAGATCATTCGCCTGAATGCCGGTAGTGCCCTCGTAGATCGGCGTGATGCGCGCATCCCGATAGAACTGCGCGGCGCCGGTCTCCTCGACGAATCCCACGCCGCCGTGCACCTGTATGCCGAGCGAGGCGATATCGACCGAATTCTCGGTGCACCAGCCCTTGATGACGGGAATCATCAGGTCGGCGATGGCCTGATGGCGTTCGCGCTCCACGTCTACCGGATGCAGCCGGGCCGCATCCAACGACACGGCAACCACGCCGGCAAGCGCTCGCATGGCTTCGGCCTGAGACTTCATCATCAGCAGCATTCGGCGCACGTCGGGATGCTGCACGATGGGCACGCCTGCGCCGCCGCGCACGCCCGCCGCCGTGCTTTGCACCCGCTCGCGCGCAAAGGTCAGCGCGGTTTGGTAGGCCCGTTCCGACAGGCCCACTCCTTCAATCCCCACCGAGTATCGCGCCGCGTTCATCATGATGAACATGTATTCGAGGCCTCGGTTCTCCTCGCCGATGAGTTCAGCCGCCGCACCGCCGTTTTGGCCGTAGGCCAGCACACAGGTGGGACTGGCGTGGATACCCAGCTTGTGTTCGATGGACAGACAATGAACGTCATTGCGCTTGCCGAGAGAGCCATCCGCATTGACCAGGAACTTAGGCACGAGGAACAACGAAATACCCTTCACGCCCTCCGGCGCCCCGGCGACACGGCCCAATACCATGTGAATGATATTGCCGGTCAAATCGTGCTCCCCATAGGTGATGAAGATTTTCTGCCCCGTCAGCAGATAGCGGCCATCCCCGGTGTGCACGGCCCGCGTACGCACCGCCGACAGATCGGAGCCGGCCTGAGGCTCCGTGAGATTCATGGTTCCGGTCCACTCGCCGCTCACCATCTTCGGCAGGTAGGTATCCTTCTGCGCCTGCGACCCGCGCAGCTCCAGGGCCTCGATGGCACCGCGGGTCAGCATCGGGCACAGCGCAAAGGCCATGTTGGCGCCGTTCCACATCTCCTCGATCAGCGCCGACAGGACGCGAGGCAGGTTCTGTCCGCCGAATTCCGCGCTGCAGGACAGCGCACTCCAGCCGTCGGCTGAAAATCGTTGGTAGGCCTGTTTCCAGCCATCTGCGGTCAGGACTTGTCCTTCTTGCCAGCGTGCGCCTTGCAAATCACCGCTGCGATTGAGCGGCGACAGCACCTGTCCGGCGAATTTCGCCGCCTCGTCAAGCACGGCCTCGGCCACATCCGGGGTCATATCCCCAAAGCCCGGCAAGTGCGCCAGCAACTCGCGATCGACCAGTTCGCGAAGCACGAACTTCATATCATCCAGCGGTGCTTGGTAGTCCTGCATGGTGAAGTTACATGTTGCGGCGGTAGCGACCGCCTACGTCGTACAGGGTGTGGGTAATCTCACCCAAGGAACAGCCGCGCACGGCATCCATCAGCACTTCAAATGTATTGCCGTTGTCGATCACCGTGCGCCGCAGCCGCTCCAACAGCTTCGACGCCTGTCCGGCGTTGCGCTCATGAAATTGTTGCAGGCGCTCGAGCTGCGAGCGTTTTTCCGCATCCGTGGAGCGCATCAACTCAAGGGTTTCCGGGGCGGTGGAGCCGTTTGGATTGCGGAAAGTATTGACCCCGATGATGGGATACGAGCCGTCGTGCTTCTGACGCTCGTAGAACAGCGACTCCTCTTGAATCTTGCCGCGCTGGTAGCCGGTTTCCATGGCGCCGAGCACGCCGCCGCGGTCGGCGATGGCGTCGAATTCCTTGAGTACGGCTTCTTCCACCAAATCGGTCAGCTCATCGATGATGAAGCTGCCTTGATTGGGATTCTCGTTCTTGGCCAAACCCCATTCACGATTGATGATGAGCTGAATCGCCATCGCGCGGCGCACGCTCTCTTCGGTGGGCGTGGTGACCGCCTCGTCATAGGCGTTGGTATGCAGACTGTTGCAATTGTCGTATATGGCGCACAGCGCCTGCAGCGTGGTGCGAATGTCATTGAATGCCATTTCCTGCGCATGCAGCGAGCGCCCGGAAGTCTGCACATGGTACTTGAGCTTTTGGCTGCGCTCGTTCGCGCCGTAGCGGTTCTTCATGGCGACAGCCCAAATACGACGCGCAACCCGGCCGATCACCGAGTATTCCGGATCCATGCCGTTGGAGAAGAAGAAAGACAGGTTACCGGCGAAATCGTCGACGTGCATGCCGCGCGCCAGATACGACTCGACATACGTGAAGCCATTGGCGAGCGTGAACGCCAGCTGCGAGATGGGATTCGCGCCCGCTTCGGCAATGTGGTACCCGGAGATCGATACCGAGTAGAAATTCTGCACCTGGTGATGCACGAAATATTCCTGCATGTCGCCCATCATTTTAAGGGCGAACTCTGTGGAGAAGATGCAGGTATTTTGTCCCTGGTCTTCTTTCAGGATGTCGGCCTGCACGGTGCCGCGCACCGTCGACAGGGTCCAGGCTTTAATCTTTTGGTATTCGTCCGCGGTCGGCTCACGGCCGTTCTGCTGCTGAAATTTCTCCAATTGCTGATCGACGGCGGTATTCATGAACATGGCGAGGATCATCGGCGCCGGCCCATTGATGGTCATGGACACCGACGTCGTCGGCGCGCACAGATCGAAGCCCGAGTACAGCACCTTCATGTCATCCAGCGTCGCAATCGACACGCCGGAATTGCCCACCTTGCCATAAATGTCAGGACGCAGATCCGGATCCCAGCCGTACAGCGTCACGGAATCAAAGGCGGTAGACAACCGATGCGCCGGCATTCCTTCCGACACCCGCTTGAAACGAAGATTGGTGCGGAAGGCATCGCCCTCGCCGGCGAACATGCGGGTTGGGTCCTCGCCCTCGCGTTTGAAGGCGAACACTCCGGCCGTGTAGGGATAGGAACCCGGAACGTTCTCCTTCAGCAGGAAACGCAATACTTCCCCGTCGTCCTCGAAGCGCGGCAGCGACACCTTGCGAATCTCGGTGCCCGACAGCGACTGGTGCGTGAGTTTGGTGCGAATCTCCTTGTCGCGGATCTTGACCACGTACTCCGGCTGCGCATACAGCTCCTGAGTCTTCGGCCACTGTTCGAGTAATTGGGCTGCAGCAGGGTCGAGTTCGGTGCTCTTCGCCGCCACCAGCTCATCGAAACCCGCCAGGCTCAAACGCGACGCGGCGAACAACTCCTTTGACACCTTGAGTGACTGGCGCTCGCGGGCGATTCGCGCCTGGCGGCCGATGAAGCGGTGAAAATCGCGTACCGACCCGGCAATCTCTGCCAGATAGCGCACGCGCTCGGGCGGAACGATGGCGCGGCCGCGCGACGAGGACTTGACCCCGACTGGCGGCAACTTCGATCGTCCGAGCTTCAAACCCTTTTCCTGGAGGCGCGGCACGATGGCCTGGTAGAGCGCGGTGACACCATCGTCGTTGAAGCGCGAAGCCATGGTGCCGAAAACCGGCATGCTGTCCGGCGATTGGGCAAACCATTCGTGATTGCGCTGGTACTGCTTGCGCACGTCGCGCAGCGCGTCCTCCGATCCCTTGCGGTCGAACTTGTTGATGGCGACGAAGTCGGCGAAATCGAGCATGTCGATCTTTTCCAACTGCGAGGCGGCGCCGAATTCCGGAGTCATCACGTACAGCGAAGTATCCACCAGCGGCACGATGGCAGATTCGCCCTGGCCTATACCTGAGGTCTCCACGATGATCAGATCGAAGCCGCTGATCTTGCAGCAAGCCAGCACTTCGGGCAGCGCCGCGGAGATCTCCGTGCCGGTATCGCGCGTGGCCATCGAGCGCATGAAAATCTTGTCCGACTCGATCGCATTCATACGAATACGATCGCCCAGCAAGGCGCCGCCGGTGCGCTTGCGCGAGGGATCGATGGAAATGACGGCCACGCGGATCTTATCGTCCTGATCGAGGCGCAGTCTTAAGATGAGTTCGTCCGTCAGCGAGGACTTGCCCGCGCCGCCGGTCCCCGTGATTCCGAGGATGGGCGTCTTGATGCCGGCTGCCGCCTGCAGCATGGCCTGACGGGCGCGCATGGCATAGGTCCGATTCTCAACCGCCGTGATGACTCGAGCCAGACTCCTGCGGTCGCCCGAACGCAGCGCATCCAGCGCGTTCGCCTCGGCCGGCGCCAACGCCGACAAATCGTAGTCGCTGGTGCTGATCACGTCATCGATCATGCCCTGCAGCCCCAGCTTGGCGCCATCTTCCGGCGAATACAGCCGTGTGACGCCGTAGGACATGAGCTCCCGAATTTCCGCCGGCACGATCACGCCGCCGCCGCCGCCGAACACCTTGATGTTGTCGCCGCCGTTTTGACGCAGCAGGTCCATCATGTACTTGAAGAATTCGACGTGCCCGCCCTGATAGGAGGTGATCGCCACACCCTGCACATCCTCTTGCAAGGCTGCGCTGACGATCTCCTGCACCGAGCGGTTATGCCCCAGGTGAATCACCTCGGCGCCCGACGCCTGCAAAACGCGGCGCATGATGTTGACCGATGCGTCGTGTCCGTCGAACAGGGAGGTCGCGGTAACGAACCTGACCTTGTTTTTGGGCTGGTAGGAAGCCGCTTTGGCTGTGATGGAGACTGCGCTCATGGGATGCTCGCGTTCTGATTGATCAGAGTATCAGGGTTACTTGCGAATTTTAGAGAACCGGTATCCCTAAACAAATGCCCAAAACCGTCGCCCGACATGAGCGAATTTGCCACATTGCGCCGATAACCGCGGCAATCCTCCGGGGCACTAAAGCCGGCCCCCGCCGAGGCGCTGAATTACGCCTTCCCGCCTTCCAGGCGCCAGTCGGGTGCTCGCTTGTCGATAAACGCCGCAACCCCCTCCTGCGCGACCGCATCGATCATATTTTCGGCCATGGACTGCCCGGCTAGCCGATAGGCCGCCGCAACGCCCAGTTCAAGCTGGCGATAGAACAGCGCCTTGCCTTCTGAAATCGCCGACCCAGGCTTGGCAACGATGGCGCTCGCCACCCTGTCGATCTCCGCATCGAGGCGGTCCGGCGCCACGCACCGGTTGATGAGTCCGCGCTGCACCGCGGCCGGCGCATCGATGAACTCACCCGTCACCAGCATCTCGAATGCCGCCTTACGGCCGACATTGCGAGTGAGCGCAACCGAGGGCGTGGCGCAGAACAGACCCACATTGATGCCGGACACTGCAAAACGCACATCATCGGCAGCGATTGCAAGGTCGCACATGGCCACGAGCTGGCAACCCGCGGCGGTGGCGATCCCGTGCACGCGCGCAATCACCGGCTGCGGCAGCGTCTGTATTCGCAGCATCATGCGGCTGCAATCGTCAAACAAGCGCTGGTAGTACTCCAAGCTCGGGTTGGCCTGCATTTGCTTGAGGTCGTGACCGGCGCAGAACGCCTTGCCGGCGCCGCCGAGCACCACGACGCGTACCGACGTATCCTCCGCCAGCGAATCGAGCGCTGCTTGCAGGGCCGCCAGCATCTCCTCGGACAGCGCGTTGTACTGGGCCGGGCGATTGAGCGTGAGATACGCGATGCTGCCCTTGCGTTGCTGCAGGATCAGCGGTTCGACCCCGGTCGCAACATTGCTGGCGTTCATGGACGACTCCTCTCCGGTGCGGGCCTATACGATTCCGACGCCTAGACGGCTCATTTGACAATGTAACCTCATGCGCCTACAAAAGGCCAACGCAGCGTCGCTGCGCGGCTCATCAAACCTTCTACGCGGCGACAGACGCCGGCCGCAGTGCCACCAGGTTGATGCTGCGGCACGTAAATGCGGTCTCGTCCCGTTGATTGAGCAACGTATAGCGGTACTCGACGATGCCGCGTGTCGGTACCTTCGCGCTCAATCTCTTGGACAATGCTTCGGCGCGGGCACGCAAGGTATCACCGGCGCGCACGGGATGCGGCCAGCGCACGTCCTCCCAGGCCACGCCGCAGATCCAGTGTATGTCGCCGCTGATCTCATGATCGAGCACGCGCCACAGGGCGGCGCTGTGAATGCCGGAGGCAATCACCCCGCCAAAGATCGATTGCCTGGCGGCGACGGGATCGGTGTGGAAGTACTGCGGGTCGTAGCGTGTGGCAAATTCCAACAGTTCCTCGAGCGAAACGCTGCGCGCACTTGACTCGCGCACCTCGCCGATGACAAGGTCATCGTAGTAGCGGCCTTCCGCGGCGTTCAAGGAGTTTCTCGCGCATGAACACCCACCCATCGCATAACACTGTCTCCCGAACTACGGAGCATCGCCTTGCCCGGCTCGAGGCGCGCGTCGAGATTCGCGAATTGGTCGCCCGCTATTGCTTCACGATCGATGCGCGCGACATCGAAGGAATCGGCCAGTGCTTTACCCGCGACGGTTCGTTTCGATCCCTGGACGGCGTCATGAACGCGACCGGCCGCGACGCCGTCATCGCACAGTTCCACGGGCGTTTCGCCGTGCTCGGCCCGAGCAATCATTTTACGCACGACCATGTCATTGAATTCGACGAGCTCCATTCCGATCATGCCACCGGCATCGTCAACACCCACGCCGAGGTGGTGCGCAGCGACGAGCCCCTGTTGGCCTCGTTGCGTTATCACGACGACTACCGTCTCGAGGAAGGGCGCTGGCGGTTCCACGCTCGCACCCTCGCTTTTTTCTATTATGGGCGCCCGGCCGATTATCGGGAAATCATGAGCGGTGTACTGCGAAACCGCGCCTACGCCGAGCCCCAAGCGGCAGATTTTCCCGAACGCCTGCCGTCGTGGAACGCCTACTATCAGCAGCACCCCCGCCAGTAATTCCTCGCTACAGCGACTCCGGCTTCTCGAGCAGTGCGCGCAAGGTGCTTAAAAAAGCAGCGCCCACGGCTCCGTCCACCACCCGATGATCCGCGGAAAGGGTTAGCGTGACGACCTCGGCGACGGTCAACACGCCCGCGCGCACCACCGGACGCGGCGACATGGCGCCCACTGCCAGAATGGCCACCTGTGGCGCATTGATGATGGCGTCGAAACGGGTGACGCCGAACATGCCGAGATTGGAGATCGTGAACGACCCGCCGCTGATTTCCTCGCGCAGCAGCGCACCGCGGCGCGCGCGATCGATGAGGTCGCGGCTCTCAGCGGCAATCGCAGCCACCGACTTGAGGTTCGCGTTTCGCACGATGGGCGTCACCAGCCCGGCTTCCGCCGCC
>JBDUBO010000076.1:0-20127 GCA_040004115.1 Gammaproteobacteria bacterium | reverse complement strand
TCTAACAATTAATTAGGCGACAAACCCGCCTAATTCTCACCTCGAGGTAGTGCCTATGCACTGAATACCTCCCTGTCGCTGGGTGCACTGAATCCCACAATCGTCGCGCTCGATTCGATCAGCCGACTGCGCGTGAAATAACATACAGCTATCGAGATATCGACGCAATTTCCGTCAGTTCTGCGGTCTCGACGACACGCTTTTCCGTGCGCGCCCCTCCCGAATTATTGATTCACAATTCAACCCTCTCTTGCAGCGGCATGGTTTGACGTGCCGGCCGGTGGACGATTAACCTGAGCGCGTATCTCCACGTTTCCGGAAACCAAAGGCACAGCCATGGACAATAGTTGATCAAAATCACGAGTAACGCATGGGCTGGTGAGGCCGACTGTACCGAGTTCGTCCCTTTGTGACCTCTACGACTTTCAACTCCGCCTACTTCCGCAAGTACTACTTCAGTGCGGCAACCCGTGTCACGAGCGCGGCTGAAATGCGTAGCCGTGCGCAACTGATAGCCGCAATTCTGCGTCATGCAACCATCCCAGTGCGCAGCATTCTTGACGCCGGCTGCGGCATCGGGCTGCTGCGCAAGCCCTTCGCCGCGGCCATTCCGAGGGCCCGATACTTAGGCTTGGAAAGCAGCGAGTACTTGTGCGCGCGATTCAAGTGGACCCGGGGCTCAGTAACCGATTTCGCGCCGCGGTCGCCGAGCGACCTCGTCGTTTGTTACGACGTGCTGCAATACCTGGACGACCTCGACGCGTCGCGGGCCATCGTCAATCTGGCAAAGCTCTCCAGAGCTGCGTTGTATATATCTGCTCTCACCCGCGAAGATTGGCGCGAGAACTGCGATCGCAGGCTGACCGACCGTGCCGTGCATTTGCGTCCCGGAGAGTGGTATCGCCGCCGGCTACGACGCCGTTTCAATTACTTGGGCTTTGGCGTGTGGCTGCGCAAAGACGTAACCGCAGTCCTCTGGGACCTGGAGCAACCGTAGCCGACCTCGCCTTTCCGGCAATCACGCGCGTTAGTGACTAGAGGTCGTCCAAAATCCATTTCACCAGCGCCGCATGCACCGGCTCGCCGGCGCCGAAGTCCGCACGCGAATGATTGACGAGGCTAACCAGCACGTAGGTCTTGCCGCTGGCGGCAGTAACATACCCTGCCACGCCGCTGACGCCGTCTATGTGCCCTGTTTTCAATCGCGCGGCGCCCGCGGGAGTCAACTTCATGCGGGAACGCAAGGTACCGTCGACGCCGGCGAGAGGCAATGAGGCGAGAAATTCCGGTGCGTAGCGGCTGTGATAGGCGAAGCTCAGCAGCTTCGCCATTTGCAGCACCGAGATGCGGGTGCGGCGCGACAACCCGGAACCATTATCGATGTCGATGTTTTGCAGATCGAGGCCGCGTTCGCGGCTCCAGTCGGATAAAGCAGCGGAGCCTTTTTCCAGCGTCGCAGGACCGCCAAAGCGCTCCTCGCCGATGCTCAGGAGCAGATGGCGTGCCATCAAATTGCTGCTGAACTTGTTGGTCAGGCGCACGATCTCGCCCAGCGAGAGGGAGTCGAAGCTGAGCAGAGCTTGCGCGTCGGCGGGCGCTGCCTCCACCCGCAGTTTGCCGGTGAACTCTCCGCCCAATTCGCGCCATAACTCGACGAACGTGCCGAACGCGTAGGTGCTCGGCTGCAGCAGCACGCGGGCGAAGCTGCGTTCGGCACAGTGCGGCGACAATGCACCGCTGAATTCCACCCGATCCCAATTCGCCGAGGCCACCTTGAAGTCCACCCTGGAGGCCGCCGCGCCGCAGCGTCCGGCGACGAAGTGCACGTGATTTTCAATCGCCAAATTGGCGGGGGAAGGGCTCGCGATGATGTCGACGCGCCGCGCCGCCGCATCCGGCACCACGCGAAATTCGATGGATTGAAAGTTTACCATGAGCGCATTCGGGCGCACGTTGTAAGAGCGATTCGGCCGGCCGTCGAACTCTCCCGGATCCTCGGCCGGCAGCGAGAACGCGGTATCGTCCACGACGATGTCGCCGTGAATGGTCTTCAGGCCCTTGGCGCGCAGCGCCCGAGCGAAGCTCCACCAACGCTCTAGGGTCATGTAGGGGTCGCCGCCACCCTCAAGCACCAGATCCCCGTCAAGGACACCCTCGTTGAGATCTCCCCGCACTGCCGCCCGCGTATGCCAGGTATAGGCGGGTCCCAATAAATCCAGTGCGGCAAAGGTCGTGACCACCTTGACAGTGGATGCCGGGCTGCGCGGCGTGTCCGGATTCTGGCTCACGACCAAGCGGCCTGAGTCCGCATCGATGACGGCAAAGCTCACCGCACTTGGCGGCAGGCGCTGCGCGACGATGACCTGTGTCACATTCGACGGTACCGTAGCAACGGCGGCGCCCGAGGCGGCGACCGGCATCACCCAGAACAGCGCGAGCACGGACCGTTCCCATCCAGTCAATTGACACACTCGCGAATGCAAAGAGTTTCTCAATTCAGCGGCAACGTGATTCTTGTCCAGGCGCGGGACAACCAGCGAAGGTAAAGCATCAAGCCCAGGCAGCATACATAGGTCAGCGCGGCAAACCATCCGCCGATCGCACCCAGGCCGTACTGCGGCAGCCATTTCACCCAACCGGCGCCCGGTGCAAACGACAGACTATGCGCCAGCGGCACGAAAAGCAGCCACGACAATGCAATCACCATGATGGCCGGCAGGCGCACATCGCCGGCGCCTCGCAGGCACGCGCTGCTGCTGATGTTGAAGCCGTCGAACAGCTGATATCCCGCGGCTATCCATAACAGCACGCTGGCCCGCGCCACAACGCTCGCAGCCTGCGGATCCGCACGATTCGTAAAAAACGGCAGCACCCAGGGACCAAGCATGGCGAGTAGCACCCCGATCACCCCCATGTAGACCACCGATATAGAAATGATTCCATTGCCGACCTTGAACGCCCCATCGCGCCGGTGAGCGCCGATGGCCTGACCCACCAGGGTGGTGCCGGCCATGGCGATGCCAACCGCCGGCATGTAGCAAAAAGATGTGAGCATCATGACGATCTGGGTGGATGCGCCATCGACGGTTCCCAGGCGCACCTGCATCAGCTGAAACAGCGCGAAGCCAAGAATATCCGCAGCTATGAGCAGGCCCATGGGGAAACCCAAATTGAATTGCTGCAATAGCGTCCGCCAGTACAGCCGCGTGGTGAGGTGCGAGGCATAACGCTTGCGGATGGTCTTTCCCAAAAATAGCGCGGCCGCCGTGAGCACGCCGGTCAACTGCGCGGCATCGGTTGCCCAGCCGGATCCGGCAATACCCATCCCCCAGTGGAAAATGAACAGTTGATTGAGCAGCGCATTCGTGACGGCGACGCTCGCCGTCACCCACAGCGTAATCATCGGCCGCCCGATGCCGTTGAAAAACCCAAGCAAAGACCATAAGGCGATGCCGAGCGGCCCGCCGAGCATGCGCGGATACCAGTATTCGAGCGCCAGACCCAAGGTATTTTTGGGAATCTCGAAAGGTGCAAAAATCCACGCCCCTATCAGACTGAGAAGCACAAACAGCGGCGTCGTAAACAGCGATGCCCAAAGCGCAGTCCACGTTGCCTGCGATGCGCGGGCATAGTGTTGTCCGCCAAACGCCTGAGCTACCGTGGTTTGTACCGCAAGGCCAATGCCGCCGAACAGGATCACGCACACCAGAATCGGCCAGTACACCGCGCCGATCGCCGCCGTTGCCGCAGGCGACAGTCGGCCGATGAACCAGGTGTCGGTGGCATTTAATACGGCCTGCACGGCGCTGTTCACCATGAAGGGAAAGGCCAGAGCGGCAACGGCCATATAGTCGAGCCGCGGCCGGCCGCTCGTAGTCAAGCGCATTCCGGGGAGTAGTTTTATCGGCTGGTCCATCCCGCGTAGGATGAGCCAATGAAACCAAACTTGCGACGCAATTTATCCGGGACATTCATGCCGCGGGATGTCAATCAGGGTGCATGGCGCTTGTTGCGCAGCGAACCTCCGGCTGTCGAAGTTCTGCTAAGAGGCGCGGAGAGCGGCGCCGTACAAGCGCTTCGCCCGCTCATCGTCGGCGACATCGAACTCGAATGGCAGGGCGAAACGGCGGCAGTCACCATGACGTCCGCGCAGCAGCGTATCACCATCAAGACTCGCAGCGCGATCGTGCATGAACCTCTAGGGGCGCTGTATGACGTGCTGCCCTTGGCAGGCTTCGACTCGAAGGCCAAACGCTTTTGGCGCGGGATATTTCGCCTGGTGCGCATTCCCGGTGGCCGCTATCTCTTGGGAGTGTTGGCCCGGCGCAGCCGCGGCCAACATTGAATCCGCGATCCCCATCACAAAATTCGGCGGATATTGTCAAGGGCTTAGAGAAAAGCCTGTATTTATTACGTTGAATTGCGACTCTGATCAACGATGCTCCGGCGCGTTTGCAGCACATTAATCCGTGAGTTGTAAACCTCGAGAACGCTAGGATCGCCGCAGTGCTGCAAATCAAGTCAAACGCCGTGGAGAGCCCCGCAGCGGATGCCTCGTTCGATTCCTATGGCCGTTTGCTTCGAGTGCTCATGCCGAGTTTACGCGGCGTGGTCGTTCACGATGGATTCTCGAATTTGGTGTGGGCCTCGGACGAACTCGATCTAGCTGACGATTCCGATGTCATCAAAGAAGCCATTGCCAACGCCCTGTCGGACCCCGCGGAATTCGCCGGCACGGTGCGCACGCTTGACGCCGACCACGCGGTATATTCCTTTGCAATACGCGGCGAGCATATCGAGTTGCTCGGAGTCGTCAGCCTGATTGCTCGCCTGTCCGGCAGTTCGACCGAGGCACGGCCGTTGCAGACCGTGCGCCAGCTGGTACAGCCGGCATTGGAGTGTTTGCGGCGCGAACTCGCGCTGCGCTCCGAATTGGGCTCGCGCGAACGCGATCTCGACGTGCGCGAACGCGACCTGAATTTGATGTTGGAAATTTCCTCGCAACAATCGACCTCTTCCAGCGACGCTGACGAATTCGGCCTGATCATGAAGACCGGACTCGAGCGCATGGGCTGTGCGCTTGCCACCCTGTGGGTGCCGGACAAGAACATCGCCCTGTCCCTGACGCGCAGCGGCCAGCCCATGTCGCCGGCTTCGCTGCAGCGCGCGCAGCATCATCTGATGGCTTGGATGCAGCTGCAGCAGCGCACCATCGTCGTCAATCATATTTCCAAGGTAGCGAGCGACGTCGCAGCTCCGTACAAGATCCTCGCCTGCCCAGTGCGCCATTCGTCGGAGCGCGTCATGGGCGTGCTCGCCATGTTCAATCCGCCGAGCGCCCAGGATTTTGATTTGCATCAAACGCGCATCGCTGAAGCGCTGGCGAAGCGCGCGACCAGCATCATCCAGGCTCATTACGATTCGAGCACCGGCCTGATGACCCGTCAGGCATTCGAACGCCAGGCCAATGCGCTGCTCTCGTCCGCGACTTCCGCCGATGCGCACATCATTCTTTACCTCGACATCGATCGCCTGCATGTCATCAACGAGACCTTCGGCATGCACGTGGGCGACGATGTCATCGTCAATGTTGCCGAATGCATGGCCAAGTCGCTGCCGTCGGGCGCGTTGTCGGCGCGCATCTCCGGCGATCGCCTCGCTGCGCTGATACCGGGCTCCAGCATGGATGCGGCAGCCGTCGTCGCCGAAAAAATTCGTGAGGCGGCGGCAGGCATTATGCCGCGCGCCGGTCAAGGCACTTTCGAGGTTTCCGTCTGCCTCGGCGTCGCGCCTATCGGCCGCTCCGACAACGCGCTCGCGCACGCTTTGGCGACCGCCGAGATCGCCTGCAAGGCCGCGAAGGATCGAGGCCGAAATCGCATCGAGAAGTTTCAGGATTCGGATCAGAGCATTATCCGGCGCCACACCGATATCATGGTCATCGGCCAGTTGCGCGATGCGCTCAGCAACGACAGCTTCCGCCTGGATGCACAGCCCATCCTGCCGCTGCGCGGCAACTATGGCCGACCGCGCTTCGAATTGCTGATCCGTATGATAGGCGACCGCGGCGAAATCATTCCTCCCTGCAAATTCCTCTCCGCGGCGGAGCGCTACCAGCTCATGCCGACCATAGACCGCTGGGTGGTGCACCGCTCATGTCAGCTGCTGGGCGCGCACAGCGCGTCGGTGGGCGAGGATATCGCGCGCTTCGCCATCAATCTGTCGGGCCAATCGCTGCAGGACGACACATTTCTGCAGTTCGTGATCGATGAAATCAAGGCCAGCGGCCTGCCGCCAGGTGTGTTGTGCTTCGAATTGACCGAGACCGCGACGATTGGCAATCTGGCCAAGGCGCAGAATTTCATACGCCATCTGCAGGATCTCGGTTGCCAGTTCGCGCTCGACGATTTCGGCACCGGTGTCAGCTCGCTGGCGTATTTAAAGGATCTCTCCGTCAATTATCTCAAGATCGACGGTAGTTTCGTGCGCGATGCCATCGTCAACGCGCGATCCGAGTCGATGATAAAAGCCATCGCGCAGCTGGCGAAGGTCATGTGCATGGAGACGATTGCCGAGTACGTGGAGACCGACCCTTTGCGGGCGCGGATGGCGGACTTGGGCGTCGACTACGGGCAGGGCTTCGCAATGGGCAAGGCTCAGCCGCTCGAGGAATTGTTGCGGGAACTGGCCATCTACGAGGCTACCGTCAGCGACTGGACCGCTGCGCCGAATGCGGTCTCGAACGAGATCCTGGCCTAGACTCGAAGTCAGCGTAATCCTACATTTAATTGCTGAAAAGCGCTCATGGTGCGACCGCCTGCGCCATGCGCTAATGCGGCTTCACACCTGGCGGAGCCTGCCATGCTGATACTGACTCGCCGCACCGGAGAGAGCTTGCGCATCGGCGATGACGTCGAGGTTACCGTGATGGCGGTGAACGGCTCACAGGTGCGTATCGGCATCAAGGCGCCGCGCCACGTCGCGGTGGACCGCGAGGAGATTGCCGAACGCAAGCAACGTGACCGCGAGCACCCCGCGCCTTAACTGGCCGATCCCTAGCTCATCGCCGCGCAATTCGCAAGGATTCGGCGAGAAGTAAATTCCCCCTTGTAATTGCTGCCTGACTTGGGCACACAATAGCCCGTATCGGGCTCATTCAAAAAAACTAATTAAGGGGACATCGTCGCCGGTGGGCAACCGGCGGCGCGCTATTCATGACCATTACAACCTATGCACCCGAACTGCTGGTCCAAACTTGGTTCAATTCCGATCGCCCGCTGCTGGTGTCCGGACTGCGCGGGCGTGTGGTCGTGCTGGTCGCCTTCCAAGTACTTTGCCCGATCTCGGTGGCCGGCGCGATTCCACAGGCGCAGAGAATATTCGAGACCTTTGAGCCGAAGGACGTGGCGGTGATCGGCTTACACGCCACATTCGAACATCACGATGCCTTCAGCGCGGCAATGCTCAAGGCGTTCATCCAGGAGTATCGGCTGAAGTTTCCGATCGCGCTGGATCAGCCCAATGCCTTGAGCCCGATTCCGCTCACCATGGAGCGCTATAAAATGCGCGGCACCCCCAGCCTGGTTTTGATCGACCGCCACGGATTAGTGCGCAAACACGCATTCGGCGCTGTCGATGACCTGCGAATCGGCGCCGAGATCGGCGCCCTAACCCAGGAATCGGAATCCGCCGCATTGACCCGCAGCTCCGCCGCTTAAACCGCCGCGCCCTAGGCGCTCAATCGGTGAGAGCGAAACGGATTCGGATGCGGGCGCGCTGCGCCACTATCTTGCCGTCGCGCAGGATGGGCTTGTAACGCCACTGCGATAGTGCGCCGATCGCCGCGCTTTCGAACACGCCGGGAGGGCTGGTGGCGTGCACGGCGATGTCCTTGACCTGCCCGTCTTCGGCCACCGTAAAATCCAGCTCCACCCAGCCCTGAATTTTGCCGAGATTGGCTTTCTGCGGATACTCCGGCTTGACCGATTTGAGCAACTGCAGATCGCCGGCTGCGGCGACATTCGTCAGGAAATGCTGGCGGCTCAGTGCCGCTTCCAGCCCGTGGTGCAGCGTGTCGGATTCCGCGGACTCAAAGCCGATCGCGGCCGCTTCGTCCAGCCAGCTGCGCGCGGCGTCGTATTGCTCCAGAGCCAGGGCCAGGCGTGCCTTGGCCACCAGGCGGGCGCCGAGATCTTGCATGGCAGTTGCCAACCTCGAGTTGCCCGGATCCATTCCGCGCAAGGTCACCAAGTAGTACTTGGCGCTGTCGTTGGCCGGCTCGATCAGCCGATCCTGCTGCAAGCGCTCCTCGCCGGTTTTCAGCAATTGCGACCAGGCATCGGTGTCCGCCAGCCGCCGCGCCGCGGCGAGCGATACTTCCGCCGTCTCGATGTTGGCAGGCGCCGCAACGCCTTTGGCGGCCTCGAGCACGCCGGATGCGCGCTCAAAATCGCGGCGATCGATGGCGGCACTTGCCTCTGCCAGCAGGCGCATCGCCAATGCCCTTTTCGCGTCTTGCGCTGCGTCGGGCTTTACCTCATCGTGCAAGTGCGCGGCTTGAGCTGTCAGGAGACGCTCGCGCGATCTGGCGAGCTGCGCTGTCAAAAAGGTGATGCGGCCCCTTTCGACTCCCGCCTTACGCGCCGTCTCGATTGCCAGCGCCGCTTCATCGAGTCGCTCCTCGAGCAAAGCGTTTTCGGCTCTGGCGAGCAGCCGCTCGTATAGTTCCGCCAGGCCGGCGCGCGCCTTCGGGTCGGAGGGGTCGCGCGCCTGCGCCCGCCTGTACAGTTCCAACGCATTGTCGCCGACAGGTTCGGTCAGGCGATTGGCGGCAAGCGCCGCAGCGGCTTGCGCCAGCAGCGGGGATTCACTTGCCGACGCCGACGCCGACGCCGACGCCGGCGGTGCGGCAGCGTGCGGAATGCTCGCGCTGTTCTCCGCGCTCCTGTGGATGGCCCAGGCGATCACGACGATTATCCCCAAGACGCCGATGGCGCCGACGATCAGGGGGCCTCGATTGTCTGGCGATGTGCGCGTGATCTTGGGGGTCGAGGCGGCCCGCCTGCGTTGTTCCTCGTATTTCTTGACGGCGGCATCTGCAAACAACTTCGCCCGTGCCGGCGACACGGGCTTGTGAATGAACCGGTACACCGTGCCAGCGCTGATCAAACCCGCCAGCGCAATCTCCGCGTCCCGATTGCCGGCAACCACGATCACGAGATCGGGGAATTGCCGTTTGATCTGTGCGATGAACACCATCGGCGATTCGCTCAAGCCCAGCACGTCGAGCACCAAGATGCCTACTTCACCGGCCACCAACAGGTCGCTGACCTTGTCCGCCGAGGGAACGTGCCACAGGCGCTGGGCATCACCCACCGCCTCGCGCAGAGTCTGCAGGAAGGCTTCGTCACCGGTGAGCACGACGAGCTCGACAATCTCGCTGGCGAGGCTGAATCGCAGCGCATCGAGCGTGCCACCTTCTTCGTCAGAAGCTAGCACCGGTTGTTTCCTTTCATGAGGTCCCTTGAGGCCGCGTTCAGCCGTCGGCAAGATCGCATTGCAGCAAGGAAGTTAACGCATCTGGCCACAGGCTAGTGTCATTCCACGGGCGACGCTATACGATACGGGGTCTTAAGACGCAGACAATATCTGTTGCACTGCGTCAAATAGTTTCTGTGACCGGATGCTCACTGACGAGAAGATTGAGGCACGGCGGGGAGACCATTGAGCGGTTCAATAGGGATTACGTCGAAATTGCCGGTGGACCAGCGCAACGCACTGGAACAGCTGCTCTTTTTCAATGTTAATCAACATCGGGTGCGCATCGGCATCCAGCAATCCATAGAGACCTACGGTGTACCGGAAATCTACGAGCAAGACGGCGGCCTGCGCGTGCGTGTGGGCGACATCGCCGGAGTGCAAACCTTGTTTGCCGTATCGGACGCCGGCAGACCCTTGGGTGTCGCCGTATTCGTGCGCTCGGCACACGAACGCTTTGCAGTCCTGCATCTTGGGGTGGAGCCTCGCTTGAATGCCACGCCGGAGATCAACACCCGCGTGTTGCTCAAACTGTTGCATGAAATTCGCAGCGCCGCGCGCCGCACCCGCGGAGTCGACCGCATAGAACTGGTATACAAGGATCGTCACGCCGTGCGCCTGCACGGCTGAACCAACGCGGGCTGATGGCGACTCAACCTGACCGGCGGACACTGGGAGCGCTGCGCCATGCCGACGGCAAGCTGCGTTGCGCCTGGTGTCCGGCGGATTCGCTGTACGTTGCGTATCACGACACCGAGTGGGGTGTGGCCCAGCACGATGATCGGCGGTTGTTGGAGATGCTGTGCCTGGAGGGTGCGCAAGCCGGCTTGAGCTGGCTCACCATTCTGCGTAAGCGCACCACCTACGCCAAAGCCTTCGACGGTTTCGACGCCGAGAAAATGGTTCGCTACGACGCCGCCAAACGCCGGCACCTGCTCAAGGATCCTGGCATCGTCAGAAACAGACTCAAAGTCGACGCCTTCATTGCCAACGCCGAAGCTTATCTTAAGATCCTTGCGACCGAGGGTTCCTTCAACGCCTACATCTGGCAATTCACCGACGGTAAAGTGCTGCGCCGCCGGCCCCTCTACTTGGGTGGCGTTGCGGCTTCGACACCGCACAGCGACGTCATGAGCAAGGACCTGAAGCAGCGGGGCTTCCGTTTCGTCGGATCAACCATTTGCCACGCTTTCATGCAAGCCGTAGGCATGTTCGATGAACACCAACGTTACTGCTGGGTGGCGCGCCGTGGAAACAAGTATGAGTGATCGGAATTCATTTGGCTCAACCCTGGCGGTGAAACTCGGGCTCGGGGCGGCCATGCTGCTGCTGTCCGCGCCGAACTGGGCGCAAAGCGTAAAGCCGGCTTTCAAGCCCGTCGATGTTTTCGACTTGCAGTGGGCGGCAGATCCGCAGGTATCGCCGGACGGCCACAACATTGCCTACGTACGCATGAGTTTCGACATCAAGACGGATCGGCCGCGCGGCGTGGTTTGGTTGGTCGGGACCGACGGCAGGCATGCGCGCCCGCTGCCTGACTCCACTCCCAGCCGTTCGCCGGTTTGGTCGCCGGACGGCACCCGTCTGGCCTACTTGGCAGCCGGCGCGGACGGCTCCACCCAGCTATTCGTATATTGGGCCGACAGCGGTACTACGGCGGCCATCAGTAATTTCACCGAATCGCCCAGTGGTCTCGCGTGGTCGCCGGACAGCCTCTCGCTGGCATTTACCATGCCGGTGGCCGCCGAACGCAAGCCGTTGAAGGTGGAGTTGCCGGAGGCGCCGAAAAACGCCAAGTGGGCCGATCCCCCAAAACTCATCGACCGGATGGTATTCCGCGTCGACGGCGAAGGCTACCTGCCCAATGTCTTCAGCCAGCTCTTCGTCATTAGCGCCGACGGCGGCGCGGCTCGTCAGCTCACGCAGGGCGATTTCGATCACGAGGGGACCCCGGCGTTTACCGCCGACGGCAAGAGCGTGCTGATCTCGGCCAATCGCCGCGCTGACGCGGACTACGAGCCGCTGGACAGCGAAATCTATCGCGTGGACTTGTTGGACGGTTCCATTCACGCGCTCACGGATCGGCGCGGACCCGATCGCTATCCGGTTGTGTCGCCCGATGGCAAGCACATCGCCTACTTGGGATTCGACGACAGACGCCTGGGCTATCAAGCCACACAGCTGTACGTCATGGACAGCGACGGCAATCACGCACACTCTCTTACCCCCACCCTCGATCGCGATGCCGCGGCACCGCATTGGACGGGCGACGGCCGCCAGGTGATATTTCAATACGACGATCACGGATCGGGCAAGCTCGCGTCCATCGATCTTGGCGGCAAAATGCATGTACTGGCCGGCGATCTAGGCGGTGCCGATATCAGCCGGCCTTACACAGGCGGGTCGTTTTCGATTGCCGCGAACGGCGGCGCCAATACTCGATTTGCGTATACACGAGCCGCAGCGCTTGAACCCGCGGCACTCGCGACCGGTACCTCGGCGCAGGACATCGCGACTCTGACGGCGCTCAGCGATCCCTTGCTCAAACAGCGGACTCTCGGAGCCGTCGAGGAGATCTCCTTCGACTCGTTTGTCGACCATCGCCGCATCCAAGGATGGATCGTCAAGCCGCCGCTGTTCGACGCAGCGAAAAAATATCCCCTGCTTCTCGAGATTCACGGCGGCCCGTTCGCGAGCTATGGACCGAGCTTTGCCGCCGAAATTCAACTGTATGCGGCGGCGGGCTATGTGGTGCTATATCTCAATCCGCGCGGCAGCACGAGTTACGGCGAAGAATTCGCCGACCTCATCCACCACGATTATCCGGACAATGATTTCGGCGACCTCATGTCCGGCGTGGACTCAGTCGTCGGCCGGGGTTATATCGATGCGCAGCGCCTATTCGTCACCGGCGG
This sequence comes from Gammaproteobacteria bacterium, assembly GCA_040004115.1. GTDB lineage: Bacteria > Pseudomonadota > Gammaproteobacteria > Steroidobacterales > Steroidobacteraceae > Bog-1198. The sequence continues at coordinate 7,675 of JBDUBO010000076.1, read as the reverse complement.
CAGCGGCGGCGGCGTGCTTACCGCCTGGATTGTCGGCCACACCGATCGGTTCAGAGCTGCGGTGGTGGTCAAGCCGGTAATTAATTGGACCAGCTTCGTGCTCACCGCCGATATGACCAATTATTTTTCCCGTTACTGGTTCGACGGCTTTCCCTGGGATGACGTGCAATCGTATTGGAAGCGCTCGCCGCTCGCCTATGTGGGCAACGTGCATACGCCCACCATGCTTATGACAGGTGAAGTTGACTACCGCACGCCGTCAAGCGAGGCGGAGCAATTCTATCAAGCGTTGAAGTTGCGCAAGATCGACACCGCATTAGTGCGCATCCCCAATGCCTCGCACGATATCTCTGCGCGGCCCAGCCTGCTCATCGACAAAGTGGCTTACGTGCTCGCCTGGCTCAAATCGCACGACAGATAGCGCCTCGCAGCGGCGCTCAGAGTTTGCCGGACGTTTGCGCCGTCTGGCCGAACAAGATTTTCCGCGACTCTTCGTTGACCGTCGAGCCGGCGCTGATCGCAGCGCCGCGCTCGTAGGCGCGCATTGTGGCGGGACGGCTTTTAATCGCCTCGAACCAGCGCTTTATATGCGGAAAGTCCTCGAGACTCTGACTCTGCGCCTCGTGCGGCACGATCCAGGGATACGCCGCCATGTCGGCAATGGAATAGGCGCCGGCGATGAATTCACGATCGGCCAGGCGCTTGTTCAATACTCCGTACAGCCGGTTGGTCTCGTTGACATAGCGTTCGATGGCGTACGGGAGCTTCTCCGGCGCATACGTCGCGAAGTGATGATTCTGTCCCGCCATCGGCCCGAGTCCGCCCACCTGCCAGAACAGCCATTGGGTCACCTCCACCCTGCCGCGCAGGTCCTTTGCCAGGAACTGCTCGCTCTTCTCGGCCAGGTACAGAAGGATGGCACCGGACTCGAATACGGATACCGCCGCACCGCGCTCCAGCGGCGTGTGATCGACGATGGCGGGCATGCGGTTATTTGGCGAAACGGCCAGGAATTCCGGGCGGAATTGTTCGCCCTTGCCGATGTTCACCGGAATGATGGTGTACGGCATTTCCGTCTCTTCCAAAAACAAAGCGATCTTGTGGCCGTTCGGCGTGGGCCAATAGTACAAGTCGATCATGGGTGAACCTCCGGCGGCTCGAGCGCCATTTTGTGTTCGCGCAGGATTGCGATGCAAACGTCTTCTTCGCGCAGCAGCGCGCGCATGTGAGCGATCCGTACCCGTGCGCGCGCATTCCTAGTCCAGGGCAGGAGCGGGTCGTCGAACTTCGCGGCCGCTGCGGCGCGCCACTCCAAAATATGCCTGCGTTCAGCAAGCGCCCGGACCTCCTTGCTGTCCGGTGCGTGCAGCCGCTTCTCTATGCTGAACCCAACCAATTGTGCGGCAATGGTGTCGCTGTGTTGCATGGTCTTCGATAATTTCAGGCACAGCTCGCGCCGCTCCGCAAGGATGCTCGATTCCCGGCAGGCGTCCTGCAGCGGGGCCAAGGGCGGAATAATCTCGCCGCTCGCGATTGCGCTGACGGTGGACAACCTGGCCGAGTCCGACCCGGCAAATCCGCTCGGCAGCCGGCCGCGCGTCGCGGCGAGGGCATCGACCATCAACACCACGATCCGGTTCCAGTAAAAATCGAAGCGCGCCGCCTGCGCCATGTCGCCCAGAATTCTCTCAACTTCCGTGTCATCTTTTTGCCTCTTCGCTGCGGCCAGAGGCTGCAGCCACGCGGCGCCGTTGTCTGCATCGACCCAGCGCATGATGGTGGCGGCGTCGCGGATGTCGCAGGACGCCGTAGCCGCGCACAATTGCAGTCGCAGCCAACCGATGCTCGCATTTTGCGGTGCCAGATCGCCGGCACGCGCTGCCAACTCGAGAGCCGTCAGCCCGTCAGGCGAGGTGGTTCTGCCCGCCTTGGCGCTGCCGGACGAGGCCGTGAAGCGCAGCGCGGCCGCCGTCGCCAGCGAGTTCGCGTCGGAGCGCGCAGCCAGCACAGTCGCGGCTGCGAGCCGCGGGCTTACCCGCGATGCTGCCGCGCCAGGTATGCCGCCAGCGATTCCCGGAAGCGCTCCGGCGAGTGCGAGCAAGCCCACCCAGCGGATGACCATCAGCGCCCTCACGGTCAGCTCCTAGTTGTCGGCGCGGCCGCCGGCAGCAGTCAGCCCCGCGGTTATCGCCAATCGCATCGCGTCCTCGACCGAGATGTTGAGCGGTTGCACGCGGTCGCGCGGCAGGTAAACGGTGTAGCCGCCGAAGGCGTAACTCATGGGGAAATAGACGGTTACCCAGTCACTGCCGCCATGCGGGAGCAGTACCGACGGCACGTCCTCGCGGGTGACGAACCCGATGGCGCGCACGTCCGCGAAACGGGCCAGCACCACGCGCTGCAAGTCGCGCTTCTCGCCGCTGCCGGACGGCAAGAGACTGACAACATCGCGAAATCCACCGTACAGCGTCTTCACGAACGGAATCCGGCCCAGGAAATCGTTCCAATAGCGCAGCAGGATCTTCCCTGCATAGGCATTGACCAAGCTGCCGACCGCCAGTAACAGCAGAAATCCGGCTATCAACCCCAGGCCTGGCCAATAGTGCTCCGGGCTAATGATGCCGAGCGCGATCAGCGCGCGCCGCAACCACCCTTCGACGGTATTCACCAGCCACCAAATCACATACGCCGTCAATGCCAACGGCAGCACGGTCACCAATCCGCTCATGGTCAGCGTTAATATCTTGCGCATGCTCCAATCATCGCATGATCGGGCTTAGCGCGCCGCAACCGCACAGAATGTCTGCGAAGTGCGGCGATATTCGGCGCGCGGCACCAGCGCAGCGTTATTTTGATTCCACACGAAATACTGTGTGACCACCGCTGTGCCACGCACGCGCGTCACGATGAGCAATCTGCTGTCGCGCCGGAATAGCAGCGCTTCTTCCGGGCGGCATGGCAGCGATGCCTGCCTGTCCGCGGGGTCATTCGGCGCGGCGAGCTGCCGGACCGTCCCGCTGCGCCAATCGACCAGCACGACGCGGCCGCAGCCCAATCCGCAGCTTGCCAGCGTCGCGGTGACCTGTCCGGCGAAGTTCGGGCCGTTCGCGAGCGCTGCCTGCACCGTCGCGCGATCCTCCTCGGACAGTTCGCTCCCGCCAAGATCGACCTTCGGCGGCAGAGAAGCATCGAATGGCGCGCTTGGATATTCGGAAAATCGAGGCGCACTCAGGGGCTCCGAGCCGGAGTCACCGCCGGCCGCGATGCCGCGGATACGATCGATCTGCTCGGCTATGTCATCGGTCAGGTACCAGTCGTCGATGATTACCGCACTGCGTCGCGTCTTCGCGGTAACGGTCGTCTCCACCAGCGCATGTTCCTCGCATTTGCCGGCCTCATGTGGCGCGCAAAGGCTGTAGTGCGTATACGCGCCGTATATATTGGGCGCACCGGGCTCGTTCGGGGCCAAGAACACCACGTAGCGTCCGGGAGGCACATCGATGCTGAAACTCGTCTGGCCGCGCGCCAACCGCAGTGTGCGGACTCGCGAGCTGTCGAGATCCGTGGCATACATGGTCATTGAGGGGACGAGCTGGCTCGGGAACACGATGGCGCCGTCGATCGAGCCCGCCAGCACGCCGGCGCACGGCCCCAGCGACATCACTGCCGCAAGCGACAAGCGCGCTAGAAACGGATACCCCAAGGCAGCAACTCTCCACGGCAGTAATTTGAACTCGCTCGCCAAACGTATCATTGATTGTACGGCTGCGCCCATCTCTGTCAGGATGCTTATCGCTTAAGCCTCAAGCTACACGGGAGCCGAACATGACATCAGTTGCACGGGTCACGGAGATTATCGCTTCTTCCAAGAAGAGTTTCGATGACGCCCTTGAGAATGGCGTAAAACGCTCCACCAAAACATTGAAGAATGTCGCGGGTGTCTGGGTGGCCAGCCAGGAAGTTGTCGTTTCCAAGGGCAAGATCACCGAATATCGGGTCCGCCTGAAAGTGACATTCGTGCTAGCCGAGTAGCCTTGGGACCGCCCGCTAAGGCTGTCGCGGCAGAATGAATCGCAGGCCCTGGTAACTGAGCACTACGCCGTCACGCCGGATGTGCTCGACGATGGGACCCTCCTGCAATACGGAACCCTCGTGGTACTTGTGCATATTGATGTACACGAACCGCTCGGCCGGCTTGGTCGCATAGACATGCACGTCGAGGTGCAGGTCGGGTAGGGCCTGTGCACCCGTCAGGCTGATTTCGCTGATGGAGGGCAGTACCTCCTGGTTATCCTCGTCGGACAGCAGTGGATCCGTACGGCGTATGGGGCGCGGAGCCGGCTTGCCGAGATCAGCAAGCGTGCTGGTTCGGGACGGCGACGAAGCAGAGGGGACAGCGGCGCTTTGTGCTGCCGCGACCGGAATTTCCGGCGCGTAAACCGGCGCGGCATCGAGTGGACTGAAGTGCTCCGGCGCAGGAGCAGTCGCTGGTGCTGACGCGGATGCCGACGCCGCTGACTCTGGCGTGGTCTGCGCCGAGCGCGCTGCATGCGCGGCGGGAGCGTTCCTTCTCATCAGCACGTAAGTCAACAGAAGCAGGTTGATCGCCAGCAGCGCGCCCAGAGCCATGGCCCAGACGGGTAGTGGGCGTCGCCTGGGGCTTAAGCGCGGGTCCATCAACCCGGGTACGTTTTGCCGCTGCCTTTCGATTTCCGATTTCTTGAGGGCATCGAGAATGAAGGACATGGCGGATTCTAACTGCCGCGCGGCGCGTTGGGCAGCAGCAGCGGTGAGCCGGGTTCGGCCAGCGCCGTGTCAAGCACGACTTGGGTTTGAACTCCGGCAATGCCGTCGACGTTGAGTCGATGTTCACGCTGGAAGTTCTGCACGGCGATCGCCAGTTCTTCATCGTACACGTCGGCATGTTCCGGATCCGACGCGGCGCCTTGCAGCGCATTGAGACTGCGCCGCAGCCAGCGCACTTCGTCGCCCTTCATTCCCACCGTCAAGAGCCGGGTGCGCGCCGTCTTGGGCTTCCATACCACCGTGAATTCCCCGAACCAATCGCGCGAGATTTCATCCAGCGGCACTCGTTCGTTGTGTTCGCCCAAATTCAACGTGGCGAACCTGTCGTCCAGGGCGGAAAGCACGACGCGGTGCCGTTGCCCATGATCGTCGGTCAGCGTCAGAATGGCGGGGCGGTTCAGGGCTCTGACCTGCGCCCAGGAGCCGCGCTGCTCCAGGCACGACAATCCCGCCTTCAGCGCCTGTCCGCACGGATTATTGTCGTCGGCCATGGCCGTTCCCCATAGCGACAACAGGCGCCGGAAGGCTGCGGCTTCGCTGGTATTGGCGCTGTTGGCGGCGAGCAAGGCGTTGATCGAAGCGGCAGGTAACGTGGGCGGCATGGGGGGTATATTGGCCCCAGCCGCGGCGGACCCGGTGATGGATGCCGGTGATGTCGCCGCTTGCGCTGCGGCCGCCGCATCGACCTGCGCGGCGGTCGGCAGGCCCCTGTTGTGCGCGGGCCGATTGCCGGAGGCATGCAGGGGGGAGAGTTGCCGCTGCCACAGCTGCCAGCCGACGAGGGCAACGCCAGCCAGCGCCGCCAGACCCAAGGCGCCGCACAGCCAGCCCAGCCACGAAGGCAGGTAGCGTCGCCCGTACACCTCGCCGGCCGCGCGACGCACTAGCCCCGCGCTCACCTTGCGAGTTTCCTCGGTGTAGGCGCCGAGCAGCGCCCGGTCGCAAGTGACGTTGATCACGCGCGGGATACCCGCCGACACGCGGTGCACCTGGACAAGCGCCGCAGGCGCAAAAATCTCCTCGGCGGCGCCGGCCACTCGCAGTCGATGGCGCACATAGCCCTGCGTTTCCTCCCGCGTCAGAGGTTCCAAATGGTAGCGTCCGGTGATTCGCTGCGCCAGCTGGCGCAATTCCGTACGGTCGAGCAATTCGCGCAGTTCCGGCTGACCGATCAGAATAATTTGCAGCAGTTTCTGAGTAGGGGTTTCCAGATTGGTCAGCAGGCGCACCTGTTCCAAGACCTCGGCGGACAGGTTCTGCGCCTCGTCTACGATCACAATAATGCGCCGCCCTTCGGCATGTGCCGCCAGCAGCCGGCGATTCAGGGCATCAACCGTTTGCTTGACGCTGTCGCGGTCCGCCGCCGCAATCTCGATGCCGAGCTCCTCGCAGATCGTGAGCAGGAACTCAATCGGGGTGACCCGCGGATTCAATATGACCGCGACGTCGGCGTGATGGGGAACGCGCGACAGCAGGGTGCGCACCACGGTGGTCTTGCCCGTGCCTACCTCTCCCGTCAGCTGAATGAAACCTCCAGATTCGTTGACTCCATACAATAAATGGGCCAGAGCCTCGGCGTGACGCTCGCTCAAGTACAAATAGCGGGGATCCGGCGTGATGGCGAAGGGCTTTTCGTTGAGGCCGAAGAAGCTTAAGTACATTGCGGCCTCAACCATCCGGGGATCGAGTGAGCAGACTGGCGCGGGTCAGCATGGCGGACCCGAATCGATCGCGGATTCCATCAATGGCAGTGTCCAAGCGCGCGCCCTGCGCGGGAACGTCGGCAAACAGATCCGCCTGCTGCAGGGTGTGCAGTTCGCTGACGCCCACTCCCAGCAGCCGTACCGCCGCATTGAGATGGGTCCCGAGCCATTCATCGAGCAAAATCTTCGCCGCCGCCGCTACCACCGCCGTGTCCTGGGTGGGCGTTCCCAAGGCCCGCTGCCGGGTAAACGTCTTGAAGTCACCGCGGCGGATCTTCACGCTCACCGTACCGGCGGCGAGATGGTGCGCACGCAACCGCGACGTCGTGCGATCAGCGAGGCGCAGCAGTTGCACCGTGAGCTGCCGCGACTCGCGAATATCCCTGGCAAAGGTTTCCTCTGCGCTGATCGATTTCTCCTCGCGGTCCGGTTCCACCGGCCTGTCGTCGATGCCGGATGCGCGGTGGCGCATGGCTTGCGCATGCTTGCCGAACAGCCGGCGCAATACCTCATCGCCCGCCTGGCGCAGATCGCCGCAGCTGATGATTCCGGCCGCATGCACGACGGGCAGAGTGCGCGCGCCCACGCCGAACAATTTCTCGACCGGCAATGCGTCCATGATGTCCCGTAGATTGTCCACGCCGATCCGGCACATGCCGTCGGGCTTGTTCAAATCGGACGCAATTTTTGCCAGCAATTTGTTCGGTGCGATTCCCACCGATGCAGTGAGACCGGTTTGTTTGGCGATGCGGCGCCGAATCTCGCCGCCGATGGCCTCCGCAGGCCCCAGCAACTGCCGGCTGGACGTGACATCGAGAAACGCCTCATCCAAGGAAAGCCCTTCCACCAGCGGAGTGAATTCGTGAAAAATCGCGAACACCTGATCCGAGACTTCCTTGTAGCGCGCCATTCTCGGCGGCACGCAGATGGCCTGCGGGCAGCGCCGTAACGCCTCACTCATGGGCATGGCCGAACGCACGCCGAAGCGACGCACCGCATAGCTCGCCGCCGCGACAACACCGCGGCCGCCGATGCCGCCGACGATCAGGGGTTTGCCCTTGAGTTCCGGACGATCCCATTCCTCCACGGACGCATAGAACGCGTCCATGTCGATATGCAGTATCGCCCGGGCGTCGACACGCCGGGCGTCGACACGCCGGGCGTCG
>JBDUBO010000075.1:0-20298 GCA_040004115.1 Gammaproteobacteria bacterium | reverse complement strand
CGGCATGACGTTCACGGGGCCGGCGACCTTGCTTGACGCGCCCGGCGGCTGGTGCAGCATATCCCAAACCTTGTCGACGTCGAACATCTCCGCCTTATAGGTCTTGTGCTCGCCGAATTTGAGCGTGGTGCGCACGTAATCGTTGAATGCCGAGACGTAGGCCGACGAAATCGCGGCCGACTGCGGATCGTAGTCGGCCTCCTTGCTCATGGGATCGATGGTGGGGCCGGCGAAGCGAGTATCGAGCCGCCCCGTCGTGATATCGCTTCCCAGCAGTGTCTTTTCGAATTCACCGCCGTTCACACGTAGATTGGCGCGCTCAATATAATCCGCAGGCAAACCCGTAAAGGCATGCAGCTTGGCGGCAATCTCCGTCTTGCGTTCTGCACTCAGCGTCGACCCCGCCGCCAGCGCCTGCAGATAGTCGGTCATCGCAAAATTCTCGACTTCCTTCAGCAGCGGCTCGAGTGCCTCGGGCTGATTAGGCAGCTTGTGGTGATACCAGGCCGTCGCCGCATAGGTGGGCAACACCAGCGCGTAAGGCAGGTCGACGCCGGGGTTGAATTGCGGCTGGTCGGCGCTCGTATCGAAGTTCAAAATCTGTGACAGCAGAATGATGCCGTTCAAATCCAGCGACTTCTCGCTCTGCAGTATGTTGGCGAGCGCCGCGGAGCGCGTCGTGCCGTAGCTCTCTCCGAACAGATACTTCGGCGAATTCCAACGATTGTGCCGCGACAGGAACTCGACGATAAAATTGGCGAATGCATGCGCGTCCTCGTCGACGCCGTAAAACGCCTTTTCCTTGTCCGTTCCGCGCAAGTGACCGAATCCCGTGCCCGGTGCGTCGATGAACACCAGGTCGCTCACGTCGAGCAGGCTGTATTGATTGTCGACGAGGCGATATGGAGCCGCAGGGCTGTGAGTATCGTCCGCGGTCACCACCCGCTTCGGGCCGAAGGCGCCCATATGCAGCCACACCGTGGAGGAACCGGGACCGCCGTTGTAGAGAAAGGTGATGGGCCGTTGTGTGTCTTCCTTGTCGCCGTGAAAATAGGCCACATAGGACATTCCCGCCTCGGGCGGCTGCGGCGGCGGCGGACCGCTCTTATCCTCGCGCAGCAGCGGCGGCTCTTCATCCATGGGATCTTTCACATGCACCACCAGGATGCCGGTCTCGGATTGATAGCTAAGGACATGGCCTGCGATGGCGATGGACCCAGGCACTGTCTTCGATTCATCGCGCAGGTAGCGCGGCGACTCGTTAGGCTCGGGAACCACAGAAATCTTGGTGGCCGGCACATCGCTGGGCGATGAATGCTCGGCGCCCGCGGCCGGCGATGCCGCCATGATCGCACTCAACACCGACGATCCCGCCAGCAATCGAAACCCTTTAGTCATCATTTATTCTCCGCAACGGCAAACGCCTATTGTATGCGTTCGGAGTTCCGCGAGCCTAATAATCGAATTGATAGATCAGCCCAATGCTGCTGCCCGGATCGTTCTCCGGCGTAGTGCCGATCACGGTTGCCGTGCCGTTTCCCAATCGAGTCTGCAGCTTCAGATGCTTGGTCAAGTCGACGTCTGCTTCGAGCTGGCTGGTGCCGGTGGTGCTCTGCTTCGCCTCGACGTAGACGCGCTTGGAAATGTAGCGGCCCGCCTGGATGCTGGCGCCGGAGTTCTCGGGCCCCGCAGCGGTGTTGCTCGTGCCGGCGCCGATGGTCAGCCGATCCAGCCCCAAGCTCTTCTGTAATTTGACCAGAGGATTGAGCCCGCCGCCGCCGCCGACGCCGCTCAATGTCGCGAGCGCGGCGCCGACTTGCGCCAGCTGCAGCGCCGTGAGCTGCGAACCGGAGACGCCGAACAGCAGACGGGCCATGATTTCATCCTGCGCCAGACCCGAACTACTGGTGAACTCGAATTGCGGCGAGTCTGCGTAGCCCGTAATGGTCAAGGTAACGGTGGCATCCGCCACCGTCGCCTCTGCCTTGAAATCCAAAGACGGGTCGATCTTGTTCTTGAGGCCCGCGCCGTTGAAGCTGACACGGCTGTCGGTCGAAAAATTGAGCTTGTTTCCGGCCAGCGTGAAATTGCCGCGCCGCAAGTCGAATTCCCCGCTTACGTAAGGCGAATCGGTCGTACCGCCGATGTGCAGATCGCCGTACATCTCCGCGTCGATGCCGCGTCCCTGGACCAGGATTTCCTGCGGCGCCTGCACCCCGACATCCAGACCGATCACCAGGGGCTTGTCCGGTACCCGAGGCGTGGTCTTGCCCCGTCTGCGTACCTCGAGCACCGCAACGTTCGAGGGCAGACCGTTTGGAATTCCGATCAGCGTACGGTTGAGGTGCACCGTCCCGGCGATGTCGAGCCGCTCGCGTGCGGTGCCGCTAACGTGCAATTCCGCATTCAAATTCGCGGTCACCAATTTGCTCACCAGTGGCTGCGCATTGACGGCCTTGATAAGAAGGTCCACCGGGATGCCCTTTTGCAGCACGCCCACCTTGCCGGACACGGTCACCGTTCCCGGAGCGGCGGTGGCCGTGAAGGTCTGGATCTGCAGGGTTCCCGCGCTGCCGATGATGGCGGCATTGATATCAGTGAGCCCCACGCCGCGAGCAAAATCGCGCACACTGCCCTTGGTCAGGTTCACGCTGCCTTCAATCTGTGGGTCCGCGACACTGCCGGTAACGGTGGCATCGACCGTGAGGTCGCCCGCCGCATGCTGGCCTCGGGCCTCGAGCAGCGGATTGATCATCCCGATGTCGAGCTTGCCGTTGATTTTCAACTCCAGCGCCCCGTCGGCGGCGAGCGGCGCCTTGCCGGTGAGGCTGAGCCGCGAGGCGCTGCCGGCCACCAGATGCGCATCAACCTGCGCAGTGCCGCCCTGCAATTGCACGGCGGCCGTCACGTCGAGCGGCGGCAGTCCGAAGGCGGCATCGTCCGCGGCCGTCAAGCCCTTCGCGCTCAAGCGCACCTCGCCCGTGGGAGCCGCCAAGCTACCCTGCAGCCGCGCATGTGCTTCAACGCTTCCCGATTCCATCAAACCGGGAATGAAAGAATTGATCAGCGAGGCCCGTGCCTCCAGCAGCGATGCCTGCACATCGAGCACCGGCAGGATTTCCCCCTTGAGTTCAAAGACCGCCGTTTGCGCCGCTATCTTCAGGATGTCGATGGAAACGCCGTCCGCCAGTGCAATCCGCGACGGCGACGTCAGATGCAGATCCAATCCATGATAATTGGCCGCCGCCGTTTCCACGGTTACCGAGGACGCCTTAAGGTCCACCAACCCGGCCGCAGACAGACTCGCCTTGGCGCCTTGCAATTTCGGCACCTGCACATCGAGCTTGAAGCCCAAGCCATCGAAGGCCCCGTCCGCGGCCAGTTGCGCATTGCCGGTGAACCGCCCTGCTGTCAGGTCGCGCGCCTCGAGGTGCAACCGAACATGGGTACGCCCTTGATCGGGATGCAGCATGACGGTTCCCGTCAAGCTTCCGCCCACCTCTGCTCCGAGCAAGTCGTGCAGATCGCCGAGTTGCGCCATGGTTACTGCCAACTGGCCGTGGCTTTGCCCGCTGTCCGTTGCAACGGTGACATCGCCGGAGACATGCGCGCTCTTCCACTCGGCGTGCTTGATAAGCGCGTGCACGGATCCGGCCTGGCTGCGCTCCACGGCGATGTCGATATTCATCGGCGCGCCATCGAACGAACCTTGCGCCAGCAGCGTGCCGCTGGGCGCGGCGGGCAGACCGCGCAATTTGATCGAGGCGGACACCGTGCCTTGGGGTGAATCCCGCACCGCAAGCGTCGAGACGATATGCGCCTCGCCCGCGAGCTCATTGGTGGGCCCATGCAAGGCGCCGGACGCCTTCAGGGTGCCGGCCAACGGCGGCGACAGAGTTTTCAAATCCGAGATGGTAAGGTCCCAGCGTGCGCCGAGCGTTTGGGCGTTTTGCGCCGGCGCGATTCGGGCCTGGCGCGGTGCGGCTGGACGCGAGATTTCGCCGCTGGCGCTCAGCGACAATGCACGCCCGGTGAATTTCATGCTCTCGAGGACTATGGCTCGGCCGGTGAGCGCGCCCGACAGTTGCAGCGCGGCCCGATTGCCCACCGCGACCGACCAGAATTCCTTTCCGACACCAAGGGCGGCGCTTGCGCTCAGCGTCAGCGCCGTCCGTTCACCGTCATTGCGAAGTTGCGCCTTCACCAGTGCGCTGCCACGAACATTTTGGCCGCCAAGGGCCGCGAGCGGCGTCAGGTCCGGCAGGCGGATTTCCAGCGTCGCGCTGCGCGGTTCCGCGGCCGCCGGGGTCACCAGAGTGGCCGCGTGCAAAATGAACAACCGATGCGACGCGGTCAACTCGAGCGGCCGCGTGGTCTGGTCCAAACGCATCGCCGCGTCTATTGTCAGAGGGGAATCCTGCAGTAGCTGCGGCTTAAGCCCGGGAATCCTCAGACCGTCGATGAGCGCATGCAGCGCGGCGTTGCCGGCGTCGGCCGTAACATCGGCATGGAGCGTGGCGACCCGCGTGCCTCCCGGGAGCAACAATTGCGCAGCCTCGACCTGCGCGTGCGCGTGCGGTGCCTTGATGCTGCCTTGCCAGCGGCCACGCACACTCGCGCGCTCCCATGCGATGTCGGGCCGCGGCGAGAGAGCCGGCGAGTCGAACGAAAAATCGAGATCGGCGGATAGATCGGTCACGTTCACGCTGCCCTGCGCGCGCCCGCGGACCGCGCCGGCGTCGAGCGACAATTCAAGCCGTTCGGCTGAACGCAGGCCGTTCAGATTCAATGTCGCGGCCAGGGCGCCCAATCCCGGCAGCCCGAGCAGATTCTCGAGCGGGCCGCCGGCCGGCTCGTGCAGATTCAATGCAAGGTCCATGCGCCGCGGATCGAAGCGCAAGTGCAACTGGTACTCCCCATCGCCGTCGATGCGATGTGCTCCGCCATCGAAGACCATATCCTCGACAGAACGCAAATGCGCGTTGCCGGACAGTACCAGCGATGCGGAAGCGCCGGCGAGCGCGGGGCCTAGCTTGACCACGTCTACTTTCAGGTCGGCCACGTCAATGCGCGGTATGGACGCCGGAGGGCTGCCGCGCGACTGGGTCGATGATTCGGGGAGCCGCTGCATATCGACGCTGACGACATGCAGCGTCGCGACTTGCACACGACCCGCCAGCAATGCAAGCGGCGACCAACGCAGCGTGATCCCATCGGCGCTCAGCCACAAGCCGCGATCATCGCTGAGCTCCAAGTGTGCCAAGGTCATTTGCTGCGGAAACGAGCCCGCGAGTCCCGACAGCGCGACCCGCCCGGAGGTCAGCCGCAGCGTCAGCCTCTCGATCAGCGCGCGCCCGGAATCGGTATTGCCGGCGACGAACAGCGATCCAATCAGTACCAGGAACAGCAGCGCCAGCGAAGCCGCAACCAATGCGGATATTTTCAATGGGCGACGCATCAGAAGGACTGCCCCAATCCGATGTAGAACTCGAATTTATCCTGCGCGGAGTCGCTGCGCTTGGTCGGCACCGCGATGTCGAAGCGGATCGGGCCGATGGGAGTGTAGTAGCGCACGCCGGCGCCGACGCCGATGCTGAACTGGCCAGGCAGCGCCTTGAGGCTGCCGCTCACCTGTCCGGCATCGACAAAAAACGCGGCGCCGACATTGGTGCCGAAGCGCTGACGCAATTCCAGGCTCGCCGCCGAGATGGCAGTGCCGCCGATGGGCAAGCCGGCGGCGGGGCTACCCAGAGGGAATCTCGGACCTACGGACTGGTACTGATAGCCGCGAATGGTGCCACTGCCACCGCCGTAGAATCTTTGATCGGGCGGCAGACTGAGTTCGCCTGCCCCCTGTGCCAGCCCGGCCAGGCCACGGGCAGCGAGCACGGTACGGCCGGGATCTGTGGGCAACAGGTGATTCAGATCGAAGTACGTGGCGACGTTGATACGGCTGATGAGGAACTTGGAATCCGGATGGCCGAGCGCCAGGGTAGGCGTCACGCTGACCGAGGCCCGGATGCCATGCCGGGGATCCTCGAGCGGCGACGCCAGATTGGTCGAGTCGTAGGCCACGGTCATCGGCAATGCGAACAGAGTGTAGAAGTGGGTCTCGGCGTTCTGAATGATCTGCTCATCTGTGGTTATGCCGCCGACGCTGACCGTCCAGATCATCGAGAGCTTGCGGGTCAATGTCACGCCGGTGCTGCGTGCGGTCTGATCGTAGGCCTGCAGCGACTGCTTGAGCGCGCTGACCGAGAACTGCAATGTTTGATCGCGGCGCAAAAAGTCCGGCATGAGGTAGGTTGCGGTGGCGTCGTAGCCGATGCCGGTGGTGTCGCTGCCGCCCAGATTGAGCACGGAGGCGGAGATCGCGAATTGCTGGGCGCCGCCGAACACATTGCGATTGGACCATTTGACGGTGCCGCTGCCGCCCAGGTCGCTGGAATAGGCAGCGCCGGTGGAAAACGTGCGGCTCAGACGCTCGCGGACCTTGAAGGTGATCGGCACCCCTCCGGAATCGTCGACCGCATTGCCGACGCTCAAACTGACCTGGCTGAACACGCCGAGCGCCAACAAATCGCGGCGCGCCCGCTCAATGGCCGAGGAACTATAAGGCTGACCTGTATGCAGCAGCAGCCGATGTTGCAATAGGGACTTGTGCACCCGCTTCAAGCCTTCGATGTGCACCTCGCCGATGTTCACCTTGGGCCCCATCACCACATGGAAGCGCAGGTCGAGCACCGCAGCGTCCGCGGACTCGTAGGCCACCGGCGGATCCACGGTCGCGAAGGCGTAGCCTCTCTCTTGTAGTGCCGTCAACATCCGGGCGCCGCCCTCGAGCACCGCGGAGGCGACGGCGGGTTGGCCGGTATTAAGACCCAACGTGCCGCGAATCGCATCGGGTATGTCGCCGTCGACGTCGACTCGTCCCAAATGATAAAGAGCGCCCAAATTGAAGCTGATCCGTACCTGGGCGTCGGTGCCCGCCGACAGCGCGGTCAACACGTCGCCGAGGCCCGGATTGGTGACCATCAGGCCGTTGATCTTGACGGCGACGCTCCCCTGATAGTATCCGTAGCTCTCGAGTGCGGCCTTGAGCCGATCGACGTCGCTGCGCGCCCGTGCGATGAGGCCGAAAGGGCTGACCGGCGCGGTGCCGCGCAGGAACTGTAGATCGGACGTGGCTTTGAGGGTCGTATCCATGTCGCTATTGCCGACCGAGGCTATCTCAACCCGGTACGGCTGAGGATCGGCCGCATGCGCAACGGGACATAACGCCGTTACGGCAATCACCAGCGCGAATACGGTTTGATTCATTCGCAGAGAAGAATAACCGATGTGCAGCCGCGAATTTGTCGGCTGACACCTACAAACTATGCTCCTGCACCACGGACAGCCGGGATCCTAAGTGCGGAATAGGCTGGCTCGGTCATCCTTTCCTTATACCTATTGGAGTGCATTGTATGGGCAACCCCACTGACGGCGACGCTGCGGATGCCGACAAATCCGGTGAAGGCAAGCTTAGAGGCGCCGCTCTCGACGGCTCGGAACAAAAACGCGCAGCGGACCACACGGCCTACGCGAAGGGACGCAAACCGGACGCGACGCTGCGAGTCAACGATGAAAAGGACACCCTATTTACGGACGGTCTGGAATTAGACGAGGACACGCCGCCAATGGGAACGGAGGATGTCCGCACCTAGCACAACGCGCGCTGACGGATAACCGCCGACGATTGCCCCGGTGTCGTCGCGGACGGCTGCCCGCCGGGTCGAGTGTGTCCACAGGTTGAACGGCTGCTGTTAAGGCGCTATCGTTTGGCATGAGTCAGTACCGCAGCGCGTGCCTCTTGGCCCTGTTAATCCTTTCGATCGTTATCGCGTCTTTGGCTGTTCCCGTACGTGCCGCCGAGCCGGATATCTACCCGGCCGCCGATCGCGCCAAAACAGATCTAAGCGCTGCGCTCAACGCGGCGGGATCGAACCACAAGCGCGTCATCGTGGACTTTGGCGGCAACTGGTGCACGGATTGCCATGTGCTGGATCATTATTTTCACGACGCTACGAATGGGCCCCTACTCGACGCTCATTACATTTTGGTGCACATCAATATCGGACGCATGAATGAAAACCTCGATATCGCAGCTCGCTACCTGATCCCCTTGCGAAAAGGCGTTCCCGCTCTTGCGATCTTAGGAGAGCATGGCGAGCTTCTTTACAGCCAGCGGACCGGCGAATTTCAGGCGATGCGCGCCGTGCGATCCGCCGTGGTGACCGATTTTCTGCTGCAGTGGCGCCGTCCCGACTGAGCTGCTGCCTTGACAATTGTTGCCGCGGCAACTATCCTGAGCATGTGAGCAATATCCACGAGGCGAAGTCCGTCGACCTGCACGGTAGTCTGGCTCCTTTGTTGAGCCAGGTACGTATGGCCATGCTGCACGGCGTCGATGAGGAGTTCCTCCGCGACCAGGCGGTCGCATCGCTTGAAGTCACCGCCTCTCAGTTCGTGATCATTGCAAACGTGCTCAAGGGCCATGCGAATTCTGCCTGCGAGTTGTGCAAGTACATGGATTACGACCGCGGCGCCATGAGTCGAATGATCGACCGGCTGGAATCTAAGGGGCTAATTCGGCGGGTGGCGCTGGCGCATACCCGCCGCACCGTGGCACTGGAAGTAACCGAGGCCGGCAAGGCCGCGTTTCCAAAGATGCAGGCCTGCCTTACCAAGGTGCTCAATCGATTGCTGAAGGGCGTCACCAAGACACAGGTACGCGAGGTAGAAAAGACGCTGAAGCGGATGCTCGCCAATAGCTGAGATTTTTTTTAAGTTTAATTGTTGCCCAGGCATATGTTGTTCAGGCAGCTACCGCAACGGCATCCCGCCGTCGCCGCAGGAGATGGGAATGTTGAATTTTATCGAATCGAATGCCGGCCGAATCGCCAATCGAATCCAGAGCATCGGTGCGGGTTTCGACCCAGAAGTGCTTTCCCTACCGGGTGGCAGCGTGATCGCATTGCTGCTGTGGGCTTACAGCGGCGTCGCCTTTTCCTTACGGCGCCCCGCGCCGCACAAGGGCGCAACGCACGTCGCCCTGCCGGTTGCGGCATGCGCCGGCTGCCACGGCCGCTAGCAGGAAAGAATTTGAACTTCGAGCCTGCGATCCTGTATACGTGAGTTACTAGTAAGTAACATGACGGTGAGTCGCCCATTGGTGACATTACTGTCAATAGCGAGTTGGGCATGAGCAGCGAAAAACCCGGCAATAGCCGCGGAGAAGGGCCGACAGCGACAGCCTGCGCGCCGGGCAGCAAGGCCCGGGTGCGGGACCGGATTTTTGAGACGGCCTGCGACCTGTTCTATCGTCACGGCATTCACGGCGTCGGGGTCGATGCGATTGTCGCAGAGGCCGGCTCGAACAAGATGAGCTTCTATCGGAGCTTCGAGTCGAAGGATGCGCTGGTGATCGCCTATCTGCGCGAGCAGGAGCGCGAATACTGGGCTTGGTGGGACGCAGCTGTGGCTCGATTTCCTGGTGACCCGCGCCGCCAAGTCGAGGCGCTGTTCGAGGCCCAATTGGAAATCGCCAAGTCCAACAATTGTCGCGGCTGCGCGCTCGGCAACGCGGCCGTGGAAATCTCGGATGATGAGGACGTGCTGAGCAACCTGGTGCGGGCCTACAAGGACCAGGTGCGCACGCGCTTGCACGCCATGGCGCGAGCCATGGGAGCGCGCGACGCCGAGAGCCTCGGTGACGCCCTCATGCTGCTGCTCGACGGTGGCTACTTCACGCGGCTGATTTTCCCGCGAGGCAGCGGACCGATTTCCGCAGCCCTGCCCGCAGCGCGTGCGCTCGTCGCGGCCTATCTCACCGCGGATTAACTGAACTTAACATTCCGACCACTCGCGTTTAATGGCTTCGGGCCCAGGGTGGCCGCCATGAAATGGGTCCCCGCAGCGGCGGCGCTTTTTGCCTTGGGTGGGAACTGGCTGGCCGGGTGCAGCGTAGGGCCCACCTATCAGCGACCCGACATTCCCGTGCCCGATGGGTGGCACGAGTCAGCCGGCGCTGCCACCGACGACTCCGACTCGGTGTGGCCGGCTGCGGATTGGTGGCGTGGATTTGGCTCAGCTCAGCTCAACGATTTGATCGCCGAAGCCCGGCGCAGCAATGATGACCTGGCCGGCGCCATTGCGCGCGTTCAGGAAGCGGACGCACTGGCGCGTATTGCCGGCGCCGCACTTCTGCCATCGCTCGATGCGGGGGTCACGGCCACCCGCGAACGGGCCAAGGTCTCGGGGGCGGGAGCGCGGGTGTTCAACACCTTCAATCCGGAGTTGACGGCCAGCTACGAACTCGATTTCTGGGGCAAGAACCGAGCCCTGCGCGACGCCGCGCGCGCCGCCGCGGTGGCCAGCCGCTACGATCGGCAGACCGTCGCACTCACTGTGATCAGCAGCGTCGCTACCACCTATTTGCAGGCGCTCGAGATGCGCGACCGCATTCAGGCGGCGCAGCAGAATCTCGATAACAGTCAAAAAATACTCAAGGGGATCAAGGCCGAGCAAGCGGCCGGCACGGCGACCGGACTTGATGTGGCGCAACAGGAGACCGCGGTGGCACAGCTTAATGCCGCTCTGCCGCCGCTGCTGCAGGGGTTTCGCCAGGCCGTGTACGCGCTCGCGGTGTTGATCGGCAAGACGCCCGAGTCGATCGACATCGACACGGGCAGCCTCGCCAGTCTAGCGAGACCCGCCGTCGTCGAGGGACTGCCGTCGCAGCTGCTGTCGCGCCGGCCCGATGTGGCCGAAGCGGAGCAACATATGATTGCCGCCAATGCCGACATCGCCGCGGCGCGCGCCGCCTTGTTCCCCAGCATCCAGCTGACTGCCGGCGGCGGCTTTGCAAGCTCGACGTTGACCTCGCTCATCAGTCCGCCGAATCGCGTGTACTCGATCAGTGCCGGCCTGCTGCAACCGATTTTCCACGGCGGCGCGCTGCGCGGACAGGTCGACTACAGCAATGCGCGCTACACCGAATTGCTGACGGCCTACCACAAGACCGTGCTAACGGCATTCAGCAATGTGGAAGACGCCTTGGTGGAGGCTCGACAAACCGCCGAGCAGCAGAAGCGGCAACAGGATGCGGTCAGCACGGCGCGGCGCGCCTTCGAGTTTGCACAGACACAGATGTCCGCCGGAACCGTGAACATATTGACCGTACTCAACACGGAAAGCGCTCTCTTCAGTGCGCAGGATCAGTTGGTACAAGCGAACTACCTGCATCTGCAGGCGCTGGTGGGCCTGTTCACCGCGCTCGGCGGCGGCTGGCAGCAAGGGTGAAGCATCAATGAACAAAATATCGAGAGTCCGCGCGGTCGGCGTTCTGGTCCTGTCGGCGGCGGCGGCGTTGTTGGTGTGGCGAAAGGTGGTCTATGAGCGCCAGACAGCCGCCGCGCGCACGGCGCCGCCTGCGATCGCGGTCAACGCGGCGGCGGTGTCGCACGCAGATGTGCCGATATATCTGTTGGGGCTCGGAACCGTGCAGGCCTTTTATACCGTGACAGTAACAGCACGGGTCGACGGCGAGCTGCAAAAGGTCACGTTCACCGAAGGCCAAACCGTGCACAAGGGAGACTTGCTCGCGCAAATAGATCCCCGTCCGAATCAGGCGGCATACGAACAGGCTCTCGCAGCCAAAGCCAAGGATGCCGCGCAGCTGGCGAACGCGAAACGCGATCTCGACCGCTACTTGATATTGCAACCGCAGGATCTCGCGAGCAAACAAACCGTCGACACCCAGCATGCCCTGGTGGATCAGCTCGTTGCGCAGCTCCAAGTCGATCAAGCGGTGATCGACAATGCGCATACGCAGCTCGACTACACCCGCATCACTTCGCCGCTCGACGGACGTACGGGCATACGCCTGGTGGATCCGGGCAATATCGTGCACGCGGCGGCGACCACGGGTATTGTGGTGGTAACTCAAGTGCAGCCAATCTCGGTCATCTTCACGCTGCCCGAGGAGAACTTGCCCGCCATCAGCGCAGCGCTCGCCGCCGGAGCGGTGCAGGTCACGACACTGTCCCGCGACGGAGGTACTGAACTCGATCAGGGCACGCTCTCGCTGGTCGACAATCAGATCGACCAAGCGACCGGCACAGCCAGACTCAAAGCGACGTTCAACAATGCGCACGACCGGCTGTGGCCCGGGCAGTACGTCAACGTGCGTGTGCTGGTGCGCACCGCGCGCAATGTGCTGACAGTGCCCACCACGGCCGTACAGCTGGGACCCAACGGCCCCTTCACCTATGTGGTGAATGCCAATGCCACCGTAGAGGTTCGTTCGTTGAAAATCGGCAATGAAAGCGGTGGCTTGACCATTGTCAGCGCCGGCCTCGCCTTGAATGAGCGCGTCGTTACCAGCAACCAATATCGGCTGCAGCCAGGCGCACATGTGCGCGTCAATGCCGCCAGCGCCTCGAATGGCGCCGCCAAAATCCGGGCCGCGGCGTCCAGTGTGTCGGCGTCCAGCATCCCGGCCTCATGAGCATCTCAGAGCCATTCATCCGCCGGCCCATCGCCACGTCGCTGCTGATGGGCGGCATCTTTCTGCTGGGCTTGGTCGTGTTCCCCTTGTTGCCGGTCGCCCCGTTGCCGCAGGTCGACTTCCCGACCATTCAGGTCAGCGCCTCTTTGCCGGGCGCCAGCCCCGAGACCATGGCTTCCTCAGTGGCGACCCCGCTGGAATATAAATTCGCGGAAATTTCCGGCTTGACGCAGATGACGTCCACCAATGTGCTGGGCACCAGCCAGATCACCCTGCAATTCGATCTGAGCCGCAACATCGATGCGGCGGCCCAGGATGTGCAGACGGGAATCGACGCCGCTGGTGGACAACTGCCGAAAAATCTGCCAACGCCGCCGACCTATCGCAAGGTCAACCCTGCAGACTCGGCCATCCTGATCCTGGCCGTGCATTCGGACGTCCTGCCGGTAACCACCGTCGATGACTATGCCGAGAACATTCTCGCGCAGCAGATCTCGCAGATCCCCGGCATCGCGCAAGTCTCCATCGGCGGCCAGCAAAAGCCCGCGGTACGGGTGCAGGTGGATCCGGCGAGACTCGCGGCATTGGGCCTGCAAATGGAGGACGTGGCCAACGTCATCTCCACCGCCTCCGTCGACGCGCCCAAGGGGTCGATCAACGGATCAAAGCGCAGCTTGACGATTTACACCAACGACCAGTTGCTGAAGGCGGCACCGTGGAATGACGTGATCATCGCCTACCGCAACGGCGCGCCGGTTCGTATTCGCGACATCGGGGTGGCGGTGGACGGGCCGGAAAACACTCTGCTCACGGCCTGGCAGAACGGCCGCAACGGCATACTGCTGCTCATCTACAAGCAGCCGGGGGCCAATGTAATCGACGCGGAACAGCGCGTCGAGAAACTGCTGCCGCACGCGCTTGAGTCTGTGCCGTCCTCGATCAAGGTGGAGACCGTCGCCAACCGCACCAGCACCATCAGCGCCTCGGTGCACGACGTGGAGTTCACTCTGGCGCTCACCATCGGGCTCGTTGTGATGGTGATTTTCCTGTTCCTGCGCAATGCCTGGGCAACCATCATCCCCGGCATCACCGTGCCGTTGGCGCTGCTCGGCACCGCGGCCATGATGTATGTCCTAGACTACAGCTTGGACAATCTGTCGCTGATGGCGCTGACCATTGCGGTGGGCTTCGTGGTTGACGACGCCATCGTGATGCTGGAGAACATTTATCGGCACATCGAGGCCGGTTTGTCGCCGCTGGAAGCGACTATAAAGGGAGCCGCTGAGATCGGCTTCACCATCCTGTCCATCAGTATCTCGCTTATTGCCGTATTCATTCCGCTGTTGTTGATGGGCGGCATCATCGGCCGGCTGTTCCGCGAATTCGCCATCACCATGACCATGACTATCGTCATTTCCGCGTTCGTGGCCCTGACATTGTCGCCCACCATGTGCGCGCTGTTCTTACGCGACGAGAAGCATGCGAAACACGGCCGGGCCTACATGGCAATCGAAAGAGCATTTGACCGCCTGCTGGCAGGCTACACGCGCGGCCTGGATTTTTGCCTGGATCACAAACGCGCCACCCTGCTGGTATTCCTGATCACACTCGCGGCCAGTGTGTTGCTGTACATCGAGATTCCCAAGGGCTTTTTCCCGCAGCAGGATACGGGGATCATCGCCGGCGTATCCGACGCACCCCAGGACATCTCGTTTGAGGAGATGGTGCGGCGGCAACATGCGCTGCTCGACGTCGTCACCAAGGATCCGGATATTGCCGGCTACGGCACGGGATTGGGCGGGAGCCGGCCCATCAACAACGGCTTCGTATTCATCAGCCTGAAGCCGCGCGATCAGCGCAGCGCCACTGCCGACCAGATCATCAACCGCCTGCGACCGCAACTGGCAAAGGTGCCGGGCGCCACCCTGTTCTTGCAAGCGGCGCAGGATTTGAACGTCGGTGGCCGCACTTCGCGCACCCAGTATCAATACACGCTGCAGGATTCGGACATCGACGAACTCAACGAATGGGCCCCGAAGCTGCGTGCGGCGCTGCAGAAACTGCCCATGCTTCGCGACGTGGCTTCCGATCAGCAGACCAGCAGCGGCATGCTGTCCCTGACCATCGACCGCGATCAAGCCGCGCGTTTCGGCATTCAGCCGGCCGCCATCGACCAGACGCTCTATGATGCCTTCGGCCAGCGTCAAGCCGCGCAGTTCTTTACTCAATCCAACAGCTACCACGTGGTGCTGGAGATCACCCCCGCACTGCAATCCGACCCGGCTTCGCTCAACAAGTTATATTTGAAGTCGCCGCTGACCGGGCAGATGGTGCCGTTGTCGGCAATGACTGAGTACGACACGCAACATGTGACATACCTCTCGATCAATCATCAAGGACAGTTTCCGGCTGTGACCCTGTCATTCAATCTTGCCCCCGGTGCGGCGCTCGGCGATGCCGTCAACGCCATCGACCGCGTGTCCGCCACCATGCACCTGCCTGCCGCGATCACCGGGAATTTTCAGGGGACGGCGCAGGCGTTTCAGAGCTCCCTCAAGAGCCAGCCTTACTTGATTCTCGCCGCGCTCGTGGCCGTCTACATCATTCTCGGCATGCTGTACGAGAGCTACATTCATCCGTTGACTATTCTCTCCACGCTGCCTTCTGCGGGCGTAGGCGCGCTGCTTGTGCTGCTGATATTTCACATCGAACTGTCCGTCATGGCGCTGATCGGCATTATCCTGCTGATCGGCATCGTGAAGAAAAACGGCATCATGATGGTGGATTTTGCGATCCAGGCAGAACGCGAGCAGCATTTATCTTCTCACGACGCCATTCGTCAGGCGTGCCTGTTGCGCTTCAGGCCCATCATGATGACGACAATGGCTGCGCTGCTCGGCGCCCTGCCGCTGGCGCTGGGACGCGGCACCGGCTCGGAACTGCGGCAGCCGCTCGGTTACACCATGGTAGGCGGACTGATCTTAAGCCAGGCGTTGACCCTGTTTACGACCCCCGTCGTCTACCTTTATCTCGATGAAATGAGTCTGAGGTTCAAGCGCCGGCGCAACAAAGCCGCTGTACCGTTGGTCGACGCAGCGGGCGCGTTGCCCGAGCACGGCATTCCCACCGTACGGAGCCTAAAGTGAAAATCCTGCTCGTCGAAGACAACGAGCGCGTCAGTCAATTTGTCGTCAAGGGTCTGCAAGAAGCCGGTCATACCACCGATCACGCCGCCAACGGCCGGGACGGCATGTTTCTCGCGGCCAGCGAGCCCTATGATGTCATCATCATGGACCGCATGCTGCCCGGCGATATAGACGGCCTCGCTATCATCGAAGTGCTGCGGAAAACCGGCAAGCGCACCCCCATTCTCATACTGAGCGCGCTCTCGGAGGTCGACGATCGGATCCGCGGACTGCGCAGCGGCGGCGATGACTACTTGACCAAGCCTTTCGCCTTCGGTGAGTTGCTGGCGCGCCTTGACGCACTGCATCGCCGTGCCCAGGGTGTGAACACGGAAACCCCGCTCAGCGTCGGCGACTTGCATATGGATCCTTTAACTCGCAAGGTTACTCGCGGCGACCGCCCCATTACCTTGCAGCCGCGTGAATTCAAACTGCTTGAATACTTGATGCGCCATGCAGGCCAGGTAGTTACTCGAACCATGCTGCTGGAGAACGTATGGGATTATCACTTCGACCCGCAAACCAATGTGGTCGACGTGCACATCAGCAAGTTGCGACAGAAGATCGATGCGGAATTCGAGCGTCCGCTGTTGCGCACGGTGCGCAACGCCGGTTACACGGTGACCGCCGATGACTAGCATGATGCGCTCATCGGCGCTGTCACTGGCCTTTGGCTATGTGGCGCTCGGCATCGCCGCGCTGATATTGTTTGCGGCGCCCTTGTGGTACGCCTGGCAGGTCACGATTCAAGAAGGCCGCGTGGAATTTCTGCAGGCCGACGCGCAACGCCTCACCGACGTTTTTCGGCGCGACGGCGCCGAAGGCGTGAAGAGATTCATCGACGCCCGGGTGCAAATGCAGATCGCCGGCGAGAGAATCTTGCTGCTGACCGACGCCTCGCTGCATCCCGTAGCGGGTAATCTGCCCAGCTGGCCCTCCGATGTGCCCCCTACTCCGGGCAATTACACAATCCAGATCGACACGGCCAAACACGGCACACAGACTGCGTTGGCACATGTCGCCGACTTGGGTGCCTACAAACTGCTGGTGGGCAGGGACAATGCCCTATTTGCGCCGCTGCAGACGCATTTCTGGTACGGATTGGCCGCCGCCATTGCTGTGCTGTCGGTCGCTGGGCTGCTGATCGGCCTCATGACCCGTCGCGCGCTGCTCTCCCGGGTCGACAGCATCCGGCAAACCGTATCGGCCATCATTCACGGCGATCTTAAGCACCGGCTGCCGACTCAGTTGCATGATGATGAACTCAATACCCTTTCGCGGACCATCAACGGCATGCTCGAACAGATTGAATTGCTGGTGCATGGCGTACGCAACGTGTCCAACTCCATCGCGCATGACCTGCGCACACCGCTGGCCGAATTGCGCTCACGGCTGGAAGAGTTGGCACTGATTCGGCCGCCCGCCGAACAGACGTACGCGGAAATCGACGGAGCGGTGGCGGACGTCGATCGGGTGATCCGCATATTCGATGCGCTGCTACGGCTGGCCGAAATCGATGCCGGCCTGCGCCGCTCCGGCTTCGTGACGCTCGATGTCACCGAACTGGCAACGAACGCGGTAGAATTCTATGCGCCCGCAGCAGAGCTCAAGGGAATTGACCTCGCATTTCGTTGCGACGGATCTCTGTGGGTGTCTGGCGATCCGATTCTCCTTGCCCAGGCACTGAGCAACCTAATCGACAATGCGCTCAAATACGCGCCGGTGAATGGCGCCATCGAGATCGGCGTTCAAAAGCGCGGCGCCAGCGCCGAAATTTCCGTGTCGGACAACGGCCCCGGAATTGCCGATTCGGAGAAGACCAAGGTGGTGAAACGGTTTTACCGGGGCGACGCCAGCCGCGGCACCCCCGGCGTCGGCTTGGGCCTGAGTCTTGCGCAGGCGGTCGCCAAGCTGCATGGCAGCGCACTCGAGCTGTCGGATCGGAGCCCGGGCTTGCGCGTTGCGCTCAGCTTGGCCCTGGACGCGCCTGGCACGACGCCTCCTCTTGATCCCAAAGGTCAGCGATGCACGGAGGGAACCGGCCGCCAAATCGCGATATTGTCCCTGATCGTGAACGCCGGCGGCGGCAGCCCAAAGGCCGCGGTCGCATCCGCAACCTGACGGAAAATCGTCGCCGACACGCTCGAATCCTTGACGAGGCGCGGTATCCCGCTCAGCGGCAAGCGCTCGCCGTAGCCATCCTCGACCGGATACAGCTTGAGTTCGGCCAGTTGATTGCCCTCGAAACGGCAGACCGCAATGACGCTACGAAAGGTGAAATCGTGGGCGAAGGAATCTCGATTCAACGGCGCCGTCAGATCGTAATCCGTCGCTTTCTGCGGCTCCGACCAGGCGGCCGACAGCAGTTCGCGGTTTTCTTGAAATAGATCGTGCGGCAGCGGAACCTGCACATCGCTCCAGAAGAAATTCCCCAACCCATAGAGTATGGGCCGCACGCCGCGCAACGCCGATCGATACAGCTCGATGGCGCCGAGATTGTGGTTGCCGGTGGTAACAAACAAATCGGCTCCCGAATCGATCGCCTCGTGTGCCAAGCGCTTCAAGAAGTTTCCCGCGCCGCGCGGCTGGTCGGCGTCGTCGCAGCCGGTTGTGCATTCATGGGAGTGAATGGAGACGATGACGAAGTCCGCATTCTGACGCGCCTCGCGCACGCTCCTGAGAATTTCCGCGAGATCTTCCGGGTCCATCGCATAGTCGTAGGCAAACGCGGGGCCGCGGCGGTATTTGACGTCGAACAGTTCCAGGCTCTCGGGAATCTCGTTGCAGTGACGGTGCGCCGTCAGGCAATCCGCCTTTGCCAGTGCCTGCATCGCAGCCTCGGGCACGACGACGGTGCGAGTGACGCGCAGAGCGCTTAGACCCGGACGCCCCGGCGCCGCGCCCATCGAAGGCAAGGCGTCGGTGGTGGGCCGATAAGTCGATGCAATCGATACCAACGCCACCCGGCCTTTTGGCGTTTCGAGGAACTGCGGCGCGCGGGCACGGCCGCGATCCTCGCCGATGCCCGCATGCATTAGGCCGGCCTCATCCAGCAGGCTGCTGGTTTCCCGCATGCCTTCCAGTCCCCAATCGAGCGAATGATTGTTGGCCCGCGAGACCATGTCGAATCCCATGGCGCGTAGATCCTTGGCGACGGCCGGCACGCTGGAATTGGTCCAATCACCGTCCCAGGCATAGGCTGCGCCGTTGAAATATCGTGCATCGAAGATGGTCGTTTCGAGGTTACCATACAGAGCGTCGACGGCGCGCAGGACTTCGAGCGTGGCCTTAAAGGGCGGCAGGCTCTCGGAATACTGGCTCAACGGGCGCGAGATGATCAGATCGCCGACAGCGCCCACCGTGAAACCATTCGGCACATCCGTCTGCATCTCCTGCGACATTGGCCGTCTTGCATCGAAGTGCCGTATATCCCTCACCACCGGATCCGCAGGACCATAGACCGCGGGCGGCGCCTCGGACGGCGCCTCGGGCGGCGCTGCGGCAAAGACTGCGGCCGCAGCAACGATTGAGGTGGCGGCAAAAATTACGGCGACGGCTGTAAATCGCATCGATCACCTGTCGTGGAATTCAACGGATAAGTTCTCCGAGGGCGGCAACGACCCCGCCGGCTTGAGCCCCTGTTGTGCGGCTCAACTAGATGCGTCTCAGGCGCAGGGCTCCCTACGGCGAATATACAGTACTGCGGCGCGGTCAAGATTCCATGTTGCGAGTGACCAACGTAAGATCCTGCCATGCTTATCAACTGCGCCGCCTACCAGGACGGCAAAAAAATCGGCGACATTGACGTCAATCAGATTGCCGATTACTTGAGCCGGCCGAACTGTTTCGTCTGGGTAGCCCTGCTCGATCCGGCGGCACCGGAACTTGCCGAGATGCAGCGGGCGTTCGGCCTGCATCCTTTGGCCGTCGAGGACGCTCAGGTGGGACATCAGCGGCCGAAAATCGAGGAGTATGGCGATTCGCTGTTCGCCGTGCTGCATATGGTAGAGCCGAATGGCAGCGAGTTCCGGGTCGGCGAATTGGCGGTCTTCGCCGGCCGCAACTACGTCCTGTCGGTGCGAAATCTCGCCGAGAAGGGCTTTATGGAAGTGCGCGCCCGTTGCGAGCGCGAACCGGAACTGCTGCGTCAGGGACCGGGATTCATTCTCTACGCGCTGATGGATGCGGTGGTGGACCGCTACTTTGCGCTGTTGGAAGTGCTCGAGGACGATATCGAATTGATCGAGCGGCGCATTTTCGACCCCGACGGTGTGCCGCGCCAGAACATCGAGGCGCTGTATGCGCTCAAGCAACGCTTGATGATCATGAAGCATGCGGTCGCACCGCTGCTCGAGGGAGTATCGAATTTATCCGGCGCCGACGTTCCCATCGTGTGCGCCGGCATCGGCGTGTATTTCCGCGATGTGTACGATCACCTGCTGCGGCTCAATCAAACGGCTGACTCGATCCGAGACACGGTGGCCACGGCCATCTCGGTGAATCTCTCCATGATCACTCTGCAGGAAAATGAAACCATGAAGCGCTTGGCGGCGTACGCCGCGC
>JBDUBO010000145.1:0-6031 GCA_040004115.1 Gammaproteobacteria bacterium | reverse complement strand
TGAGCAGAATGCGCTCGTAACGCTTCTCAATGCGCTTCTGCAACGGGCGCACCAAGTCCCGATCCGTGCCCGGCATCAAGCCATCGCTTAATTCCACGACCGTTACCCGCACGCCGATAGCATCGTACACGCAGGCCATTTCCAACCCGATGATACCGCCGCCGATCACCAGCAGCCGCTTGCAATCCGCAGGCAGCTCCAGCGCGCCGCTCGAATCGATTACGCGCGGATCGTCCGGAAACCCCGGCAAACGCGCCGACTCCGATCCTGCCGCGATGATGCACTGCTTAAAATCGACGCGGCGCAGACCGCCCGCTCCCTGCACTTCCAAGGAATACGGTCCGGAGAACTTGGCCTCCCCTTGAATCACCTCGACCTTGCGCTGCTTGGCGAGCAGCATGAGCCCGCCGGTCAAGCGCGTCACCACTCGATTCTTCCAGCCGCGGAGTTGCTCGCGATCGATTTGCGGCGGCCCGAATACAATGCCGCAACTAGCCATGTCCGCCGCTTCTTCTATCACCTTGGCCGCGTGCAGCAGCGCCTTCGACGGTATGCAACCCACGTTCAAGCAGACACCACCCAACATCGGCCAGCGTTCGATGAGCACGACTTTGAGACTTAGGTCGGCCGCCCTGAATGCGGCCGTATATCCGCCGACTCCCGCGCCGAGTACCACCAGATCGACGGCGCCTGCGGCGGGCGCACCGCCTGTTACGGCCGCGACCGAGGCTGGCTTGGCCGGAGCGACGGACGGTACTGTGCTGGGCGGAGTTGCGCTAGGCGGGGCTGCGGTAGCCCGCGCCTGGGCAGCCGCAGGAGCGGCGTCAGCGGCTTTCTCGACCACTTGCACAGTGGCGATTAATGCCCCTGCCGCCACCTCGTCGCCCTTTTTGATGTCGATGCTCTCGATAACTCCGTTCACCGGTGACGGCACATCCATCGACGCCTTTTCGGTCTCAAGGGTGATCAACGGAGCGTCGATGCGAATTTCGCTGCCTTTTTTGACTAGTACGTCGACGACGGTGACTCCCTTGGCGTCGCCCATCTCCGGGATACGCACCTCGACCAGGCTCATACCAAGGCCTTCACATCGCCCAACACTTTGGCGAGAAACACCACGAAGCGCGCGGCTTCGGCGCCGTCGATGACGCGATGATCGTAGGACAAAGACAGCGGCAGTATCAGGCGCGGCAGGAATGCACCCTGCTCGTACACCGGTTTCTGGCTGGATTTCGACACGCCGAGTATGGCCACTTCCGGCGCATTGATGATGGGCGTAAAGGCTGTGCCGCCGATGCCGCCCAGACTCGAGATGGTGAAGGATCCACCCTGCATCTCGGTGACCTTTAATTTGCCTGCGCGCGCCCTCTCCGACATTTCGGCAAGCACGCGTGCGATCTCGAAGATCGTCAATCGATCGGCGTTTGCGATCACCGGCACCACCAATCCGTTGGGGGTGTCGGCAGCAAATCCAATATTGAAGTACTTCTTGAGCACCAGGTTTTCGCCGCCGGCATCCAACGAGGAGTTAAATCGGGGAAATTCCTTCAATGCCAGCAGGCAGGCCTTGACGATGAAAGCCAGTGGCGTCAGCCGCACGCCTTCCGCGGCTGCCTTGGCTTTCATCGCCGTGCGGGCGGCTTCGAGCTCGGTGATATCCGCATCTTCGTGCTGAGTCACGTGCGGCAGATTGATCCAGCTGGCCTGGAGCCTCGCCCCCGAGATTTTTTGTATGCGCGATAGCGGCTTGATTTCCACGGCGCCGAACAGCGCAAAATCCACCGTCGGCACTTTGGGCAGCGACGAAAACGGTGCAGCCGCCACAGCGTTCGGCGCCGTCAGCAGGGTCTTTACATGGGTTTTGACGTCGCCCTGGGTAATGCGGCCCTTGGTGCCGGACCCTTTGATCCTGCCGAGATCGGCACCCAGCTCGCGCGCAAATTTGCGCACCGAGGGACTGGCGTAGGCTTTCGAGAAAGCCGCTTCGTCAATGGTGGCGGCAGCGTGTACCGGTACCGGCGATGCAGTTTTGCTCGCAGCGCCGGGAGCTGATGCTGGCGAAGACGCCCTGGCAGGCACCGGGGCTGTCGCGGCCGCAGCCGCTGCGGCGGCTTGGGTTTGCGACGGCGACGAAGAAGATTGGACGGGCGCTTGCGGCTCGGCTGCCGCGACAGGCTCCAACAGCAGGATCAGCGTCCCTTCGGAAACCTTGTCGCCTTGTTTGACTTTGACCTGCGTGATGCGGCCCGCCGCAGGCGCCGGCACGTCCATCGCCGCTTTTTCGGTTTCAATGGTGATCAGGGGCGATTCCTTCTCGACTTGCTGGCCGTCCTTGACCAGCACGTCGATGACGCTGACGTCTTTGAATCCGCCGATGTCTGGAACCAGAACTTCAGTTGGATGGGCCACGCTACCGCCTAGACCGACAGAGGATTGGGTTTATCTGGATCGATGCCAAAGGCCTGCATGGCATCCGCGACCGTCTGCTTGTCGATCTTACCGTCGTCGGCCAGCGCTTTAAGCGCCGCAATCGCCACATAGTGCCGGTCCACTTCGAAGAAGCGCCGCAGCTCGGCGCGCGAGTCGCTGCGCCCGTACCCATCCGTACCGAGCACCGCATAGCGTCCGGGTATCCATTGGCGAATCTGATCCGCAACGGTTTTCATATAGTCGCTCGCCGCAATAAACGGACCCTCGCGGCCGGCCAATGCGTCTTGAATGTGGTTGAGTTGCGGCGCCTCGTTCGGGTGCAGCAAATTGCGGCGTTCGATTGCGAGCGCGTTCTTGCGCAGTTCGCTGAAGCTCGTGACCGAATAGACTTCGGCGGCCACGCCGTAACTTTTCTCCAGCAGTTCGGCTGCCGCCAGCACTTCGCGCAATATCGTTCCCGATCCGAACAGCGTCACACGCATCTTACCCGAGCCGCCGGTCTGCAGCAGGTACATGCCGTTCAATATCCCTTGTGTCACGCCCGCCGGCATTGCCGGATGCGTGTAGTTCTCGTTCATGCAGGTGATGTAGTAGAAAATGCTTTCCTGTTCCTGGTACATCCGCCGCAGCCCGTCCTGTACGATGACCGCCAGTTCGTAGGCGTAGGTCGGATCGTAGGCCACGCAGTTCGGCACCGTGGTCGCGACTAATTGGCTGTGTCCATCCTGATGCTGCAATCCTTCGCCGGCGAGCGTGGTGCGCCCAGCGGTACCGCCCACCAGAAAACCGCGCGCCTGACTGTCGCCGGCGGCCCAGATGAAATCCCCTACGCGCTGAAAGCCGAACATGGAGTAATAAATGTAGAACGGCACCATGCTCACGCCATGATTCGAGTACGCCGTCGCAGCGGCGAGCCATGAGCACAGGCTGCCTGCCTCATTGATTCCTTCCTCGAGAATTTGACCCTGTTTGTCCTCGCGGTAGAACATGAGCTGATCGGCGTCTTGCGGCGTGTAAAGCTGTCCGACCGAAGAATAGATTCCAATCTGTCTGAACATGCCCTCCATGCCGAAGGTGCGCGCTTCGTCGGGAACGATGGGCACGATGTGCTTGCCGATGTTCTTATCTTTGACGAGCGTGGTCAGAATGCGCACCAGCGCCATGGTGGTGGAGATTTCGCGATCGGCCGTGCCTTCCAATAGCGAGCTGAACGCCTCGAGCGGTGGCACCGTCAGCGGCGGCGACGCCGAATTGCGCGCCGGCAGGTAGCCGCCGAGAGCGGCCCGGTGTTGCTGCAGATAGCGCAGCTCTTCGCTGTCTTCGCCCGGCTTTCTGAAGGTGAGCCCGGCAATTTCTTCGTCGGTAATCTGAATATTGAAGCGGTCGCGCACTTCCTTGAGGGCCTCGTCGCCGAGCTTTTTCTGCTGGTGCGCGGAGTTCAAGCCCTCGCCCGCCTTGCCCATGCCGAATCCCTTGACCGTTTTTGCCAAGATCACCGTGGGCGCGCCCTTGTGCGCAACCGCCGATGCATAGGCCGCGTAAACCTTTTGCGGATCATGGCCACCGCGATTCAGGCGCCAAATTTCCTCATCCGACATGTTCGCGACCATTTCCTTCGTCTCCGGATACTTGCCGAAGAAATGTTCGCGCGTATACGCGCCGCCCTTGGACTTGAAGTTTTGGTATTCGCCGTCCACGCACTCTTCCATGAGACGCTTGAGCAGCCCCTTCTGATCGCGCTCGAGCAAGGGATCCCAGCGCGACCCCCAGACGACTTTGATGACATTCCAGCCCGCGCCCAAGAACGCCGCCTCGAGTTCTTGAATGATCTTGCCGTTGCCGCGCACCGGCCCGTCGAGGCGCTGCAAATTGCAATTGATCACGAAGATCAGGTTATCGAGTTTCTCGCGAACCGGCATGGTCAGTGCGCCCATCGATTCGGGCTCATCCATTTCACCGTCGCCCAAAAACGCCCAAACTTTTCTATCGGAGGGCGGCACGATGCCGCGATGCTCCAGGTAGCGGACGAAACGGGCCTGGAAAATCGCGGTCATCGGCCCTAATCCCATGGACACGGTAGGGTATTGCCAGAAGTCCGGCATCAGCCAGGGATGCGGATAGGACGATAGTCCGCCACCCTTGACCTCCTGGCGAAAGCGCACCAGCTGACTTTCGTCCAGGCGGCCCTCGAGGTAGGCGCGCGCGTAGATTCCCGGACTCGAATGCCCTTGCACGAAGATCATGTCCCCGGGATGGTCGGCGCTGCGGGCGCGCCAAAAATGGTTGAAGCCGACCTCGTAGAGCGTTGCAGCGGACGCATACGAGGCGATGTGGCCACCGTACTCGGAACTCAGGCGATTCGCCTGCACCACCATGGCCAGCGCATTCCAGCGTATGTAGGCCTCGTTACGGCGCTCCAAGGAGCGATCGCCCGGATAATCGGGCTCCTGCGCCTTGGAGATGGTATTCAGGTAGGCGGTATTCGGCTTAAAGGGCAAATAAGCGCCCGAGCGGCGCGTAAAGTCCACCAATTTCTCGAGCAAAAAATGGGCGCGTTCGGGCCCTTGCGCACGCATGACGGAATCGATCGATTCCAGCCACTCCTGCGTTTCGATGGGATCAATGTCTTCGAACGGCGATTGTTGAGTCATAAATGCACACGCCCACGTGTCCTGTTAAGATGGCAGGCACGGTATCGCGCTGTTGCGCTAACTGCCAACGTTATATCGGTTACTGAACTTGGCGCTATCTTCAGGGTTTGGTTTTTCACGGTCAAGCAAGGGATAGGCTTGCGATTTCACGATATGCCCATTCGCTTGCCCTTTGACGAACTGCTAGTGCCTGTGCGCCAAATCGGCGCACGCCCCACCGCATCGCTGCTCGCCCGTTACTCCAGCGCGCTGGTGTTCCTGCCGCTCGCGCCCAGCGCCGCGGATTGGAAAGCGTTACCGCACGGCGCGGTGCTGCGCGGCCTGTACGCGCGCAAGGTGCGCAAGGCCGGCGATTGCTTTCACTTGCGGGTGGGAGCGCAGGCACAGACTCTGTTGCTCGTGGCCTGCGTGGCCGAAGAGGCCAGCACCTTCGAGCGCTTGCAAGCGGCGGGAAAGCTCGCACGCAGCGCCTTGGACGGCGATCCGCAGTCGCTGCTGCTGTGGCAGCAAGGCTGTGCCGAGAGCTCCGCGAATGCGACGTTGAACGCCACCGTGGCTGCGCTCGAGGCGGCCGCGTTTCGCTTCGCATCGTTCAAGAGCAAGCCGAAAAAACGCGAGCGGTTGACTCGCATCGACATTGCGGCCGCGAAAAAATTGCCCGATCTCGACCTGTCGCTGGCAACGGCCGCCGGCAACAATCTCGCGCGCTGGCTGACGGCGTTGCCGCCAAATACCTTGGATGCGCGCGGCTATCGCCGCCTGCTGCAGGACCTGTCGCGACGCCTCAAGCTCGGCTTCCAATTCTATGGCGAGAGCGCGCTCAAGCGCTTGGGCGCCGGCGCTTTCCTTGCGGTCGCGCGCGGCAACGGCACGCGCGATGCCGGCATCGTGTATCTGTCGTACCGTCCGGGCGTCGCTACGCCGGGCGTCGCTACGCCGGGCGTCGCTAC
>JBDUBO010000074.1:0-20390 GCA_040004115.1 Gammaproteobacteria bacterium | reverse complement strand
CGAAGCAGATCTTGCTGGCATCCAAGCCGCTGCGATGGAATTGGTCGATGACGTACGGCAGAAATTTATCGTCGCCCAAGCTCTGGCCCGACAGATTGATCGAGCACATGGTCAATTTCTCGCGCTCGTCGGCCTCGGATACCAGCCAGCGGAAGGCGTTTTCGATCACCCATCGGTCGATGCTTGGGGTGATGCCATAGCGCTCGGCCGCGGTCATGAAGTTGTCCGGAGCAACGATCTTACCGGTCTCATCACGCATGCGCAGCAGCAGTTCGTAATGCGAGCCGGTTTCGGCTTTCTGCAACGGCAGAATGGTCTGTCTGAACAGCTCGAAGCGACCCTCCTCCAGGGCGTTGTTGATGCGCGCCGCCCATTGCATCTCGCGGCGGCGGCGCATCAGGTCGATATCGTTTTCCTCGAAACTGTGAACGCGGTTGCGGCCCGCCTCTTTGGCCGCCTGGCAGGCGCTGTCCGCGGCAGAGAGCACCGACGCCACGTCGGCATTGTCCGCCGAAATCGGCACCACGCCGATGCTTGCTCCCAGGCGAAAGGTGCGCTCTTCCCAGGTGAACTTGAAGTTGCGCACCGCTTCGCGCAAGGCCTCCGCGGTTCGCATGGCCTCATCCAGCGAGCAGCTCTCCAAGAGAATGCCGAACTCGTCGCCGCCCAGCCGCGACAGCGTATCGCGCCAGCGGACCTTGGATTTGAGCAGCGCGCCCACCTGACCCAGCAGCGCATCGCCGGCGCTGTGGCCACAGGTATCGTTGACGATCTTGAACTGGTCCAAGTCGAGCACACACAGTGCGTACGAAGTCTCGCGCGCCTTGGCGCTCTTCAATGCCCGCTCCATGCGATTTTCGAATTCACGGCGATTCACGAGTCCGGTCAGCACGTCGTGGCTGGCGTGGTAGCTCAGGCGCCGGTTGAGCTCGCGTGCTTCGCTCACGTCATGGAACACCAGCACGCCGCCGGAGACCGCGCCGCTGCCGTCGCGAATCGGCGATGCCGTGCTCTCGACGTAGATTTCGTTGCCGTCGCGGCGGATCAACAACATCGGCCGCACCGACTTGATTGATCGGGTGCGGCGAATCGCCACCGCCAGGGGATTTTCCAGGGGCTCGCAGGTTTCCTCGTGAAACGCGCGAAAAATCTCTTCGATGGCGCGGCCCTGACTGTCCTCGAGGCGCCACCCCGTCAGCGACTCCGCGACCGGGTTCAAATAGTCGATCACTCCCTTGGCGTCGGTAGTGATGACCCCGTCGCCGATGCTTTGCAGGGTGATCTGCGCACTTTCCTTCTCGCGAAACAGCGCTTCCTCGTACAACTTGCGCTCGGTGATGTCGAGTTCGACTCCGACCAGGCGCAACAAGCGGCCCTTGTCATCCACCTTGGCCTTGGCGCGGCTGATCACCCAGCGCCATTCACCGGTCGCATGGCGCATGCGGTGCAGGCTCTCGAAAATCGGCGTCTTCCCTGCCACGTGATCGCGGATTGCCGCCTGCACACGCGACATATCGTCCGAGTGCACCAGCGTCCGCCAGTCCGGCGCCTGCCCCACGTCGGCTTCGTCGTAGCCCAGCATGGCCTTCCAACGCGGCGAGAGGTACACACGATTATTGATGGTGTCGAAGTCCCAGAGACCGTCGTTGGCGCTGTACAGCGCCAGCTCATTGCGCTCTTCCAGGTCGCGCAGGTGCCGCTGGATCTCGATGCGCTCCAGGCCCGTGGCGAGGCTGCTGCCCACCAATTTCATGAGCAGGTGCAGCTGCACGTCCCAATTCTCACGCGGGCGCGCGCCGGCAATCCCCAGCAGGCCCGCCGCGCGGCCCTCGATGAAGTAGCCGATGATGAGCACCGAACCGATGCCGAAGTGGTTCCACACGGCGGCATCCGCGCTCTGGTCCGCGCGCGGCTTGGCGGTGTCGCGCAGCTCCGAGACCCGCAATGGCGCCAGGCGCGATTGCAGCCACGGGAAGGCGTCGAAGGTCTGGCCGCGCAGCTGCTCGGGGTTGCCGGTGGCGAGCATGCTGCGCGCTACCTGGATCTCATGGAATTGTCCGGATTCGGCATCCAGGCGAATATGAAAGGCGGCATCGGTGCGCGTCGCCTCCCGCAGCAATTCCAAATTGGCGTCGATCACCTCAGTCGCCGTTAGCGCGGTCATGGATTGGAAGTCGACCGCGATCTTGGTGCAGATGACATCGAGGCCGACGGCGGGGCGATTGCCGTGCTTCGGCCAAGTCTGCGGCGATAATATGTCGGAGGCAGTTAGGTCCAGGTGGCGGGGATCGTGGGGAGCTATTGCCATGCGCCGTCGGACTTCCCAGGAAGATAGTTGCGGTTATAGATCAACAGTTTGCCATTGGAATCAAACGAAAAACCGAATGCGTCACACACTTCTATGGACGTCGCCCTTGGCACATACAACTGGATTCTCGCACAACTTGTAAGGATTACAAGCTAAGCAATTGTATTACTAGGGCTTGCTGCCAAACCCTAGTCTAGGGCAGCACGCGCTTGCTCGAAGGCTGCCCGCAGGCGCTGTTCCATCTCCAGCTGCAGGCGCTCGAGACCCGCGGCGTCCAATCCCTTGGGGACGTACACCGGCTCGCCGATGGCGATGGCCACGCGCGACAGGGGCCAGGGGATGACGAAGCGGTCCCATTTGACCTTCCAGGCATGTGAGGCGGCGTAGCTCAAGGGGATGATGGGCCGCCCGGACATTTGCGCCAGCAACACCGCTCCGGGCTTGAACTTCCAGGGCGGGCCGCGCGGTCCATCGGCGGTAATTGCCGGAGATACCCCTTCGTGTGCCAAGGCCTGGTAGTAATCGCGCAGCGCCCGGGCACCGGTGTGCGTGGAGGAGCCCCGGATCGCGACACCGCCCAGATCGCGTACCAGCATCGCGCCGATCTCGCCGTCCACCGAGGGCGAAATCAGGAACCCCAGCTTCAAACCGGCCGAGCGCTGCCCGAGAAGTTGTTTGACGCAAAAGATCGTGTGTTGATGCCAGTAGACGGGAATGAACGAGGGCGCGCGGTCGAGCGCCCTCGTGATGTGCTCGGCGCCGATCACGCGCACGACGCGCGACCAGCGCCACACCATCCGTATCAGAGCCAATCCCATCGGTACCATGGCCTTGTAGAAGAGCAGCCGACCGCGCGTCAGCCGCCTGCCGGAGCGGGTTTGTTGCTCGTAAATCGTATTCCGCAGGCCGCCGCCGGGCTTTTCTTCCACGGCGCCATTGTCGAGAACGCAGCCACGCTCCGCAATAGCCTAGAGTCGTGCGTCGCTGCGATACAATATGACAATGCAAACCCTGGCACTGCCCCCCGGACCCGCCGAAGGTTTCGATCTCGGCGGCAGCGACGAGTCGTTGGTTCGCCTGCGCCGCTATTTCGCGGAGTTCGGCGACCTGTACCGAGTCTTTGCGCCCGCGCGCGGCGTCTATAACTACGTCATAAACCATCCGGACGACATCAAGCGGGTGCTGCTGTCGAACCATCGCAATTACACCAAGGGCGAGGGCATGGATAGGGTCAAGATCCTGCTCGGCAACGGTATCATGACCAGCGAGGGGGATTTCTGGCGCCGCCAGCGGCGCATGATGCAGCCCTCGTTTCATCGCCGGGTTATCGATCAATTCAGCAATCTGATCCGCGAGGTCAACGATAAATTTGCCGCGCGCTGGGCAGACAAGGCGGCGCGAGCCGAGCCCGTCAACATCAGCGGCGATACCAGCGAATTGACCTTGGAAATCGTGCTGCGCTCCATCTTCGGCACCGATCTTGATCGCCTGGAGAAGCAATTCGGCGTCAATCCCTTCGAAGTCGTCGCCAAGGAACAGAACCGCGACTTGAAGTTCGCGTTTCGATTCCGCTCCCTCACCAAGCTAGTGGCCGAATTGATCAATCGCCGCCGGATCGAGCCGCAGGAACACTTCGATTTCCTCGCCATGCTGATGGCGAGCCGTGATCGCGACAACGACGAAGCGATGAGCGACAAGGAGCTAATTGACGAGGTGTTGACACTGATAGTGGCAGGACACGAGACCACGGCTGCCGCCCTCACCTGGACCTGGTACCTCATCAGCCAGCATCCTGATACGCAGGCGCGATTGCAGACGGAAGCGGACCAGATCAGCGGCGCGGAAACCCTTGGCCTTGCCGCCGCGGAGTCGTTGGCCTTCACACACCAGGTGCTGCAAGAAGCGCTGCGACTGTATCCGCCGGGGTGGCTGATCACGCGGCGCACGATCGAGGCCGACGAGTTGGGCGGCTATGCAATTGCGCCGCGCACCGATGTATTCATCAGTCCCTACATGTTGCATCGGCATCCGGCGTTCTGGAGCGAGCCCGAAGAATTCAAGCCGGAGCGCTTTGCGGGCATCGACGCCGCCGAGCGCCATAAATTCTCGTATATCCCTTTCGCGGTCGGCCCGCGGCATTGCATCGGCGAGAACATCGCGATGTTCGAGATGCTGGTACATGTGCATGCCATGTCGCGGCGCTTTTGCCTGACCCGCGCCAGTAATGAACCCATTGAGCTCGAGGCGCAAATCAATTTACGCCCTCGATCGAACCTCATGATGACGGTAGAAGCAAGATGAATGACGCAAGCAGACTGGCCGGCTACACCACCCTGGTCGACATCCTGGAGGGCAACCGCCGCGTCGATCGCGCCGTCACCTATGTCGACGGTGAGAACTCCGAACGGCGCGTGCCTTATGGCGACGTATATACACGGGCGCTCGGCATTTTGTACCACCTGCAAGCAATGGGCGCGCAGCGCGGCGACAAAATGATTATCTTTTTGAGCAGCAATGAGCAATTCCTGGATGGCTACTGGGCGGCGGTCTGCGGCGGCATCGTACCCGTGCCGCTCGCAGTCGGGATCAGCGACGAGCACCGGCACAAACTATTGCGGGTGGCCCGCAAGCTGGGTAAACCGCTGCTGTACACCGACTCGAAGAATTTAGAGCGGCTGCAGGCGCTCGCCGCCGAGGTGGGTGAATCCGTTGTTTTCGAGGCTCTCAAATCACGCGCTTTCCTGGTGGAGTCCCTCACCGATGTCTCGCGGCCCGGCAAGCTGCATCGCCCTGCTCCGGACGATCTGGCCTTCATTCAGTTTTCTTCGGGTTCGACCAGTGAGCCCAAGGGCGTGATGCTCACGCACGGCAATTTGGTCGCCAACACCCAGGGCGCGACGGCCGTCGGCAAGTACAACGAACAAGATGTCACCTTGAGCTGGATGCCATTGACGCATGACATGGGATTGATCGGGTTTTATCTGATCCAGTTCGCGAATCGCGTGCACATCAATCTCATGCCCACCGAACTGTTCGTGCGCCGTCCATTGCTGTGGCTGCAAGTCGCGTCGAAGAAGCGGGTTACCCTTACCTGTTCGCCCAATTTCGGCTACCGCCATTTCCTCAAGGTGTTGGGCGACCGGCGTCTCGAGGGCGTAGACCTTTCCACGATCCGGCAGATCTACAACGGCGCCGAACCGATTTCGGTGGCCTTGTGCAATGAGTTCATGGGCGCACTCGCGTATACGGGTCTCAAGCACAACGCCATGTACCCCGTCTATGGACTCGCGGAAGCTTCGCTGGCCGTGGCGTTTCCGGAACTGGGTGCGGATTATCGCTGGATCCGTGTGAATCGACACAAACTCGGAGTTGGCGCTCAGATCGAGCTCAACCCCACGGATGCACGCGATGCGTTGCAGCTCGTGTGCTTGGGACGCGCGGTGCCGAACACGGAAATCCGCATTGCTGACGATTCGCGGACGGCACTGCCCGAAGACCAGGTCGGGCACATTCTAATCCGCGGCGGCAATGTAACCCGCGGTTACTTCGGCGATCCGCAGGCGACCGCCCAGGCCATCGGCGCGGACGGCTGGCTGGACACAGGTGATCTGGGGTTTATACACGAGGGGCAGCTGTACATCGCGGGCCGTGCGAAGGAGATCATTTTCGTCAACGGCCAGAACTACTACCCTTACGACCTGGAAAACATCGCGCAGCGCGCGCCGGGACTGGATCTCAATAAACTCGTCGCCGCGGGCGTCGCCCGACCCGGCGTTCAGGGCGAGGAATTGGTGGTGTTCGTACTCCATCGCGGCAGCATGGCGGAATTTCTGCCCATCGCGTCGGCGGTCAGCCGCCTAATTAATGAGCACACTGGTCTTGAGGTGGCACAGGTCATTCCGACCAAGCGCATCCCAAAGACCACCAGCGGCAAGGTGCAGCGGCATTTGTTGGAGGAGGCCTACATCGAGGGAGAGTTCGATGCGGAGCTTCGGGAACTGAGCGCGCTGCGCGAGGCGCATGGGGGCGGCGCTCAAGTCTCCGGCACCGAGCTCGAATACCGGCTGCAATCCATCTGTGAGGCGGCCCTGCCAGGCAAGCGAATCGACGTCAACGACAATTTGTTCGAAATCGGCGCCAGCTCGCTCAAGCTGATAGAGATTCACGAGAACGTGGACCGCGAATTTCCGGGCCTCATCGACCTGACCGAGCTATTCGATCACCCGACCATTACCGAACTCGCAAAGCACCTGGAGGGCAAGCTCAAGGCGACACCCGCGGCGTGATCGACGAGCGCCGTGATTACAGCGCGGATCCCGCCCCGAAAGTATCGCAGTTCTCGATCTTGCCAACCTCGAAGCCGCGGCGGAACCAGCGCACCCGCTGCGCCGAGGTGCCGTGCGTGAAGCTGTCGGGTACCACCGTGCCCTGCTCGCGCTTCTGCAGGGTATCGTCGCCCACGGAGGAAGCGGCATTGAGCCCCGACTCCAAATCACCCGGCTCGAGAATTTTGCGCGCCTTGTTTGCCTGCGCCGCCCACACGCCGGCGAAGCAATCGGCCTGTAGCTCGATTTCAATGGACACATGATTCGCACCGCTGCGGCCGAGGCGCTGCTCGGACTGGTCGGCTTTGTCGGTGATGCCCAAAAGATTCTGTACGTGATGCCCCACTTCGTGGGCAATGACATAGGCGCGGGCGAAATCGCCCGGTGCACCGAATTCGGTCGCAAGTTGGCGATAGAAGGTCAAATCGATGTAGACCTTTTGGTCGCCCGGGCAGTAGAACGGCCCTGACGCTGCGCTGGCAAAGCCGCAGGCGGATCGCACCTGACCGCTGAACAGCACCAGCTTGGGGCGAACGTAGGTCTTTCCCATAGCTTGGAAATAGGCGCCCCAGACATCTTCGGTGTCGCCCAGCACCGCCCGCACGAAGTCGACCTGCGGGTCGTTGGCAGCCGCCCCAGTGGCGGAGTCGGCAGGCGCCGGTGCATTGACGGACTGCGGGTCGCCGCCGTTCAGGAGACTGAGCAGGGTCGCTGGACTTACGCCCATAAAGTAACCGATCACCACGATGACAATGGTGCCGATGCCGATGCCGGCGCCGCGCCGGCCGAACCCGGAACTGCGATCGTCCTCGACATTATCGCTGCGACGGCTGTCGTCGAGTTTCATAAGGCACCCCCGGAATTGGTCATAATGTGGTTCACCGGCCGCCTACATCGTAACAGGCAATTCTCAATCCGCCCCATACAGCGGCCTTTTCAAGCGCCAGCGCCGATACGACCACAGCCAGTCGGCGGGATTCTTGAGCACGTCGATTTCGCAGGCGCGCGCATAGCGCTCCGTCACCGCGTTGGGCGGCGCGGCCTCCCGGCCATCCCATAGCGGCTTGAACTCCACTTCGTAATACCCTCGGTGAACTCGCCGCATGCTGGCGTATAGGATGGGCAGACGCATGGCGCGGGCAATTTGCTCTGCGCCGACATAGAACGCCGTGTCCTGACCAAGGAACTGGGTCCAGTAACGCTTGTCCGTCGACACCGGGGCCTGATCGGCGTTTATGCCAATCGCGCGCACGATGCCGCGCCTTTTCAAGAAATCCGCCAGTAACTCCTTGGCCGGCACCAATCGGGCGCCGAAGCGCGAGCGGACCTTGAGCATCAGCCGTTCCGCCCACGGATCATGCAGCGGCTTGTACGCGGCATCGACGGGGTAGCCCAATTGCAGCGCCACCCCATGCAGCAGCCATTCCCAATTGCCGAGGTGCGAGGTGACGAACATCACGGATTGGCCGGCATCCAGGTAGCGCCGCGGAACCTCCACATTGACGATCCGTACCCGGGTGCAAAGGTCGGCGGCGCTGATTGACATCGATTTCAGCACTTCCATCATCACATCGCAGAAATTTTTCAGGTAGCGCTTATGCAGTCGTTTGCGCTCGGTCGGCGCCAAATCCGGAAATACCTTGGCAATCTGTTCGCGAATCACGTGATGACGATGCCGCACCACGTTGAACGCGAGCACGTAGAGAAAGGTGGCAAAGGCATATAGCGCCCGCAGCGGCAGACGCGAGAGGAATTTGATCATGGGCAGGCCAAGTTTACGATATACAGAGCCATAACGGAGTCACGGTCGGTATCTTGCAGTGTTGATTGCCGTGCGTCAGACTGATCCGCTGGTCCAATAGACTGCGATCCATAGACGGCCAACGGGCAGCGTTACGGCGCGAGGAAGAATTTTGGGATGACTAACGCCTCGGCTGCTACGGCGCTAATGACCACGCTCGACGATGACGCCTGGGATGATCTGTTAAGCTTCATCGAGGAACGCCGCGTCATCCCCATCGTCGGGCCGGAGCTGTTGCTGGTCAATACCGATCGCGGACCGCGGCTGCTGCTCGATTGGGTGGCGGAGAAACTCGCCGGGCGCCTAAACGTCAACATCGCCGAATTACCGCAGCCCTACACGCTCAACGACGTGGTGTGCTGGTTTCTCTCGGCGCGAGGGCGGCGCGAAGAAGCCTATGTGCGTATGCGCAGCATCATCAAAGAGGCGAAATTCGAGCCGCCGCCGGCGCTGCGGCGCTTGGCGGCGATCACCGATTTCGATCTGTTCGTCTCGACCACCTTCGATTCCCTGCTCGAGACCGCGATCAACCTGGAGCGATTCAACGGCGCGCCTTCCACCGAAGTGCTCTCCTATGCGCCCAATCGGGTGGTCGATCTACCCACGGAACGGGACAAGCTGCAGCGCCCGTTGGTGTACCACTTGTTCGGCAAGGTGTCCGCGTCCCCGACTTATGTAATATCGGATGAAGATCTGCTCGAGTACATATGCGCCCTGCAGAGCGAGCATTTGGCGCCCGAGAAACTGTTCCACGAGCTCGAGCACAATCACCTGTTGTTCATCGGCAGCAATTTCACCAACTGGCTGGCGCGCCTGTTCCTGCGCATGGCCAAGCGCCAACGCCTGTCGGATCCGCGCGATGTGGGCGAAGTGCTGGCCGACAATCACAGCAGCGAGGACGATCGCCTGATGTCCTTCCTGCAGCAAGTAAGCGTGCGCACGCGGATTTACATCGGCGCCGAACGCTTCGTCGAGGAACTGCACGAGCGCTGGCAGGCGCGCCGCAAGCCCGCGACGGCGCATCCGTCGACGACCGCGGCGCGCTTCCTGCCGCCCGCGCGCGAAATGCCGGACAATGCGGTATTCATCAGCTATGCGCGCGAAGACGTGGCCGCGGTCCAGCAAATCAAGGCCGGGCTCGAAGCCGCCGGAATCACCACCTGGTTCGACATGGACCGGCTGGAAGTCGGCGATGACTACGATCGCAAGATTCAGCGCAATATCGCGCGCTGTTCCTATTTCATTCCGGTGGTGTCGGTCAACACACAGCGCCGGCTCGAAGGCTATTTTCGGCGCGAATGGAGTTATGCCATGGACCGGACGCGCAACATGGCCGACGGCGCGCTGTTCATCCTGCCCGTGAGCGTCGATGCAACGAACGGCGGTGAGGCGCTGGTGCCCGATAAATTCAAGGCACTGCATTTCACGCAATTGCCGGGCGGACAGGTGCCCCCAGAGTTCGCGCAGCGGCTGCTGGACTTCATGCGGGCGCGCTCTTAAGTGAACGCACAGCCAAAGGACCGTGCGCCGATCGGCCCCGCCGCGGCGACGGTGGACGAACGCAATCCCTGGTTGGGGCTCGCCTCCTTTACCGAGGAAACCCGCGCCTATTTCTTTGGCCGCGAGGACGAGGTGGCTGAACTTGCGCGCCGGGTGCAGCGCAAGCTGCTCACCGTGCTATTCGGCCAGTCGGGCTTGGGCAAGACTTCGATTCTGCGCGCAGGGCTGGTACCGCGTTTGCGTGCGCAAGGGTACTGCCCGGTGTATGTGCGCATCGACTACAGCAAGGACTCTCCGGAACCTGCCGAACAGATCAAGCAGGCCATCATGCGCACCGCGCGGCGCTCAGGCGAGTGGTCCCAGGCCGGGGTGGCCATCGACGGAGAATCGCTGTGGGAATTCCTGCATCACCGCGATGACGTGCTACGCGACGAGTCCGGCGCCACGCTGATCCCGCTGCTGATATTCGATCAATTCGAGGAGATCTTCACCCTCGCGCAAAGCGATGAATTCGGCCGCACGCGCGCCGCGCGATTCGTCGAAGAGTTGTCCGACCTGGTCGAAAACCGGCCGCCCAAGTCGCTCGAGGCCACGCTCGACGAGGATGAATCGGGCGCCGAGCGGTTCGACTTCGCG
Organism: Gammaproteobacteria bacterium; assembly: GCA_040004115.1. Classification (GTDB taxonomy): domain Bacteria; phylum Pseudomonadota; class Gammaproteobacteria; order Steroidobacterales; family Steroidobacteraceae; genus Bog-1198. The sequence goes on along the minus strand of JBDUBO010000074.1, from coordinate 9,820 downwards.
CGCGGCGATTATCGCGTGCTGATCGCGCTGCGCGAGGACTACTTGGCGCCGCTCGAGGGCCTGAAGAAGGCCATGCCCAGTATTTCGCAGAACCGCCTGCGGCTCGCGCCCATGAACGGCGAGCAGGCGCTGGCCGCGGTGCTGCAGCCCGGCAAGCGACTAGTCACCGAGGAAGTCGCGGCCGCCATCGTGCGCTTCGTCGCCGGCGGCGCGGAGCTGGCGCATGCCGAAGTCGAACCCTCGCTGCTCAGCTTGATCTGCCGCGAGCTCAACGACACGCGCATCGCCCAGGGGCGCGATGAGATCTCGCTTGACCTGCTCGCCGGTTCGCATGCCAGCATTCTCAGCAACTTCTACGAGCGCTCCCTGGCCGACCAGCCGCCGGCCGTACGCGAGGTAATCGAAGACGATTTGCTGACGAGTTCGGGCTTTCGCGAGAACATCGCCGAAGAGCGGCTTCTGTCGCACTTCAAGGCCGCGGGCGCAGCGCCGGACACCCTCGCCGTGCTCGTCAACCGCCGTCTGCTGCGCATCGAAGAGCGCCTGGACATGCGCCGGGTCGAACTTACCCACGATGTGCTCTGCGGCGTGGTCAAGACAAGCCGCGATCTGCGGCGCGAGCGCGAGTCGCGGAAGGCCACCGAGCGGCTGCTGGCCGAGCAGCACGAACGCGAGCTCGCAACACGACGCGCGCTGATGCGGGCCAGACAGATAGCCACCGGCTGCATCGTGCTGGCCGCCGCCGCCGTGATCGCGGCCATTTTCGCCTACATGAGCACGCAGCGCGCGCAGCGTGCGGAGATCGAGGCACAGCAAACGCGCCGTATCTCCGAACAGGCCCGGCTGCAGTCAGAACGGCTGCTGGGTTATCTCACCGATGACTTCGTGCGCGAGCTGCAGAGCTTCGGGCGGCTCGACGTCGTGGCCGAATTCGCCAAGCGGCAGATCGATTATTTCCACGACTTGCCACCGGCACTCAAGGATACGGAAACCACCCGCAACGGCGCGCTCGCCCTGGTCCAGTACGCGCGCGCCATGCGCTCGCTCGGCAAACTGGATATCAGCAACACCACGAACGACGAAGCCATCCGGCTTCTCGAACAGCTGCGCCGTGGCGGCGATTCGTCTGAAGCGACTACCATCGCGCTGGCATTGGGATATACCGTCCAAGCGCAGATACTCGACAACCGAAACGATCCGGCGGGCCCCGCCGCCGCCAAGCGCGCCGCAGACCTGCTGCGGCCCATGGCCGAGGCTGTCAACGCCTCGGCGGCCGCACGGCGCGCCTATGTCGAGGTGCTGGTACGAATTTCGTTTGAGCAGCAGAACACCAACCAAAATGCGGCAGCGGTCGCCTCGGCACAGCTGGCCATGCGTCTCGCGAACGATCTGGGTGCGCAGGATCTGTCGAACATCGAAATGGCCGCCGAATATGCGGAAGCCGGTTCTTGGATGGTCTCTGCACTCGCCAATTTGGGACGCAATGAGGAAGCCGGAAGCGCCGCCGAGCAGATCTTGGTGGTCGCGGGCAAGGTGGTCAAATTGCGCCCCGGCTACCGTTTGGCCCTGCACGCGCAGCAGATCATCGAAACGGTCCTCGCGCAGGTAGCGACCAATGACTTGAATCCCACCGAGGCATATCGCTACAACCAGCGAGGAGTCGAAGTTTCACAGTCTCTGCTCGACCTCGATCCCAACAACATCGTCAGCATCAACAATCTGGGCGTGGCCCATCAGGGGGTGGGTGACTCGCTCTGGTCCATGGGGCGCATGCGCGAGGCCATTCCCTACTATCTTAAGTCGCTGGACGACTATGCCCGGGCCACCACGGGCGGCACGGGATTTTTCATCATCCACGGCTACGACGTGGCGCAGACCTCGTACCATCAGGCCCAGTTCGGCGATGCCGCCGGAGCGGCGGCGACACTGGCATCGGGCGCCGAGTATCTGGCCCAGCTGCGCAGCATCGAGCCCAAGGGCAGCATGGCGGTAAGCATCGCCGACTCTCTGGTCAAGATTCCCGCAGCCGGCGTCGCTTTTCAAGCAAATGATCTGGCCGGAGCTCAGCGTCTCGCGCGGGATGCGATAGGCGAACTGCAGGCAACCAAACCCGAAGGCAGCCTGCAAGAGACCCAAAAGTTCGTCAGCCTGTTTGTCGCCTACCACGTCCAGGGGCGCTCCAACTACCTGCTCGGCGAATACGCGAGTGCCGAGAAAGCGGAACGTGCAGCTTTGGAGTCGCGCAGTCATTCGGCGGCCGAAGCGGTCGGCGATCGGCGCGATTTGGCCGAGCTCTCCACCTGGCTGAGCATGGCGGTAGCCCGCCAGGGCCGTCTCAGAGAAGCCGCGCAGATCATCGCGCCGGTGGTCAAATTCCAGAGGGAACTGGCAGCCAAGAATCGCGGCGACCAGTGGCAAACCGTGGAATTGACTGCGGCACTATACGCTCAGGCGCTGACTGACAAGGGGCACAGCGCCGCTCTGTTGGGCAAGGCCGCGGCCAAGTTGGAAAGGCTGCCCGCAGCCCTGCTTGCCATGCACGATATTGGCCTGTTACGCGGGCTGATCAGCGCGGCGCAGCGAGGCAGTTAGGTGAGTTCTGGGGCGTTGCCCGTATTTACCTCGAGCGGGCAACGAGGCTACTCGACACTGATCAGTGCCCACCCGCGCCGGGTGCACGCCCGCAAGCTGCAGCATGAAATCGACGTGCGGTTCACCCCGGTCGCCTGTACCGTGCAAACATCCGAAGGTCTGGTGCATGCCGTACCCGGTGATGCCATCATTACCGGAACGGCGGGTGAGCATTGGCGGGTTTCGCGCGCGCGGTTTCCGGACAAGTATCGCCCGGTACCTCCGACTGTTGCGGGCGAGCCGGGACGCTATGTAAGCCTGCCCAATTGCATCCTGGCGGTGCCGATGACTGAAGCATTCGAAGTGTTGTTGGCGGATGGAGTGTCGCGCCTGATCGGACGGTCCGGCGAATGGCTGGTCGATTATGGCGACGGCAGCCTGGGAATTGTCTCTGAGGATATCTTCGCCACCACCTACGAACTCATAGACTGACGCGCATGATGGCCCTGCACCAGTCCATACAACGTCTGCTGTTGATCGGCGCGTATATTGAGTCACTGCCGCCGGCGCCGGCGCCGCAGCCCCCGCCTGCGTTACGACCGCTCATCGATGCCATCGCGCCCGCGCATCGACGCTTCGATGAGCGCGCGATTCATTACGGTCATCGCTATCGGAGCGGCTTCTGGGCGATATACCTGTTGAGCGCGATCGCCGTGTTGTTTGCGGTCATTCCCCTGGCACTGGGCTGGGACAGCGCCAATCACCAACTGCATCCCTACGCCGGCCTGTGGGCCATCGGCGAGGTGTGCATCATCGGCACTGTCAGCGCCATTTACTGGCTGGGCCATCGCCGCCACTGGCAGGCGCAGTGGTTGCGCGCGCGCACCACCGCCGAGTTGGCCTGGTACCTGCCCATGCTCGCTCCGCTGCTCGACTTTCCTGCTGCGACCAATGCTGCCGATCTTCCGCCGGCAACCAATTGGTACTTACGAGTGTTCGATCCAGGACAGCACCTGCGCAGCGCGGACGATGTGGAGACGCTCTGCGCCGCGAATGAGCCGCTGGCACGCAAGCTTCTCGCAAACGCCTGGTCCGATGCGGCGTTCGTTCAAAGCTACGTGCGATGGACCATCGACATCCTCGAGCAGCAGCGGCACTACCACTACGGCATTGCGGGCAAACAGCATGCGCTGCAGCACCGCGTGCACAATGTGAACACAGCCCTATTCGCGCTCACCGCGGTGGGCGCGCTGTTGCACTTGGCGGTTCACTCGCTATGGTTGTCGCTGGTGACGACGTTTTTCCCCGCGCTCGGCGCGTCGCTGCACGGCGCGCTGGCGCAGTCTGAAGCCTATCGTCTGGGCACCACCTCAGAGCGGCTGGTGGCCGAGTTGCAGGGCGCGATGGACCGAATTCGCGCTGCGCTTCCCGACACAGGGCCTGTGGGTGGCGACGTCACCGCGCTCAAGGCATCCATCGAAGCCGCCATCGCGCTCATCCTCGAGGAGCACCAGGACTGGCATCTGCTGGTGCGGCCGCACAATCTGCCGTTGGCCTGATTGGGCGGCGGCCTGAATCACTGATCGAACTGTAAGATATTTCCTACTTAGGTGGGGTAACGCACGGAGCGGCGCTTTGTTTGCTGCAAGTATTACAAGGCACAACCAGGAAGGTGGCAGCCAATGAAAGCGAACTCGCCGTTAAAGCAGCAGGATTTTGCGGAATCGCCGCCGGAATCTTCCGATGCGATTGAGGCGGCGGCGCCCACCCCCATGCAGGCCTGCGATGCAGCACGCTCGAGGCAGAACATTGAGCAGTGGTCGTCGTACTTACCGGCTGACTGCGTCAAGGCCATGATCTCTATGGGGTGGGACGTCAACACTTGATACCAATCGGGCCGCTGTGCGGCTCTCACGCTTCGCAGCCATTCTCTGGGAGTCGTGCTGCCGAATGAGGCGATTACCCGCCTGCAGACCGGCGACGGCAAGCCACTGTTCCTTATTGAGGGGCCGAATGGCAGCTACAACCTAACGCCCTATGACCCGACTTTCGCGCAGAAGATGGCGAAGGCTAAAGGCTTATTTAAACAGGCGTCGAACGACCTCGAATCGCAACTAGGAGCAGATCACCCTCAAACCCTTCGGGCCAAGGCGGCGCTCGCTAAGCTGACATAGGCACGCGCGTAGTCTCATCCATTCCTCGAACGTATCGGATAAAACGTTCCGTCCGTCACCGTCGCGGGGGTGGGCCGCGATTCAATCCCTCATGCATCGCTGCCATGAGATTCGCCCTGCGCGTTTGCCCGGGAACTATCACTTCAAGCCGGGTACCTCCCGCCCCCGATTTCACTCCCATATTTAAGGTGCCCCCCATCATTCGAGCTCGGTATTCCATCAGCCGCAAGCCCAACCCGGTATCGTCAGACGAACGTGTATTTATTCCCTTCCCATCATCTGCGACGCTTAAAACTATATTCTTCCCCACGACACCCAATTCGATGTCTATGTTCGCACAGCCGCTATGGCGCAGCGCATTGCTGAGCGCTTCCTGGGCAATCCGATACAAATGATCTGCCGAAATCCCGTCACTCACACGGTCGTCGAATTCGGGATCTATAAAAAGACGGATCGGTATTTGCTTGCACGAGTCCTGCGCGAGACGATGCACAGCGCCGCTCAACGAGCCCTGGACGACGTGCAACGGTGATAGACCTCGTGCCAGATCGCGCGCCGCGCTGATTGTGTCATTGACGTGGCCGACGATCGCTTCGAGTTGCTGGCGTTGCCGTTCCGAGCCCGGATCGGGTGACTTGGCTGCTGCGTGCAACAGCATTGCGATGCCTGCAAGATCTTGACCCAAACCATCATGAATGTCGGCACACAAACGCACGCGCTCGCGCATCGCCACATCAAGCACCTCGCGCTCGAGAATGTGCTGTCCGGTCACATCTTGGATCGTCAGGACGATCCCATTAATCAAGGGGTTGGTGAGTTGATTGGCGGCGACGATCTTAAATACGCGTATCTTCTCAGGTGGTCGATCGACGTGAAGCTCAAGCACCTCAGTGCCAGCAGCGTCCCGCATGACACAGTCCAACAATCGCGTCAATAGTTCTTCATAGAACCATCCGAACAACCGAACCGCCGGCGTCGCGAGCAATCTCTCGGCCGGGGTCGACAGCAACGACTGGGCGGCAGGGCTCGCGAAGCTGACCATTCGCCGCTCATTGACGACCACAATCAGATCGACAGAGCGCCGCACCAATTCAGTTAACCGCGCCTCGGCCTCGCGCGACACCACTTGACGCGTCAGGTCGCGCAACTCCTCGCGGATGCCATGCTGACGGGTAATGAGCAGCAGCGCACATAAGCCCACAAGGCCGACAAGAATCCACGCCTCTGTGCGCTGTGTCGTGGCCAAGGTCCCCGCGACCAGCGCAATGGTCATCAAAACAGCGAGAGCCGGCAGGAAACTCTCAATCCGCCGTTCGGGATTGGCGGCGGCTAGCACGGGCGTCTGATATTGTGCGATCGACACGGCGGTGCTCATGCAGGTGAAGCATAAAACGTCGCCGTAATTATAATAGGAACCAATGAACTCAGAATCCACCAGCCAACTGACCAACCAGACGCTTTCCCAGGCGATCGCGGCGACACCCCCGACAACCAGCAGTAGTACGTCGACGTGTCTGCGATAGTTCGGTAGTTGAAGACACAATAGCGCGGCCATGGTCAGGGTGGCCGCTAGAGTAATCGAATAAGAAAACGTCGCAGAAAGGCTGATCTTGTGACCGAGCCCTTGGACAAAGGAGGGAGCCAAGAAAAAAGACCATAACGCAACCAGCTGTACCGCCATCATGGTTGCGCCGTCCAGCCAGACACGCACCCGTTTGAAACTTCCTCCGGCCTGCAGAAAAAGCACGGCGAAGGCCGCAGCTAGAACCCAATACCCGAACAAGTACACGCCGTCGGCAACGCTCAAGACCTCCCGGACCAGATTGGGGCGATAAGTGTTCCACACGTAGGTCGCCACAAGACTTAATAGCGTGAAGGTGAGAACGACTCGCCAACGTGTGATCTGCGAATGTGAGGCGAGACCGCGACCTAAAAGAAGCCAACCTAGTAACAGCAGCGTTACGATTTGAACCGGGATTGCCATCCAAGTCGCGAGGAATTCCAGCGGTTGCGAGCGCTGCTCATTGAGTTCGAAGATGAACGGGATCGCGAGGACGTAAGCCCATGAAGCAGCCGCAATTGCGCTGCTCGTGAGCCGAAACAGCGCCTTCTGAGGAAAGAGATTCTCATGACTGCCTGCGGTGAGCGCTTCGTTTACGTCAATGACATGCCCCATCCTCGCCACTTCCACGCCAATTTTTACGCCCGTCAGGGCAGTGTGACAACGATTGCGATTATACCCGCGATCTGATGACGATCCGCGACCAGCGGCGGCTATCCAGGGACCTAGCCCCAAGCCAGTGCCGCCCATGGTTGCGCATCGACGCCATGCGTAACGGATTCCGATCATAGGCGCCAGGTTGCTAGCAAGCCAATCCGTTAGACAAAGAGATGGCCGGGCGTGGCTTACATGACTGGTGCAGAACGGATTTCGACTTACGCCGGCGACGGGCGCAACGGAGTTGCTTTCGACGGCGTACGCTCGGCTACGAACATTGAGAAGTGGCTCAGTTATTTGCCACAGGACTGCGTCCGGACCATGGTTCAGTCAGGCTGGGATCTGTCGACCTAACTTTGCCCGCTTCCGTGCGAGAGAGCGGACTTTGCACACCTTAGCTTGGCATTAAACCTTGGGGCACATCACGAACGAGCCGTTCAGTTCAGCGTAATCTCTATAAGCGCGAATGCCTAACCCAATTGCGCACAGCCCTTGCGAGAAGGCTCGGAGGCCAGAATCGACGCGCCGGGGACGCTGCCCGCCACCGAATCATCGGTCACTTCTGATCCGAGTATTTCGCACATGTTAAGTGTCGGCCGAGGAATCGCGTCTTCCACCTTGTTTGAAGCGGCACCCGCAACCAACGGGCACCGTCTCCCGAGGGAACGCACCGCCGCGCAAAATGTCCCAAACACAACCCACTGACGGTGCTCTAGGAGCAAGTTCGCCATTTACGATCATTTTGATCTTTGCTGCGATCGTACTGTTTCTGCTGATCCTTGCAAATTTCAGCTTTGGCGTCCTAGCCTCGACGCGCGCCTATGTCAGCGGCGAGAGCTTATGGTCGAAAGCTCAGAAAGACGCCGTTTTTCATCTGCAGAAATACGCCGCCAACCACGCGCCAAACGAACTGCGCCAGTTTCGCGCGAACATTGCCATTCCATTAGGAGACCATGAAGCCCGGGTCGAAATGGACAAGCCGTATCCTGATATCAAAAAGGTACGACAAGGATTTATCCGTGGCGGAATCCACGTCGACGACGTCGACGGCATGTTCAGCTTGTACCGAAAGTTTAAGTGGGTCAGTTTTATGCAGCGAGCGATTCGCGCATGGGACGCCGCCGACCGCTACATCGCTCAGCTCACCGAGGCCGCAACGCTCCTGCAACGTGAGATTGAGTCTACTTCACCGAGCGCCGAGACAATCCAATTCGCGCTGGCTAAGATCTCCGAGATCAACGACAATTTAACCCCCATCGAGATCGAATTCGTCGACGCTCTGAACGACGGATCTCGAACGACTTATCGAATACTCCAACGGATCATGCTTGCCGCAACCCCGGGCCTTTTAATGTTCGGAATCATGTTATCGCTGCGAATTCTGCAACAGAGACGGCGCACGGAGAAATGGGTCAATCACCTCGCCTTTCATGATGACCTTACCTCGCTCCCGAATCGACTGATGTTGAATCAGCGGCTCGACCAAGCCCTGAGTCGGCACCGCCGTGCGGGGACCAAACTTGCAATTCTTTATATGGATCTAGACCGCTTCAAAGTGATCAATGACTCGTTGGGGCACAAAGTCGGAGACACATTGCTGCGCGAAGTATCCGATCGCTTGCAGGCGGGGTCTCGGGAAGGCGATCTGGCGGCGCGGATGGGGGGTGATGAGTTCGTGATGCTAATCGAAAACCACGAGAATTTGCGGGATATCTCTGCCTGTGCCCAGAGGCTCCTCGAACAGCTCGGCGCACCCTACACACTCGGGGGAAACGACTGCCACGTCACATTGAGCATTGGCATAAGCATATTCCCGTCCGATGGCAGCGATTCACAAGCACTACTCAGGGCGGCAGATTTGGCTATGTACCGAGCGAAAGACGCCGGGAGAAATAATTTCCTCTACTATTCGCCGTCAATGAACGTGCATACCGTCGAACGACTGGAGTTGGAATCTGACCTGAGACATGCCTTGGAACGAGGCGAATTCCTACTGCATTATCAACCCAAGGTAGTGACCGCAACCGGTTCAATCATCGGCGTCGAGGCGCTGTTGCGCTGGAAGCATCCGCGTCGGGGCCTTGTACCGCCGATGGATTTTATCCCGTTAGCAGAAGAGACGGGACTAATCGTGCCCATCGGTGAATGGGTACTAGCCACCGCGTGCGCCCGAACTAAGGCTTGGCAAGACAAGGGGCAGACAAATCTTACTGTCGCGGTCAACCTTTCGGCGCGGCAGTTTGCCGACCCGATGCTCCTTCCGAAACTGACCCAGATCATCGAAGCCAGCGGATTGGATCCGTCTAGCCTAGAGTTGGAGATTACTGAAAGTTTGGTCATGTCGCACGGCGAGAGCGCCGTAAACGTGCTCGCGAAACTAAAATCCACCGGAGTACAGATTGCGATTGATGACTTCGGAACGGGCTATTCGTCGCTCGCCTACCTCAAGCGCTTCCCAATCGATACTCTTAAGGTGGATCGCTCGTTCATTCGGGATATCCCCTCCGACTCTGGTGACAAGAAAATTACCCGAGCCATAATCGCCATGGCGCACAGCTTGAAACTCAAAGTAGTGGCAGAAGGGGTGGAAACTGCGGACCAACTGAAGTTTCTCCGAACCCAACGCTGTGACGCTGTCCAGGGTTACTTCCTGTATCGGCCACTCCCCGAAGAGGAGGTGGCGCAAGTTCTCGAACTCAATCGGCGTGAGCGCATCGTTCCTTTAGTGATACCCGCCTGATGAGGTGAAACGTATTGATCCCGTCCTCGCGTGTCTTGCCCGGTTGCACGCGCATGAGCATCAAGTGCCACGCGGCCGCGCGCGATTTAGGCCGGCCTGGGTCGCGGTTATCCAAGG
>JBDUBO010000073.1:0-20408 GCA_040004115.1 Gammaproteobacteria bacterium | reverse complement strand
GTGAAGGAGAACTCCTGGCCGTACCGGGACCTTCATCCAATGGCGCCTGAGTGCCCTGAAGAGCCGTTCCACTTCCTCTGGACCGGACACTCAAAAGAAGGAGGAGCGGCCATTCTCTGTACCGACGTTATAAACTTTCTCATTTACGAGCATTGGCCCGATTTGGGAGCCAAAGCGCAATGGATAGGCCTGAGCATATAGCTGCCCGGTTTAGGACGGCGGCGATAGTCAATCGGGTAGATTCAGCGGCCAAACCTCAACAACGCCGTGCGCCACGGCGCAGGGCACCTTCGATACTATGGCAATCGCTTCCGAGATATCAGCGGCCTCAATAATCGCGAAGCCTGCAATCGGCAAAGCCGATGACATAAACGGCCCGCTCGCGACGTCCACCTTCATCGCATCCGGATTTCGAACCTGAACAGGCTCGCCCGCAATCCCCATCAAGACACCGCGTTTCTGCAGCTCGGCATCGTGGGCGTGAGCGGCATTTCGCACGTCGATCGAAGTGCGAACATATCCTTCGCGGTCGCCGTATCCGATCGTCACATATTTCGGCATGTGCCTCCTCCGTTTGGGTCACAAATGGTAAGTGTCGGTGCGCCCGAGAGGTGCTGTTCTCAATCGAAAGAGAGGACCTTCAGGCGACTCACGTGTGCCATTCACGACTCGTCATTCGGCGCCGTTGAATCGTAGTGGTATACAAAGCCTGGGTGCGTCAGCAGAAATCGGTCGTCGGCGGGATAGTACCGCGCTCGACTGATATCTTCACCTGCAAATGCTTTAATCGAGCTTTCGTCCGTCCACCAACTCAATTTCACGATCTCGGAACGCACCGAATCCAGACCTCGCGTCGCAACCGCTGCGCCGAGATTGCCCGACGCGGCACGGTAGCCCGCGATGCCGGTCTCAAGCACGTACCGAACGTACTCCTCCTTTAGCTCGCGACGAATTTCGGCTCGCCACTCCCGAAGAACAGCCATGCTCGCCCCCTAACCGTGATTGTCGCGCGTGAACCATGGTCTTGGCGGTTATTAGCCACTGACCGCTGTTGCATACCCTTAAGTGTACGCGCGAATGACCGCAACTGGCCGTGTGCCGCCGGTTGGCGGATGATCACTTGGTACCCAACCCGGCCGCTCCGTGATTCTAGGAGCGGACATCTAAAATCGGATAAGCTGTCATTCAGAACAATGACGGCGGCTCTGTTGCAGGGTCCGTCTTATTCAAATCCATGGGAATGACCAGCGTCGATGACTGAGCCGTCGAGAGCCGTATTCTTAAGCTACGCCTCCCAGGACGCTGAAGCTGCTAGGCGCATTTGCGAGGCGCTGCGGTCCGGCGGCATCGAGGTCTGGTTGGATCAGAGCGAGCTTCGAGGCGGGGACGCCTGGGACCGGCAGATCCGCAAGCAGATCCACGAATGCGCGCTGTTCGTCCCGATCATCTCGGCCAACTCCCAAGCACGTCTTGAGGGCTATTTCCGGCTGGAGTGGAAGCTGGCCGTCGAGCGCACGCACCTGATGTCCGAGCGCGCGGCATTTCTGGTGCCGGTGATTATTGACGACACCCGGGACGCGCATGCGGATGTGCCGGAGGCCTTTCGGGCCATGCAATGGACGCGACTGCCTGCGGGGGAGACGTCAGCGGCTTTCGTGGCTCGCGTTTCGCAGCTGCTCTCACCGAGCCAGCCGCAAACTCCGGCGCAAGCGCGACTTGCAACTGCGCCTGCTCCTTCTTTCCGCCCGTCCACCGCGAATGTTGCGGCATCGCGGCGCTCCAAACTTCTACCGCTGTTGATTTCGGCGGTTGTCCTGCTCGGCATCGGCTTATTCGCGCTGGATAAATTCGTTCTATCGAAGCGTGTCGCCACCCCGGCGACCCAAGTCGACTTGGCGGCGACCGTCGCGAGTCCCGAAAAATCCGTCGCGGTGTTGCCCTTCGTCAATGAGTCCTCGGATAGGGAGCAGGAGTATTTCGCTGATGGTCTTAGCGAAACGATGATAGACCTGTTGTCCAAGGTTCCCGATCTGCACGTCGCGGCGCGAACTTCCTCGTTCTACTTCAAGGGCAAGAGCGAGAAACTTACGACCATCGCGAAGGAACTCAACGTCGCCAACGTGTTGGAGGGTTCGGTACGCAAGGCCGGCAACCGGTTGCGAATCACGGCGCAGCTGGTGCGGACCGACAACGGCTATCACCTGTGGTCCGAGACCTACGACCGGGATACCAAAGACATCTTCAAAGTGCAGGACGAGATTTCCGCCGCCGTCGTTGCGGCGCTCAAACTCAAGCTCGCCGCCCACGCCTCGGTCGCCGGTAGCCGCGGTACAACCAACTCCGAAGCCTACAACCAGTTCCTCATCGGCCAGCACTTTAACCGGACTAACACCCTCGATGGATATCGCCGCGCGCTCGTGGCGTACGACAATGCCCTGGCACTGGATCCCCACTACGAAATGGCGCGTACTTCTTTGGCCCTCACAAGCGCCAATATCGCCGATCAAATAGGTGATGGGCCGGGGCTGGAGCGCGCGCTCGCGGATATGGAGCAAAGCGTCGCCCGTGCGCCGGATCAGGCGTGGTCATACCGCCATCGGGGCTTGGCTCGATCAACGTGGCTGTGGGATTACGCAGGCGCGACATCCGACTTTGAGAAGGCCATCGCACTGGACCCCACAGAGCCTTTTGGCTTGATGGACTATGGCGCGGTGCTTGCCTTTTTGGGTCAGTTCAAAGCGGCGATTGAGATGACGCAGAAGGCGCTCGCCCTCGACCCGCTGGCCACAGATGCTATCGGCAATCTCGCGCAAGCCCAGTTGGCGCTACGCGATTGGGCGGCTGCGGAGGCGACCCTCGTGCGCTTGCAGCAGATTTCGCCGGGTAACGAAATTTCGCTCGGCACCAGCACAAACCCCGGCATGGCGGCGCTGCGGTTGTTGCAGGGCCGGCCGACCGAAGCGCTGACGTTCTGCCAGCAAGTCACCGAATTACGCATCAAGATGCCTTGCGTTGCGCAGGCCGAATACTCCTCCAATCATAAACCTGAGGCGGAGGCGGCGCTCGCGGAATTGCTCAAGACCGGGGCCACGAACAATACTTACGCGATTGCCCAGACCTACGCTTGGCGCGGCGAGACTGCCAAGGCATTCGAGTGGTTCGACAAGGCCGCTGCAGTGCGCGACGCGGGGTTGCCGCAGATACTAATGGACCGTCAGCTCGATTCGTTGCACAAGGATCCGCGCTGGAAGGCGCTGCTCAAGAAGGTGAACCTACCGGAATAAGGCGCTCGCAGACCAAAGCGCGGCTCTTGAAAGTCCGGTATGGAGATATTTGAGCGGCGATGCCGAATGACTGTTCGTGGCCGACAGCGTGCCAATACGGACGGCCGGCAAGTGCCCCCAACTCGGTCAGTCGGCATTCATGAGCGGCCATTCAAATTACGATATGAGGGCATTACAGAGGGGTGGACTCCGCAGAGCCGCTCGGGCCTAATAAGGTCATTCCGGGAGATGTCCCTATGGCGGCGGTGAATTTGGGCGAGCAGCCGAGTAATTCGGTGGTGGGCCACGAGCGCTGGGTCCGGGTCTCACACTGGATACTCGCGGCAAGTGTGCTGACGCTCGCGTTTTCCGGGTTCGTGATCCTAATGGCACATCCGCGTCTCTACTGGGGTCAGGTCGGCAATGACCTCACGCCCGCGCTCTTCGAATTGCCGATCAGCCGCAACTACAAGCACGGAGGATGGGCGGCGCCGGTGACGTTCATTCCAGGCCCAAGGCCGGTAGTGAGTGCCGCACGGACCTACAATATCTTCAATGAGAACGGCTGGGCACGAAGCCTGCATTTTCTTGCTGCATGGTTCCTGGTGACCACGGGCATCATGTACCTTGTCGCGGGTATTGCCAGCAGACATCTGTGGCGCCACCTTGTCCCCCGACTCGGAGAAATGAAGCCGCGACTTCTGTGGCACGAAGTTGTGACGCACCTGCGCCTTCCGATGCCGGCGGCGTCCGGCGGACCACCGTACGGGCCGCTGCAGAAGCTCGCTTACTCGGGCGTCGTCTTCCTCGCGCTGCCGCTCATGGTCCTGACGGGACTCACGATGTCGCCGGCGGTAACCGCTGCCTTCCCGGCGTTGCTCGATCTGTTCGGCGGCTCGCAGACCGCACGGACGCTGCATTTCTTCGCGTTCGCGGCGCTAGTGCTATTTCTCGTCGTACACGTTGTAATGGTCGTGCTAACCGGGTTCACGCGGCAGATCCGTGCGATGACAGTAGGTAACTAACATGAGCAAAGAGAAGCTGGTATTTAGTCGTCGCAAACTCGTTACCGGACTCGCGTCCACTGGCGGATTGCTGCTCACCGGGTGCTCGCCACGAGATCTCCCGCCGACCTACGGTAACGTGCTTAGGATGGGCGACCTCCTGACGTACCGGGCGTTTAGGATGCTGCTGCCGGCGCATTCGCTGGCGCGCGAGTACAGTCACCGCGACATCTCATCGAGCCCGGCGATCGGCACGACGAACCCGGGCGATCCGCACGAGGGAACTTTCAATGCCGAGCGCGGCCCATTTTACGACCGCCTCCGAGCCGATAGTTTTGCAGACTGGCGCATCAAGGTGGAGGGTCGGGTGGCGAGGCCCCAGAGCTTCTCACTCGCGGACCTGAAGTTATTGCCGTCGCGGAAGCAGATCACGAAGCATACCTGCGAGGAGGGCTGGTCGGCGATTGCGGAATGGACGGGCGTACCACTTCGTGCCGTGCTCGAGGCGGCCGGCATTCTTCCGTCGGCTCGTTTCGTGAACTTTTATGCCTATGATGACATCGCCGAAGGCATAGACATGCTCGACGCGCTCCATCCGCAGACGATTCTCGCTTACGGAATGAACGGCCGCGAGCTGCCGCTCGCGCATGGCGCGCCGCTTCGACTCCGGGTCGAGACTCAGCTCGGCTACAAGAGCGTCAAATTTCTCGAGCGCATCGTAGTCAGGGACGAGTTCGACGACCTTGGCAAAATCGGCTCGTTACAGAACGGGTGGGCGTGGTACGTCGGGATCTGACGCGCCAATCCTCAGTAGCTGCCGGACTCGCCGCGCACCGCCGCCGCCACTCGCAGCCCCGCGTCATCGCCTTCGCGCTGCTCACGCCGATCCGCAGCATGCTGTTCTTCTCTGCGAAAGCGATCTACGACACGGCTTAAGGATTCGGCTTCGATGCGCTTTTCACTCCATAGCGCCCGCCGCCTTTCATACTCCGCCCGCGCAGTGTCAAGATTCTTCAATTGCTGGCGCAGGGCTTCGCCCAGGCGATCCATGAACGTGCTGTAGTTTTGGAGCTTGAGCGCATCGGTCGCGCCGGTGGCCGGCGCGGCGTTCTTCAAGTAGTCATCTCGATACGATTGCAGCTGCTCGAGCTGGTGCTCGAGATCACTCACTTTGAGGCCTGCGTCAGCCATCGCCTGGCTCAATTGATCGGCCGAATTGGCGGCGATTTCCTGAATCGGCTCGAATCGTTTCGACTTCATCATCGCCTGGGAGCCTGTCCGAGTATTCCGCTCACTATCGTCCCGTTGCCGTGGCCGGCGCCGAGAACTGCGTCACGAGTTGTTTAAGGTCCGCATAACTGCGCTCGATTCCGACGGGTTCGTACATGTCCTGGCGCAGGAATTCCATCATTTTCGGCCATTGCTCCACGGCTAGATCCACCCGCGCGTCGGCGCCGCGCCGGTACGCGCCCACCGTGATGAGGTCGCGGTTTTGCTGATAGGTCGAATACACCTGCTTGAAGCGGTTTGCGAGGTCGAGCTGTTCACGCGTCGCGATTTGATGCATGGCGCGGCTGATGGAGGCCTCTACATCGATGGCCGGATACAGCCCGTTCTCCGCCATCCGGCGCGACAGCACGATGTGGCCGTCGAGGATGGCCCGGGCGGCATCCGCGATCGGATCGTTCTGATCGTCCCCTTCCACCAGCACGGTATAAAATGCCGTAATCGAGCCGACGCCCCGATCGCTGTTGCCGGCGCGCTCCACCAGTTGCGGCAGCCGCGCGAATACCGACGGCGGGTATCCCTTGGTGGCCGGCGGCTCGCCGATGGCGAGCGCAATTTCGCGCTGCGCCTGTGCGAAGCGAGTCAATGAATCGAGCAACAACAAGACTTTGAGGCCGCGATCGCGAAAATACTCCGCGATGGCCGTGGCCAGCCATGCGCCGTGCAAGCGCATCAATGGAGGATTGTCGGCGGGAGTCGCAACCACCACGGCGCGCCGCATTCCGTCAGGACCCAAGGTGTTGGTCACGAAATCCTGGACCTCACGCCCGCGCTCGCCGATCAATCCAACCACGGTGACGTCGGCCTTGGTGTACCGGGTCATCATACCGAGCAGCACGGATTTACCGACCCCGGATCCGGCAAACAACCCGATGCGCTGTCCGCCCCCGACCGCCAGCAGGGAGTTGATTGACCGTACCCCCACGTCAAGCGGATCGCGAATCGCGCGGCGCATGAGTGGATTCAATGGCTCTCCGATCAGCGACACGCGGTCCGCGCACTTGAGGTCGCCAAATCCATCGAGCGGCCGGCCGGCGCCGTCCAAGACCCGGCCCAGAAGCCCATCGCCCACCGCCACCGTGGACACGCTGTGCGTGGGAATTACCCGCGCGCCCGGCATGACACCGCGGATGTCGCCGGTAGGCATCAGGAATAATTTATCGCCTGAGAACCCCACCACTTCCGCTTCGATCTGCTTGCCTTCCGCAGTGTCCACAAGGCATCGGCCACCCACCGCCGCCTCGCAGCCAACCGCCTCGAGAGTCATCCCCACCATGCGATTCAAGGTGCCCTCGACGACGAGTTCACCGGCTTTGGTCATGCGTTCGCGCGCGCGCACGAGAGCCTCGGCCCAGCGCTTGGAGCGCGACGGTTCCACAATCGCGGCGCTCATGAACCGACCGCAATCATGAATTGCTGCCGCGTCGCGCACTGTCGTTGTGCCGCTCCGTGCCCAAGAGCTCGCTCAAGATGGCGCCCAACCGGGTCTCCAAACGAGCGTCGATGCGCGAGGTCGTGGTGGTGATTTGGCACCCGCCGCGCGCCATCACCGGATCCTCGACGATTGCCCAGGCCCGCTCGCTCTCCGTGGGCGCCAGATATTCGCGCACCACGGCGGCGTCCTCGGGATGCAGGTGCACACGCACGTCGCGTGCGGCGATCGGCAAAGCGGCGATGGCATCGCGGATGATGCCGATGATTTGCGTGGGGTCCGCCTTCAGCTCGCGGCGTACGATTTGGCGCGCCAAGGTCATCGCCAAGGTCAAGAGCTCGCGTTCCACCTCGGCGTCCAACGCTTCGAAAGGCTTTGCCAAGTCATAGAACATGCCGGCCAGTCGTTCTACTTGCACGCGGACCTCGGCGCGGCCGGCCTCGCGGCCTTCGGCAAGTCCCTGCTCGAAGGCCTCTTTGTGCGCCTCCGCCTGCAGATCGGCGAGTCCGCCGACCGTCGCCAATTTCTGCCGCGGCAAGGAGACTCCCAAAGGACTCCCCATATCGGGCGCCTTCCACAGCTCCGCACCGGCTGCGGCTGACTTGGCGTTAGGGTCAGACAAATTCGCCGCCGCCCTTGCCGCCCAAGCTGATGGTGCCTTCCTCAGCAAGCCGCTGCGCGATAACGACGATTTCTTTCTGCGCCGCCTCGACGTCCGTCAATTTCACAGGTCCGCGCGCCTCCATATCGTCCTTGAGAATTTCTGCGGCGCGCTTTGACATGTTCTTCAGGATCTTCTCCTGCACTTCGGGCTCAGCGCCGCGTAGAGCCACTGCCAGCGTGTCAGAACCTACTTCACGCAGCAACGCCTGAATGCCGCGATCGTCGATGTCGAGCAAGTTGTCGAATATGAACAACAGATCTTTGATTTTGCCGTGCATCTCGCCGTCCGCTTTTTCTATTTTAACGAGTTCCTCGCCGCTCTTGTCACGCTCCATGGCATTCAAGATGTCTGCCACGGTGCGTGCGCCGCCGATGCGGCGCAGCGTCGCAGGCGGCGTGGCGTTCGCCTGTTTCTCGACCAGCTGATCGAGCTCTGTTAGGGCGGTCTGAGGCACTTCGTTCAGGGTGGCAATGCGCATCAGAACTTCAGTGCGCATATCCCCGTTCAACAGAGGCAGGATGGCGGCGGACTGTTCTGGCTCGAGATGCGACAGCACGATGGCGGCGATTTGCGGATGTTCGCCGCTGATGATGTGCGCCACCGCCTTCGCTTCCATCCACTTCAGGGCCTCGATGCCCTGCCCGCTCTGACCCGTCGTCACACGATCGAGCAACATGTCGGTCTTCTGCTTTCCCACCGCCTGGGTAAGCACGCGCCGTACGAAATCTTGGGATCCGCCGGCAATGTTAGCCTTCGAATCGGCCACACCGATGAATTTGTCGAGCACGGCAGTCATCTGCTCGCGCGACACCTCTTTGAGCTCAGCCATGGCGATGCCCAATTTCTGGACTTCTCGGGCATCGAGCTGCTTGAGTACGTTGGCAGCATCCTGTTCGCCCAAGCTCATCAGCAAGATGGCGGCGCGTTGCGTTCCGTCGAGCTCCCCGGAGTTGCTAGCCATCCGCGGCGACCCACTCTTTGACCACTTGCGCGGCCCGCCTTGGATCCTGTCCCACCAGGGTACGCGCCGCCGCTATCTGCTGCTCGAAGCTCGGAGCCAGCTTGATGGCGTTGCCGCCCTGCGTTGAAAGACTCACCCGATCGCCGTCGATGTCGCCGGCATCGGAGGCGGTCAAGCGCCGCGGCGATGGCTTGGTCAGTGACTTCATCAGCGGTCGCAACACCAGGAAAGCGACCACCAGCACCAGGCCGGCGCCGACGATTTGCTTTGCCAGCTGTGTGATCCACGGCGTTTCCCACAGCGGCGGGCCGTCGACGGGACCGAGCGGCGCGTTGCCCTTGAAGGCCTGACTGAGCACATTGATTTGGTCGCCGCGGTCATCCCTGAGTCCAATGGATTCGCGCACCAGCTGCGTAAAGCGCTTGAGGTCGGCGTCGCTCACGGGCGAGGTCGTGACCTTGCCGTCGGCATCGACCTTTTGCCAATCATCGAGGACCACGCCGACGTTGAGACGCTTTAGTACCCCCACCGGCTGCTTGACGTAGGACAGAACGCGGTCGACCTCAAAGTTGCGCGTACTGCGCTGCGCGGTCGAGCTCGGACCGCTGCCAGCGGCGGCGGCTTGCGTGGCGCCCGCCGCGCCCGCGGCACCGGGGGCCGGCGCTGGATTTCCCGGGGTGGCAGCACCCGGAATCGCGGGTGCGCCCGAAGTGCCCGGTGGCTGGTTGCTGAGTGCTCCCGGAATGCCTTCTGCACCATCGCCGCCGCGGCGCTGCTCGGAGCTGGTCTGCTCGCTGCGCACCGCGGTCTTCTGCGGATCGTAGTTCTCGCGCGTTTCCTCAGTGACGGTGAAGTCCATGTCGGCTGTTACGGTTGCCCGCACCCGTCCAGTGCCGATCATGGGTTCGAGCAGATCGATGATGCGCTGCTGATAACTCTCCTCGAGCTTGCGCGTATAGGCGAATTGCCGGGTGCTGGCGGCCTGCTCGGCGTTCTCATCGGGAGAATTGAGCAAGGTGCCGGCCTGATCCACCAACGTGACGTCGCTGGCGCCCAATTCCGGCACGCTCGACGCAACCAGGTGAACGATGGCCGCGACCTGGCCCGGCTCGAGACGCCTGCCCGGATACAACTGCAGCATGACGGAGGCGGTGGCCTTGCGCGAATCGCGCAGGAATACCGAGGGCTTGGGCAGAGCAAGGTGGACCCGCGCGGTCTGCACGCCCTGCACCTTGACAATGGTTCGCGCTAATTCCGTTTCGAGCACCGATTGGTAGCGCGCGCTTTCCATCAGGGAACTCGATCCGAGCGCCGACTCCTTCTGGATCATCTCGATGCCCATGGCGTCGCTCTGCGGCAGGCCCTGACCGGCCAGGCGAATTCGCGCCTCCTGCACCTTGGATTCGGGCACAGACACCGCGCCCGAAGGGTTGAGCTTGAATTCGATTCCGGCGGCGGTCAGCGCGTCCATGACCTGGCCGCTCTCGCGCTCAGAGAGCTGGCCGTACAGCACGGTGTAGTTCTGACCTTGCGACCAGAGCACCAGCCAAATGGCGGCAGCCACTGCCGCGGCAACTCCGGCGAGCAGGCCGACCTGCTTCACGCCGGGAATGTCGATAATGCTTCGCTGTGGGGCAGGTACGATGTCAGCCATGGGTTAAGCCTCGGGGTAGATCGGACAATGTCAGACCGACATGTTCATAACTTGGGTGTAGGCGTCGATAAGCTTGTTGCGCACTTCGGTCATAGCGCGAAACGCCAGCCCCGCCTTTTGCACTTCCAGCATCACCTTGGTCAGATCCACTCCCTTGTCTCCTGCTTCGTAAGCATTTGCGAGCGCCGCGGCTTGGTTTTGCATCGAGGCAACATGATCGACGGAGTTCTTCATCAGATTGGCGAAGTCGGAGGGCTGCGCGACCGCAGCGGGCGTCTCGGCGACTCCCGAGGCGCGTGCCTGCAGCGAGCGCATCTCGGCCAGGACTTGCTGAATTTGCATGCTGCTCATGTCGCCGCCGCGAATTGTTGCTCGTGCGTGCGCGGCACGCTGATCCCGGCGGCCTTGAACTGCTGCAATTTGTGTCGCAGGGTGCGCGGGCTTATCCCCAAGCGTTCAGCGGTGAGTTT
This sequence comes from Gammaproteobacteria bacterium, assembly GCA_040004115.1. Classification (GTDB taxonomy): domain Bacteria; phylum Pseudomonadota; class Gammaproteobacteria; order Steroidobacterales; family Steroidobacteraceae; genus Bog-1198. Next base: position 9,673 of record JBDUBO010000073.1, on the reverse strand, counting down.
GCGGCTGCCGCCGGTCATTCGCAGGGTCCTCAGGATCAACTCGCGTTCGCGTTCCTTCAGGTCATGATCCAAACCCGCGTCCTGCGCCGGCTTGACGGCAGCTACGGACGAAGTGATGTCGGCAGCGGCGATGAGCCCGGCTTCCCCCGTGTCCAAATCCGCCGCATGGATAATCCCGCCGCTGGCCAGCCATGCCGCCCGCTGCACGATATTGGTGAGTTCGCGCGCGTTGCCGGGCCAAAGGTGCAGCAGCAGCTTGGCCTCGGCCTCCGCGGAAAGGCTCAAGGCCGCGTGCCCGCCGCGCGCGCAGGCCTGCATGGCGCGGCGCGCCAGGGGCAGGATGTCCCCGCATCGCTCGCGCAGCGGCGTCAAGCGCAGCGACATCACATTGAGCCGGTAATACAGATCGGCGCGGAAGCCGCCCGCGCGCACCTGCTCCGGCAAGTCGCGATTCGAGGTCGCAATCACGCGCACATCCAGACTCAAGGTGCGGGTGCTGCCCAGGCGCTCGACCTCGCGCTCCTGCAAGACACGCAGGATTTTCGCCTGCAGGCCCAAATCCATTTCGGAAATCTCGTCCAGCAGCAGCGTGCCGCCCTGCGCCTGCTCGAATTTTCCCGCGTGCGCTCCCAGTGCTCCGGTGAAGGCGCCCTTCTCGTAGCCGAAGAGTGTGGCCTCGAGCATGTTCTCCGGTATGGCCGCGCAATTGATGGCGACGTACGGGGCGGCGGCGCGCGGCGAATGGTCGCGAATGAAGCGCGCATACACTTCCTTGCCGGTGCCGCTCTCGCCGGTGATGAGCACTGTGGCGTCGTTCGCCGCGATTTTGCGCGCCAAGGCAATCAAGCGTTTCGACTCCGGATCGACGGCGATCAGTTCGTTCGGCACCACGCGCAGCGCCAACTGACGTTGCGCCATCTCAATCAACACATGGGCATCGAAGGGTTTGACGATGTAGTCCGTCGCGCCTTCGCGCATGGCCGCGACGGCCCGGGCGACGGTACCGTATGCCGTCATCAAAACCACCGGCAAGTCCGGCCGCAGCCGCTTGATCGACGACAGCAGCTGATAGCCGTCCGGGCCGGGCATCTGCACATCCGAGATCACCAGCGCGATCTGCTCGCTGTGCAGAAACTGCAAGGCGGTGGGCGTATCTGGGGCACCGAGCGCGGGCAAGCCGGCGGCCCGCAGCGTGTCGACCAAGGCGTCGCGCAGCGCGGCGTCATCTTCGACCACCAGGACTGACTCTATAAGGGTGCTCATGTAGTGACCTCTGCCGGTAATTCGATGATGAAAGTGGCGCCGTACGGAGCCTCGGCCAGGCAAACGCTGCCCTGATGCGCCTCGACCACGGATTTGACGATGGCAAGGCCAATGCCGTTGCCGCGCGCGCGCGTGGTAAAGAACGGCTCAAAAATGCGGGCTCGAATGTGCGGCGGCACGCCCGGCCCATTGTCGCTGACCACGATTTGCGCCCGTCCGTCCGGGGTGCGGCGCCCGAGCAATTCCAAATCGAGATCGGTGCCCGCCGCTTGCAACGCGTTGGTGGCCAGATTCAAAACCGCAGATACCAGCGACGGCGCGTTCGCGCGCACCGTCAGATCCGGCGCCTGAGTACGGATGGTGAGACGACCCCCCCGCCGCAATGCCGGCCGCAGCCACTGCGCCACCTGTTCCAGCAAGGCGCTCACGCTCACCACCTCGCGTGCAGCACCGCCGTGGGTGAACGCCAGCATGTCGTTGACCAGTTTGTCGAGTTGCTTGAGGCTGCCCGCGGTTTTCTCGGCGCAGCGGGCCAGATCCTCAGGCTTGCGCCCGGGCAGCGTCATCTGCGAGGCATAGAGCAGTGCCGCCGCCAGCGGCGTACGGATCTGGTGCGCGAGTCCCGCTGCCAGTTCTCCCAACGTCAACAGGCGCTGCTGGCGCGTCAGGAACACCTGCATCAAATGCGATTCGGTCACATCCGTCAGCAGCACAACTTCGCCGCCGCTCTGCAATTCCCGACGCGAGATATTCACGAAGCGGCCGCCACGAAGCTCAATATGCTCGGCGGCGCTGCCGCCGGCGGCAGCCTCACGCTCAAAGACGGCCGCAAAGCCTTGGGCGAGCAGCGGTTCGCCCAGTAATTCGCGCGCCGCAGGATTGCATTCCTGGATCTCGCCGGCGGAATCGAGCACCAGCACGCCGCCCGGCAGGCCCGCGATCAGGCCGGAGAGGCGCGCGGCCAAATGCTGCTTGCCTGCATGCGCCGTGCTCAATTCGGCGCGCAGCTGCGCGACTTCTGCACGCAGCGAATCGAACGCGCCGGACAGGTGCTCCGATACACTGCCAAAGGCGAGGAACGCTGCCTGTAATTCGGAGCGACGGTTTTCGATCAGCTCGAGTTGAGTGGCTGCCATACCGCAAAAGAAAGCAACTTCTGTGCCTCGCCGGTATTTGCTCTTCGCATCAAGCAGTTAGGCGAAAGATGCGGTCGGCCAGAAAGGTGGCGTCAATAATTTGTCAGGCGCTCAAGCGGTATTTGCGCAGCTTCTCGACGAGAGTAGTGCGCCGCATGCGCAGCAGGCGCGCAGCCCCAGCGACGGTGCCGTCGGCCTCTTCGAGCGCTTTGCGGATGAGCCCGATTTCAATCGCCGACAGGTGGTCCTTCAAGTCGATGCCGCCACGCGGCAGCTCGAATCCGTTCAGTTCCGCCGTTACCTCGAGGTGCACTTCCTCGGCGTCCCCGCCGACGTGCACCACAGCCGGATGCAGCGCGTCTGCCCCGATCTCGATCATTTCATCGACAAGCGCCGGTGCCGCGTTGGGCGCAACCCGCATGCCGCTGCCGAACCAACCCGCCGCCCCCCTGGCACGATACCGGTCCGGCAAGTCTTCGGCTGTGATGGTCTGCTCGGGGAATAGAATGGCCAAACGCTCGAGCAGGTTGGCGAGCTCGCGAACGTTGCCCGGCCAGGGATTGCGCGCCAGGCAATTCATCGCGTCCTTGTCCAGGCGAATATGGCGGCCGGCGATCTGACCCTGACGTTGCACCAGGTGCTCGATCAGGACCGGCAGGTCTTCCAGGCGCTCGCGCAGCGGCGGCATTTGCAGCGGAAATACGTTCAGCCGATAGTAGAGATCCTCGCGAAACCGTCCGGCGCTGATCGCCGCGTCCAAGTCGCGATGCGTCGCTGCAATGATGCGCACGTTGCAGCGAATGGTGCGATTGCTGCCGACGCGCTCGAAACTGCGCTCCTGCAGCACGCGCAGCAGCTTGACCTGCATTTGCAGCGACATGTCGCCGATCTCATCCAGAAACAGAGTGCCGCCCTCGGCAAACTCGAAACGGCCCATGCGTGTGGACAGGGCGCCGGTGAACGCGCCCTTTTCGTGACCGAACAACTCGCTTTCCAAGAGATCTGCGGGAATGGCGCCGCAATTTACGGGTACGAAAGGATGCCCCGCGCGGCCCGAGAGCTCGTGAACGTGGCGCGCCACCATCTCCTTGCCCGTGCCGGATTCGCCAAGAATCAGCACATTGGTATCGAACGGCGCCACCTGCTCAATGAGCTTGTGCACAGCCCGCATCGGGCGCGAAGTGCCGCTGGGACGAAAGCGATGCGCTCCCGGCTGGGTGGGATGCCCGGCTCGTACGTTCTGCGCCTGGTTCAACACGGCCGACAGGCGGCGTTGTTTGACCGGCAGGTCCAGATGGAACCAGGCGAGGTCGCCGCTGCTTTCGGCAATTTTCGGCAACCCGTGATTGCTCAAATAGATGACCGGAAGCGGCTGCGGCATGGCTTGCAACTGCGCGACCAATGCGGGGCCAATCTTGGCCACCATTTCCTTGCCGACAATCACGGCCAGGCAATCCTGCGATGCACTGTGCGGCGTTTGACGCAATTCGTCCAGATCGTGGACGCGGATGGGTTCGATGTCCAAGAAACGCAGCAGCGTTTGCAGGCTGTCGGCCTCCAAATCCACCGATTCGATCACAATAACTTTGGCGTCTGCCACTGTTCAGGGCTCCTTCCCGTTAAAAAGTGTGACGGAGTCCACAGATCTCGGGTTTGTTCTTAACCTTTGCTCCTAACCCTTTGACATAGCTCAATCAATGTCACGTCGGACGACATACTAACTGATGAAGTCGAGAGAAAAGAACATGGGCTTCCCCCGCAACACATGTAGGGGAATGTCGCAAAAATACGTGCAGAGTTTTGCTAGAGCGAACTGGTGGGAAGCTAGTGAGCGGCCAGCCTAGCGCCGGCGACGAGGCGCCGATGGTGCCGGAAAATGAGCTTGTCGAGTTGCTCGATCACGGCATCGCTCAGGCCGCTGAAGCGAATTTGCGCGACTCGCAAGTTGTCCTGCATTCGCTCCCCGGCAACCTCGCAGGGAATCTTTACGGGCTGCGGCAGAGACGAGTTGATGTAGACCGCCAACAGACCGGTGGCGCCGACGGCGAGCGTCTCGGCGCCGAACCACTCCAAGGCGCGGGATGTGAGTCGCACGCGCTGCGCCGCGGGCAGGCCGCTGCTGCGCAGAGCAAGTTCAGCGGTGAGCCGCAGCAAGATATTCACTTTGTATTCCAGCCGCTGCAGCTCATGCACCAGCGCCGGAGATTCATCCTTGAGAGCTTCATGTACGCGCACTTCGTCGAGCGAGGCTTCGGCGCCGAGCAGCTGATGGTTGTCGGCATTCAGGCGGGCGAGCGTCAAGCCTTCCGCCGGCGGACCCGCCGTCCACTGTACGGGCAGCAAGTCCTCGAATATCAACCCATCGCCGAGAAACGGCTCAGGCATGGCTCTCCGCCTTGAAAGTAACTGTGTAGCGTTGTTACCGGGTTGTGGAATAAACAGAAACTGCACGGCGCCCAACGGCGGCCAAATCCAATTCCCGCTGCTTGATGCGCTGCCGATGATCCACCAAGCGGATCGCCCGCTCGTTCAATTCGGCGACTTGCCGAAGCATCAGCCGGGCGCCCTCGCTCATACTGTCGCGCTGAAGCCGGAGCGACTGTAACAGCGACAAGCGCTCCGCGTCGAGAATCGTGACCTGTTCGAAATTGGATTGGTCCGCCGCCTCGAGCAGGCGATGCGATAGTGCGAGTGCCTGTTCGAGCGCCGTGTCGGGCGTGCCGCTCATCGGGAGTCCGTAACGATTTGATCCCAGCCGCTCTTGATCTTGGCAACGAGGCCGGCGACTTCCGCAACCACGCCCTGGTCATTGGTCGCATTGGCCAGGGTGAGCCTGTGCATCATGTATTCGTACAGGGCTCGCAAGTTCTCGGCTACCTGACCGCCCTGCGCCATGTTCAAAGTACCGTTGAGTTGGCCGATCAAGCCGATCGCCTTGCCCATTGCCGTTCCCTTGGCAATGACGTCGTTGAGCGGCCGGTTGTCCCGGATGCGCGCCATGCAGCCGCGCGCGGTCGCCAGATGCGAAAGAATGCCCTCGAACGTGATCTGCACCAGCCGCGTCGGACTGGCGTCCGCCACCAAACCGTGGCTGCGTACGGCGCGGTACTGAGCCGCTGGATTTTGCCCGTACATTGCGCGCCTAACCGCCGGTGCTCAAGGTTCCGCTGCCCAATGAGCTGTTGCTCGATGAACTCGAATTGAAGGAGTTCGGATTAAACGTAGCCGTCAAGTAGGTTTGAGTCTGCTTGAGCAGAGCGACGGCCGTGTCCATTGCGTTGTATTCCTTGGTCAAAGTGGCCGCATAAGTCGCAAGCCGCGCGTTCAATGCCGTTTGCTGCTTGGCCACATCGGCCAGACTCGACTTCAGCCCCTGATTGATCGAATCCAGCAGGCCGCCGGCCTGCGCATATTGGTTGATCAGGCTGTTGAGCTGAGTTGCAATGCCGTGGCTGCCGCCGAAGAAATTCCCCACTGACGCAAGGCTCGCGGTCAATGCATTGCCCAGCGTGTCAGACTTCGTATTGAAGGTGCCCTGCGGATTGGCGGCGATTCCCAGGGACGCGAGCGAGGTGCCCGCGCCGCTGTTGCCCACTTTAACTTGATCAAGGATTTTCGATAATTGGTTCTGGAAAGACCCCAGGGTGGCGTTGCCGAGCAGCGGCCCCGCGGTTTGAGTCGCGGGATCGTAGCTGGTGAGACTTTGAATGCTCGTGATCAGGCCATTGAGCGCGGTCACGAAAGTGCCGATCGAGGTTTGGGCCCCCGATGTGTCGTTGCCGATCGTCAAGGTCGCGGGCGTATTGGGCGCCGTTGTACCCAATAAATTCAGGGTGACGCCGCTGATGACCGCAGTCACTTGATTGCTGGGACTGGTCGCCGCGAAGCCATTGACCGAAAAATTTGCGTCGTTCGCGGCCTGGGTCTGAGTCAGGTTGGTCACGCCGTTCGCAGGATCGTAGGTCAATGCGGCCAGCCCGCCGTCGCCACCCGACTGCGTAACCGTAATGGCGTTTGCGGCGCCCGTCGTACTGCCGGTGAGCACCAGACGCGCGCCCTCCGCGGTGGTGAGAATGGTGGCGCTCACTCCCGGGTTGTTCGGCGCCGCGTTGATCGCAGCGGCAATGCCGGCGAGAGTATTGTTGGTCGAATCAATGCTGATCGACGCAGAATTGCCTCCCACCGTGATGCTCAGCGTGCCGGTTCCTACCGTCGCGGTGGCAGCTGCCAGCGGCGTCGACGCCAAGCTTGCTGCGGTCGCTAGGTTTTGCACTTGCAGGGAATACTGCGCGGGAATAGCGCTGGAGGCAGCGGAGCCCGAGGCCACCTTGTCGTCGCTCAATGTCGCGGTTCGGCCCGCCAAAGTGCTCGGTGTCTGCAGGTTCGTCAGCGCAGCCTGCAAGGTTTCCAAGGCGCTCTTGAACGTGCCATAGGCAGATACCTGGGCGGTGAGCGCACCCTGGCGATCCGAAAGTTGAGTGTTTTGGGCCAACCCCGCGGCCGTGGTCAGCGAGGTCACGATGCCGTTGATATCCAGCCCCGACCCGATGCCGGTTGAGGAGATGACCGTGTTGCCGGCGGAGGTCGCCGTCGATGCTATGGTGGAGCTCATGAGATCCTTCGCTTGGTTCCGTTAGCCGATTTATCGGCACTTAAGATAAGGACTTAAGCAAGAGACGTACCAGGCGCGATTGCGCCTGCCGGCAGTGCGCTTATGCTCGGCTATCCACCAGCACGCCTGATACTCCGACGCTGCGAGCCAGCGCCGGAAACTCGGACGCCAAGAACTCTCCCACCACTTCGCCGGTAGCCGGATTGATCTGTTGGATGAGCTTGTTGTCCGAGTTTGGATCCAGCCGGAATTCGTTGGGCCGGCCAGAATCATTGAGATGCTTGTTGAGTTGCGCGATGAGCGCCTCAACCGAGGCGGCATTGGTCGGCTTCGCAGCCGCCTGATGAGTGGCCGCCGGCTTGCCGCCAAGCGGCAAAGTCTTGCCGCCGCGCTCGTGATTCGAAACCGGTATCTGGGCCTGACTTCCGTGCACTAGGCTTGCCGCCGGTATCTTTACCGGATTGCCGTCGCTAGCCATGTCGTCACCTGCGTTGCTCTAATTAACTGACTGGAGACTCCTGTTCGTTAACGGTGGCTCCGTGCGACCGAGGACCGCGTCCCGCAGAGCGCTGCCCGGGCGTATACCCGCCCGGGCAGCGGCAATCAAACTCGAAAACTACTAAACGACTCTTACGGCAGGAGCTTCAGAATCAACTGCGGCTCCTGGTTGGCCTGTGCCAACACCGAAATGCCGGCCTGCTGCAACACTTGCGACTGGGTCAGCTTGGCCGTTTCGGCTGCAAAGTCCGCATCCTGAATGGTGCTGCGCGAAGAGGTCAGATTCTGGCTGGTGGCCTGAAGATTCGCGACCGTCGACGTGAAGCGGTTCTGGATGGCGCCCAATTGGCTCTGGAAGCCGCTGACCGTTGCCAGCGCGGAATCGACCGCGGCGATCGTGGAGTTGGCGCCCGCGACCGTCAGCACGTTGGAGTTGGCCAATGTGGCGTTGCCCAGAGCAATGGTCTGCCCGCCCGCCCCGAAGCCGATATCAGCCGAACCTGCGCCGCCGATCACGATGTTGCTCGCGGCGGACAGTGTAATGGTGCCCTTGCCCACGGTTTGAGTGCCCGAGGCGCCGATGCCCGCGCCGGTGCCTGTTCCGCCGGTTCCGGCAGTCACAGTCTCGGTCTGGGTGATATCGCGGCCATCGGCCGCTGTCAGCACCAAAGCACCGGTTCCCGACAGACTGGCCGACACGCCGGTCTGCGATGAGTACAGATTGATCTGGGTGGCCACACCGGAACCAGTCAACTGCTGGCCGGTTGCCACGGCAGTTCCGGCCGCGTAAATGGACACACCGTTGATGGTCAAGCCATACGTGGTGCCTGCGGTGCCGCCCGTAATGGTGGAAAACGCCCCGGCCGCGGTGACCGTGGTCGACGCGCTGGCCGTGAGGCCCGCTGCGCCGGCCGCATTGATGGCCGCCGCCTTCGCATATGCCGAACTCGACGATTCACCAGCCAGTGCGTTCGATGCGTTGGCCGAGCCGGCCACGCTGGCGCCGACGCTGGCTGCGGTTCCAGTGCCCACTTGAATGGTGAGATTGCTGCCCGTCAGCGCAGTCGCGGTGACCGCACCGCTGGTCGCCGCGGCAACCTGTCCGATTTGATCGGCGCGTACGCCCTGCGCCAGGTTGACGGAAATCGTGTTGCCCACATTGGCGCCGACTTGGTAGGTGGTTACGCCGCTGCTGCCGTCGAGGACGTTCAAGCCGTTGAACGAGGTCTGCGACGCAATACGCGTGATTTCAGCAATCTGCTGCTGCACCTGTTGATCCAGAGCGGCCCGATCCGAGGCGCTGTTCGAACCGTTGGCTGATTCGACCGCGAGGGTGCGAATGCTCTGCAAGTTGTCGGTCAGCGTCGAGAGCGCGCCGCCGGCAGTCTGGGTCTCGGAAATGGCGTCGTTCGCATTGTGCACGGCCTGATTCGTACCGTTGATCTGCGTGGTGAACTGGTTGCTGATGGCCAGACCCGCGGCGTCGTCGGCCGCGCTGTTGATGCGCAGGCCCGAGGACAGGCGTTGCAAGGCCTGAGACAACGTGGCCTGCGAGCCCACCAGATTTCGCTGTGCATTGAGCGAATTGATATTCGTATTCAGTGTAAGTGACATTTAAGAACTCCTGAAAGTTAATCCACCGGCCCTTTAGGCCCTACCGTTTGTGTTCACTTCACCCCCTCGGGCGGACCGGTGACCACATCCAAAGTCTTTATCGGACCGTTGCCGCCGTTCTTGAGGGAGTACCGCCGCTTCCCAGGCCGGTTTTTTTGCGCCATGTCGCAGATTTCACGGCCCGGAATTTGACAGTTGCGCCGGCGGCAGTGAATGCCCGCAAGGAGGCCGCGGCACAGTGTTTATCGGCCGGAAAGAGCGGTTTTGGAGTACAATCGAATCGACTACCCGCCACCACTCCTAGCTATCTTGAAAACCGTCAATCGCAAAAGCCCGAAAGTGGGCTTTGTCAGCTTGGGCTGCCCCAAAGCACTGGTCGACTCGGAACGCATACTGACTCGGCTACGCGCCGAGGGGTATGAAGTTGCCGCCAGCTATGCGGCCGCCGACCTCGTGGTGGTCAACACCTGCGGTTTCATCGATTCGGCGGTGGACGAGTCGCTGGACGCGATCGGCGAAGCGCTGGCCGAGAACGGCAAAGTGATCGTCA
>JBDUBO010000072.1:0-20482 GCA_040004115.1 Gammaproteobacteria bacterium | reverse complement strand
GGCGTAGTAGCGGCCGATGCGCGCAAGCTCGGCCTTTCGCCGCAGTGCCGGCGACAGGCGACCTGCGGTTCCCAGTACACCGATGACGGCATCGAGTACTCGCACGCTGACCCGTCGAATGCTCGGCGGGCGCCCGAGCAGTGAAAACAAGCGTTCGCCCTGTTGCAACGGCGTGATGGCATCGCCCGGCCCCCCGATGGGGAGCACGCGATTCCAGCGAGTCTCGTCGTCCAGGCAATCGGCCAGAAAATCGGCAAGATCATCATCGCTGATTGGTTTGCATGCCGTTAGTTTGCCGTCTCCGAAGACCAGGAAGGGCTTGCCGCGTCGCACCCGCTCAACCTGCCCCGAGAGGGACTTGAAGAATGCCGTCGGCCGCACGATGGAATATTTCACGCCAGACTCGACCAGCAGCTTTTCGAACGCCAATTTGGCGTGTTGGAACGCGAGGAGTGGCTTCTGCACGCAGATGGCGGACAACAGCACGACATGCGAGACACCGGCATTTTGAGCCGCCGCGAGGGCGTGACAATGGGCCCGATGATCGATGGCCCACGCGTCTTCGGGCGCGCCGGTTCGCGAGGCCAGGCACGACACCATGGCATGGAAGCGCTCGCCGCGAAACCCATCGTGCAACAGGGATTGCGGATCGGTGACGTCGCCGAAACGGACCTGTGCGCCGGTGAGAAGCCGAATGCTGTCATCCGCTGCGAGTGACCCCGCAACCCCCGCAGTACGCCGGACCACGCACACGACCTCGTGGCCGCGGCGAAGAAGTGCGCGCACGCAAGCCAGGCCGATGGTGCCGGTGGCTCCGAGGACCAAGACGCGGCGTGGTGGCGGCGAACGCATGGAGTCGGCAAATCGCATTGCGGTCTAATGCGCTTGCGGCCGCTTGAGCAAGTCCCCGCGGTCGATGGATCGCACGTTCACCTGCAGCCGCGTACTGCCGCGAATCGCGGTTAACGGCACGCCGGTCCCCGCTGGACCCATGGACCATAGGCGCCGGTAGAAGTCGGGCAGGGTGGCGACGTCGTGATCCGCCACACGACTGATGAGGTCGCCTTCGCGAATATCCGCCAATTGCGCCGGGCCGCCATCGGCGACTCCCGTGACGTAGACGCGGCCGGTCATTTCCACGGCGTAAACGCCCAGCCAGGGACGCGTCTGGCGCGAAGTGCGGCCGCGGGTGCTCAGTTCCTCGAGTATGGGTTTGAGCAAGTCGATGGGCACGAACATATTGGCATTGATTTCCTGGCTGCCCTGCAGCTCTCGCACCAGCAAGGAACCCAATCCCACCAAGGTTCCATGGGTGTCGATCAATGCGGCCCCCGACCAATGAGAATGGGCCGGAGTCGCGAATATCGCGTCGTCCAAAAGATATTCCCAGGCGCCGGCAAATTCGCGCCGCGCGAACACTCGCACGGCCAGCGGTTCGGTGAACTCGGGTGAGCTCACCACATAGGCTTGGTCGCCGACCTTGAGGTCCGCCGAAGATCCCAAGGGAAGCGGAGCCAGGTCGGCCTTCTCCAGCGGCATGACCAATCCAAATCCCGTCACTTGATCGTAGGCCAAGGGGTGGCCGGCCAGTTCACGGCCGTCCGGGGTGGTTAGCCACACATCCGTGGCCTCGGTAACCAGGTAGCCGATGGTCAGGATCAGGCCCTCGGAATTGATGACAACGCCGCTACCGGTGCGCTGTGATCCTAAAATTCCCGCGGTAAACGCATCTTCGGGCACATCCGCACGCAGCTTCACGACGGATCGGCTGATACCCTCCAAATCAAGTTCCGGCACCAAATCAAGCCCCGGCATTGCAGTTCCTCGCAGTCAATCGACCAACCAACTCTCGCGGCGATGTCACGCATGCGCAGCGCTCAGCTGATGCCCAAACTGCGCAAAGTACCACTGCTGAAACGTGACCACCCGGCGCTCATGTTCCGAATAGCGCCCGGGCCGGTAATGCTTCGACACTATACCCGCCTGGTTGTTTTCGGTGATCTCCTTGTCCTGCTTGGTGGTCTCGTCCCAGCCCCAGATCATTCTCTTGATGTCGACCTCGGAGGCCTTGCCGTCGACCAGCCAATACAGATCCACGTCCGTGTGCATGGTGCTACGCGGAGTGAACAGAAACAATACGGCGAAATCATTGGTGGCCACCAGCTGCGTGAAGGGGCTAAACGACAGGTACATGCGCCCCTGGTCGAAGCCCAGGCGCTTGCCCATCAGCACGGACACCGGCCGGCCGTCCTGAGATTCGGTCTCGTAGCCCTCGCGTATGGTCCGCTGCAGCAGCAGCCTCAAGTGCGATGACTCAGGCCCATCATCGACGGTTCCGATGGGACGGCCGAGACTGGCCGCCCGTGCCTCCCAGGCCCGCACCGCCGGCAGATATTTTTCCACCGCATCGGCAGGGCCTGAACTCGGGCCCGCACCGAAAGCAATCAGGGCCTCAGGCGGATGCATGGAACAGAATTCCGGATGCGCCGGCGCGCAGTGATAACACTCGACGAAGTTCTCTACGATCAATTTCCAGTTGGCCGTGGTGGGATAGGACTGGCTATAAGCGATTTTCGCGTCCGCGAACCCATGAAAATCCAGATAGGGCGCCAGATCACCGAACGCCGCATCGAAGTCCACCGGTGGATCGTCGGACAAATTGACGAAGATGAAGCCGTGAAACACCCGGATGTGGCAGCGGTGCAGGCCGTTGTCCTTCTTTGAGAAATCCGCAGGCATCAACCGTGCGGCGAGCAGCGCCCCATCCAATCCGTAACTCCAAGCGTGATAGCCGCAAGTGAGGCGCGCCACCCGCCCTTCCGGCTTGGTGCAGATAAGGGAGCCGCGGTGGCGGCACACATTGTAGAAAGCGTTGATGGTTGAATCATCGCTGCGCACGATGATCAGGGACTCGTTCCCCACCTTGAACAGAAAGTAATCGCCCTTGTTGCGCACCCGATCGGTGTGGCCTGCGACCAGCCACTTGCGGCCGATGACCTGCTCCATGTCGGCCGCGAATACCGCGTCGTCGCAGTAGAACTTGCGGTCCAGGCTGTACCCCAACTTGGTGTTGGCGGCGAGCTGGTCGATCAGGGCGGGCTCACGCACGGCCTCGGTGCTGGTAACACTCATGACATAACCTCGGTGGTCCTTAAGGCTTCAACATTTGATGCGTTCGTTTTTCGGGTCGTACAGGGGACGAAGCGACGCGGTTGCCGGATGGCGCACGCCTGCCACTTCGATCTCAAAATCGTCCGCGCCGATGTCCTTGACCACGCCGCCATTCGCGACGGTGACATATCCCAATCCCACCGCCGCTCCCAAGGTATGCGCGTACATTCCGGAGCGTATGTATCCGACCAAGGAGCTGCCCTGCCAGATGGGTTCGTTATGGTAGAGCAGTGGCTCGGGCGACTTGAGCTTGAACTGCACCAGGCGCTTGGTACAGCCGGTTTGTTTTTGCAGCAGCAGTGCCTCGCGGCCGATGAATCCGCCCGGCTTGTCCCATTTGACCGCAAAACCAAGTCCCGCTTCGAGGGGCGTGTCCTCGTCGGCAATGTCATGGCCCCAATGCCGGTACGCCTTCTCCATGCGCAGTGAATTCAACGCGTGATAACCCGCGTGCACCAACCCGAAGCGCGGGCCCGCGGCCGTCAATTCGTCATAGACGCCCTGCATGAATTCCGTCGGCACGTATAGCTCCCAGCCGAGCTCGCCGACGAAGGTGATCCGCGACGCGCGCACCAGCGCGTAACCCAGCTCGATCACCTGACTGGTGGCGAAGGGGAAGGCTAAGTCCGATAAATCGTTCGGGGTGAGCGATTGCAGAAGCTCCCGCGAGCGGGGACCCATCACCGACAGTACGCCCATGCCGGAAGTCACATTGGTCAATACGCAATTGGCGTGAGGCTCGATGTGCCGTTGCAGCCAATTGCCGTCCTTGCTCTCAGTTTCCGCGCCGCTCACGATGAGATAGGCCGTCTCGCTCAAGCGCGTGACGGTCAGATCCGCCTCGATCCCACCGCGCTCGTTCAGCCATTGCGTGTACACCATCCTTCCCGTCGCAACGTCCACGTCATTGGCACAGACTCGGTTGAGCACGCGCGTGGCGTCCCGGCCTTCGAGGCGGAATTTTGCGAACGAAGATTGGTCGAAAAGTCCGACACCGCTGCGCACGGCGCGATGCTCTTTGGCGCTGTGCTCAAACCAGTTCTGCCGACCGTAACTGTATTCATAGTGAGGCGACGCGCCAGAGGGGAGGGTGCCCGCGAGAGCGTACCAATTGGCACGCTCCCAGCCGTATGCCTCGCCGAAGCAGGCGCCGGCCGCGGCCAAGCGGTCATGCAACGCCGATTTGCGCACGCCGCGTGCCGTCTCGTACTGCCGGAACGGCCAGTGCGTGGCATACAGCAGACCCAAGCTTTCCGAGACTCGGGCCTTCAAGTACTTGCGATTGATTTGAAACGGCATGTTGCGCCGGACGTCGACTTCCCACAAATCCACCGGCGGATGACCCTCTCGAATCCATTCCGACACCACCTTGCCGATGCCGCCGGCGGATTGCAGCCCGATGGAATTGAGGCCGGCCGCGACGAAGCAATTCTTGAGCTCGGTCGACTCGCCTAAGTGGTAGCGCACGTCGGGCGTAAAGCTCTCCGGGCCGCAGAAGAATTTTTGAATACCTGCCTGTTCCAATGCCGGGATGCGGCGCATGGCGTCGATCAAGACGGGCTCGAAGTGATTGAAGTCGCCGTCGATCTCGCCGAAGGCGAAATCATCGGGAATTCCATCGGCACCCCACGGACGAGCGTGCGGCTCGAAGGCCCCCACCAGCAATTTGCCGGCGTCGTACTTGAAGTAGCTGCAATGGTCATAGTCGCGCAGTACGGGCATGTCGGGACTCAAACCCGCAACGTCCTTGAACAGCACATAGTAGTGCTCGCAGGCGTGCAGGGGCACGGTGACGCCGATGCCGGCCGCCAGGTCGCGGGTCCACATGCCGCCGCACAACACGACGTAGTCCGCGTCGATGCGTCCGCGGTCGGTCTGCACACCCTTGACCGAGTGCCCGTCGTGATGAATGGCGGTGACCTTGAGGTCCTGAAAAATCTGGGCGCCCCGAGAGCGCGCGCCCTTGGCCAATGCCTGCGTGATGTCGACGGCATTGGCATAGCCGTCGCTCGGGATATGAATGCCGCCGATGACATCGTCGAGACTGGCGAGCGGATACAGTGAGCGAATTTCGCCAGGGCTCACCACATTGACGGCCAATCCGAACACCTTGGCCATGGAGGCATTGCGCTTTAATTCTTCCATGCGACCAGGGGTCGTAGCCAAGGACAGCGAGCCGCATTGACGGTAGCCCGTGGCCTGTCCGGTCTCCGCTTCCAGGCCGCGATACAGGTCGCCGGTGTAGCGTGCCAGCTTGGTCATATTGATGCTCTGGCGCAATTGACCGACCAGGCCGGCCGCATGCCAGGTGGTGCCGCTGGTCAACTGCTTGCGTTCGAGCAGCACGATGTCATTCCAGCCCATCTTGGTGAGGTGGTAGGCCACGGAGCAGCCGATGACGCCGCCGCCGACGATGACTACTCTGGCTCGGGAGGGAAGATCGATGCTCATTTAAGCTCTCATCCGTGAGTTGTCGGGATCGAAGGCGGGCGCTTGCAGTACCGTGGCGGCACGCCGCTCGCCCTGAATGAGCAGGTCGAAGCGAGCCCCCGGCGCCGCAAATTCCAGCGGCACACAGGCGAACGCGAGGCTTTTCTTGACTCGATGTCCGTAGGCGCCGGAAGTGACCACGCCGACGGAGCGATCCCCCACCAATACCGGCTCGCCGCCACGCGCATCGGTGTCGGTGGCCGCGACTTCAATGTAGACGATCTTCAAGTCGCGCTGCGGCGATGCCAGCGTGGCGGCCTTGCCGACGAAGTCAGACTTGTCCAAATGAATGAAGCGCGACATATCCACCTCGAGCATATTCAATTCGTTGGTGAGTTCCGCCGACCAAGCCTTGTAACCTTTTTCGATGCGCATGGAATTGACCGCGTACAGACCATAGTTTGCGATGCCGAACGGTCGGCCCGCTTCCCAAACGGCATCGTACAGGGCAGGCATGAAGTTCAGCGCCGGGTGCAGCTCCCACCCAAGCTCTCCTACGTAACTGACGCGCAATGCGCGCACCGGCTCACCAGAAATGCGAATCTCGCGGCCCCGCAGCCAGCGGAAGGCATCGTTGCCGAGATCGGCGTCGGTCAATCGAGAAAGCACTTCGCGCGAGCGCGGGCCGCTCAGCACCAGCACGCCGCGTTGCTCGGTGACATTCAGGATGCGCACCGATTCGCCCGCCAGCAGGCTTTGCCTGAGCAAATCCTGATCGCGCAGTTCCGCCGCGGCAGCGGACAGTGCGTAAAAGGCGTCTTCGCCCAAGCGAGTGAGGGTCATCTCGCCCTGAATGCGCCCGCCAGGGGACAACAGGTGTACGAGAGCAATGCCGCCCACCTTGCGCGGTACCTGATTGGCGCAAACACGATTCAAAAAAGCCTCGGCGCCGGGGCCGCTGATGTCGTACTTGGCGAATCCCGTCAGATCGAGCACGCCGACGCGCTCATGCACGGCCGCGACCTCGTCGCGCACCACCTCGAACACATTGTTGCGGCGGTAGCTATGGTCCTCGGAGCGACCATCAAGCGAAAACCATTTGGGACGCTCCCAGCCGAAGGTTTCGCTGTGCACGCAGCCCTGGGCGAGCAACTTCTCATGCAGCGGGCTCACCTTGCGGGGGCGTCCTGCCGGCTCCTCTTCGCCGGGTCTGCGCGTGGTGAAGGTCAATCGATAATCCAGAAACACCTTGTCGCGCACGTAAGCCTCGTCGGCGAAGGCGCCGAAGCGCCGCGGGTCGAATTCCGCCATGTTGATCTCGGCGTCGCCGTGCAGCATCCACTGTGCCAGGTACTTGCCGCAGCCGCCGCCTTGCGCGATGCCGAACGAGGTGCCGCAACACATCCAAAAGTTCTTCAGGCCCGCGGTGGGCCCGAGCAGGGGCGCGCCATCGGCGGTGTGCGGGATGGCGCCATTGATGACGCGCCGAATTCCCACTTCGCCGAAGATGGGCATGCGTTCGATGGCGCGCTCCAGCCATGGCGCGATGCGATCCAGATCGTCCGGAAACAATTCGTTCGAGGCCTCCCACTCCGGATACCCCCGCGGCGCCCAGGCCTCGTGCAGGCCGGTGCTCTCATAAACACCCATCAAGCCGGATTTCTGCTCCTGCCTGAAATATCCGGAGGTGTACGAATCGCGCATCACCGGGATTTCGCCGCTGCGTTCCATAAAGGCGGGAATCGGATGGGTCACGACATAGTGGTGCTGCATATTCGTGATGGGCGCATCCGCGCCGACCATGGCCGCGACCTGGCGCGCGTAGCAACCGGCGGCGTTCACCACCATCTCAGCCACAATGCTGCCCTTGTCGGTGAGCACTTCCCACTCGCCGCTCGGACGGTATTGAATCCCGAGGACCCGGGTGTGGCGCATCACGGTCGCGCCCAAGTCGCGCGCCGCCTTGGCCAACGCATTGCATAAACCTGAAGGATCGCCATGGCCATCATCCCGAGTCCACGCGGCCGCAATGACATTGTCGGTGGTGAGGAAGGGATTTAAGCGTTTGATATCGTCGAGCCCGACGATATCCATGCTGAAGCCGATGCTCTTCGAGTATCCATACACATACTTGAGCCAGTCCAGTTCGTGCTCATTGTTGGCGAGGCGTAGCCCTCCACAGGGATGCCAGCTGACGTACTGCCCGGTAAGCGCTTCGAGCTTCGGGTACAACTGATTGCTGTAAGCGTGAATTTTCGCGAGGTTGTAGCTGCCGGTGATGCTCGGACACTGTCCGGCGGCATGCCATGTGGAGCCGGAGGTCAGCTCGCTCTTTTCGAACAAAACAGTGTCTGAGCAGCCCTCCAACGCCAGATGATAGAGCAGGCTGGCGCCCATCATTCCGCCGCCGACTACGACCACGCGCGTGTGTGTTTTCATTGAGGCCACAATAAATTGATCGTTAGGGGGTGTACAAGCCAGTATTTTGGTACCTTTGACCCTAAAATTTTAGTGCAGAGGCTTGTTTGGCCCAAATTCGCCCCGTCGTCGGTCTGCCCACCCTTACCTGGCTGCGGGCCTTTGAAGCGGCCGCCCGCACGTCCAGCTTTGCCGCGGCGGCGGCGGAGCTAAATCTGACCTCGGGGGCCATCAGCTACCAAATCCGCGCCCTCGAGGCGCACCTGGGCTTTACTTTGTTCGAGCGGCTGCCGCGGGGAGTCAAGCTTTCGCCAATGGGCGTGGCCTATTTGCCGCCGGTGCGCAAGGCATTCGAAGAACTGGCAGATTCCACCGTCGGATTATTCGGCCGATCGGAAAGGGTCGAGATCACCGTGCATGCGCCGGTGTCGCTTGCGGCTTTGTGGCTCGCTCCCAAACTTCCGGAATTCAGCAGTGCCAATCCCTCTGTTGATGTGCGGCTGTCGTCGGTGATTTGGGACAACGCCGTGTTCGACGAAGCGACGGATCTTGAGATTCGCTACGGCGCAGGGCATTGGCATGGATACCGATCCGAGCATCTGATGAATCAAAGCATTATTCCGCTATGTAGTCCCGCCGCGTTGCAGGAGGCAGAGGCCGGCGGCGATCCCGTCAGCCTGCTGTCCAGCCACCCCATTCACATCATGGGATACGAGAAGCATTGGCTGAAGGTGCGCCAGGTGCTCGATCTGGGCGCTGCGCCCGCAAATCCGGGGCTCACTGTCGACACCACCATTGCCGCATTGGAACTTGCCGCGGCGGGTGCCGGGGTGGCGCTGGCGCACCGCATCTTTCTCGGCGCATATTTCTCGACCGGTCGGCTGGTGAAAGCGTTGACGCGCGAATTCGACGATGACAATTCCTACTTTGTGATCACACCGGAGCGACCGCAGCGAATACGCCGGGAAGTACAGCTGTTCCGGGATTGGTTGCTCGCCATCGCGTCGTGATGGGCGCGCCCATGTGCGATTGCAAATGTTAGTGAGAATCGTTCGCGCTAAAAAACCAGATTTATTAACTTTTATTGTGGCAATTGATTCGGGAAAAGCGTGAGAATGAAGGCAAGTTTCTCACCCGTAGGATACCCAATGCAAAACAAGATCTCTCGTCGAGCTATCGTCAAGGGCGGATTGATCGCCGGTGCATTCATTCCGGCCATGGGCCTCATGAGTGGTTCGGCCGCCGCTGCGGGCCTGCCGCCGCTCGACCCCAAGGATCCCACCGCGCAAGCCCTCGGCTTCGTGGCCGATGCCGGCAAAGTCGATGCCGCGGCGAATCCCACGTTCAAGCCGACGCAAAAATGCAGCACCTGTGCGCAGTTTCAAGGCAAGGCCGGGGATGCCACTGCCGGCTGCAATATTTTCGCGGGCAAGAGCGTACCGGCTGGCGGCTGGTGCAAGGTCTGGGCACAAAAGCCCGCCTGAGCGAGTGCCCGGCTAGCGCGAGAAATCCCGTCTAGCGCGCGGGTTCGTCCGACTGGCGCGAGTTCGCTCATTTAAGAGCGCGCGGCCCTCGGGCATACCCCCGGCGGCCGTGGGCATTTGAGTTCCGACCCGGGTCACGGAACAGGGTGTTGTTTTGCGCCACAGTGAGGGCATGTGGCGCCACCCCATCCTTAAATTAGCACTGCTCGCCTATATCGGCTGGGGCGGGTGGAATTGGTTTACCAACCGTCCGCTGCATCCGGCTGACGGCGTACTGGCCGTCGGCGATCCGCAGCAAATTGCCGTGGCTGATGGCGAAAGAGTACAAGTCGGGCGTTGGACATTGACCGTGCGCGCCGACTATCAGATCACCGCCCGCATCCTGGCTCGCGAGCGATACCATTTCGACGCGCTGTCAGATCTCGTTCCGGAGGATCTGGCGTTGGGGTGGGGACCGATGTCGGATAATCGAATTCTTCGCAAGCTCGATATCTATCAAGCCAATCGGTTTTACTTCTGGCGGGCGCCGGCACAGTCAGCCATCCAAAGGGAATCCATCATCACGCACAGCGCCAACACCCATGTGATTCCGCAGGACCGGTTGATTGCACATCAATTGGCGCGGCTGCGACCGGGGCAGGTCGTGACATTGTCGGGCGAACTGGTGGACGGCGTGCGCGACGACGGCACGTGGATCAAGACGTCGTTGTCACGCGATGACACCGGCGCGGGCGCCTGCGAAGTACTATTGGTGAAGGACGTCACCAGCAATCAATGAGCGGCGCGATGCGATCCTTGCGGCGGAATATTCCGAGTTTCTCGTTGTATGGCGAAGTGCCGGGCGCAACCAGCCAGGCCGACGGCGTGCACATCGAAGACATCCAATCGCGCAGCCGCAAGTATCTGTGGAAAATCGGCACCCACCGGCACACTCTGCTCAGCCAGTGCGTGCTGGTGAGCGCGGGACCGGTCACGGTAACTCTGGACGACACGCGCGCCGATCTTGCCGGGCCGGCGGTCATGATCATCCCTGCCGGGACCGTGCACAGTTTCCGCTTCCGCGCCGACACCGACGGGCTGGTGCTCACCGTGGATCTCGGGCGCGTGCTGAGCGCGGCGGCGCGGCCATGTCATGCATCGATCGAGGCCTTGTTTTCCGCTGCGCGCGCCATCGATCTGCGGCAGGACCCCGAGCTTGCGACGCGAGTGCGCCGCCTGCTCGATCAGCTGCGCGATGACTTCGGGCAGCCAGGCAGCTGGGCCGCTCCGGTGGGGAGCTGGCTGGCCTGCAGCGTGCTGTGGATTCTGGCGCATGGAACCCAGGTGAACGCCGCGCCCGAATTTCACCGCTCCGCCGATGCGGAGCGGCTGCGGCGTTTTCGGCGCTTGATCGAGGCGCAGTACCTCAGACACTGGCCGGTGCGGCGCTACGCCCTGCAGCTCGCATTGTCGGAGACCAGCTTGAATCGACTCTGCCGCCGCGAAGCCGGTTGCACGGCGTTTGAATTGATTCAGCAACGGCTGGCATTGGAGGCGCGCCGGCGCCTGGTATATGCCGGCAGTTCGGTGAGCGACATTGCCGCAGAACTCGGTTTCAAGGATCCGGCGTATTTTTCGCGCTTCTTTCGGCGCCACGGCGGCGTCAGCCCCAATGGATATCGTCGCCGGCATCATGGCGGATAAGTACCGGCGCGCATCTTAATCGTGCAAAAGTGCTGGCGTGACGCTGCTAGGCTGTGCCTCAATCTCCACATTAGAGGCCTGCCATGGCCCGCACTCAGGTAGCGATCATAGGCGCCGGCCCGTCCGGGCTGTTGCTGTCACAACTGCTGCATTTACACGGCGTCGATAACGTGGTGCTGGAGCGGCAGAGCCGTCAGCATGTCGCGGGGCGTATTCGCGCCGGTGTGTTGGAATCGGGAACGGTGGATTTGCTGCTGGAAGCGCGGGTGGGCGAGCGCCTGCTGAGTGAACGGTTGCTGCACGACGGCTTCGCTTTGGGATTCGCGGGCCGCAGCTTTCGCGTCGATTTGAAGCGATTCACCGGAGATTCCGTCTCGGTCTACGGGCAGACCGAGGTCACCAAGGATTTGACCGAGGCGCGCCTGGCAGCCGGTGCGAAAATGATTTTCGACGCGGACCATGTTTGCGTCGAAGGATTCGAGGGCTCGCAGCCCATCGTGCGTTATGCGCATGGCGGTGCCAGCCATGAACTGCACTGCGATTTCATCGCCGGCTGCGACGGCTATCACGGCGTTTGCCGGCGCAGTATCCCCACGGGGGCCTCGCAGAGCTTCGAGCGAATTTACCCTTTCGGCTGGCTCGGGATTCTGGCGGACGTTCCGCCGGTGGGCGACGAATTGATCTATTCCAATCACGAGCGTGGTTTCGCACTTTGCAGCATGCGTTCCGGGACGCGCAGCCGCTACTACGTGCAGTGCCCCTTGGATGAGAAATTAGACGCGTGGCCCGATACGCGCTTCTGGGACGAGCTGCGCCTGCGCCTGCCCGCGCCTGTGGGTGAGGCGCTGATCACCGGGCCATCAATCGCGAAAAGCATCGCTCCCTTGCGCAGTTTCGTGGTGGAACCCTTGAAATTCGGCCGCCTGTTCCTGGTCGGGGATGCGGCGCACATCGTCCCGCCGACGGGCGCCAAAGGCTTGAACCTCGCCGCTGCGGATGTACGCGTGCTGTATCAGGCCTTAGTGGAGCACTATCGAACGGGCAGCACGGAACCCATTGATCGTTACTCGGAGATCTGCTTGCGGCGCATTTGGAAGGCGGTGCGTTTCTCGTGGTGGTTCACTTCGCTGACGCACAAGTTCTCGGAAGACCCCTTCAGCCACCGTCTGCAACTGGCGGAACTGGACTATTTGACGGGATCGAATGCCGCGCTCACCAGCCTCGCTGAAAATTACGTCGGGCTGCCGTTTGAGAGTACGAAGGCTTAGCGAGTTCGATGGGCCACTTGTGGGTTGCGGCACCGCGCGAGCGCCGCCCACCCGGCAATCGAGCGAGCTGGGATAAAATGCGACGCAGTCGGCGAGCGGTTCGCCGCCGGCCAAGGGGTTGGGGTTAACTCCAGGCTACACGGTGCAGTCGGCTGGATGCCAAACCATAATCAGGTAACGTTGCCGCTCTGCAACTGCCGCTCCAGCCTCCCGAGAGTCTGCATCGCCGGCAGGCATTGAGCGACGCTGGCATTCGGTTCGCGGTTCTCGCGAATTGCTGAGAAAAATTCCCGGTCCTGCAGTTCAATGCCGTTCATGGAGACATCGACCTTGGACACATCGATGGGATTGTTCTTGCCGTCCAACAGTTCATCGTAGCGCGCGATGTAAGTGCCGTTGTCACAGATGTAGCGAAAGAAGGTTCCCAACGGGCCGTCATTGTTGAAGGACAGGGACAGGGTGCAGATGGCGCCGGATTTAATTTTGAGTCCAATGCTCATGTCCATGGCGATGCCAAGCGTCGGATGCTTGGGGCCTTGGAGAGCATATTCCTGCGACGGGTTCTCGCCGGTCTGGTAGGCAAATAAATCTACGGTGTGGCAGGCATGATGCCACAGCAAATGATCGGTCCAGCTGCGCGGCTTGCCGAGCGCGTTGCTGTTGGTGCGCCGAAAGAAATACGTTTGAACGTCCATTTGCAGAACTTTGATCTCGCCTGCGAGTATTCGCTTGTGCACCCATTGATGGCTGGGGTTGAAGCGGCGGGTGTGGCCGGCCATGGCGACCACACCGGTCTCCCTTTGGACTTGCACCAGCCGTTCGGAGTCGGCGACCGAATCGGCCATGGGTATTTCGATCATGACGTGCTTGCCGGCCCGCATGCACTGAATGCCCTGCGTCGCATGCATTTGCGTGGGAGTGGTCAATATCACCGCATCGAGACCGGGCTGAGCCAGACATTCGGCGAGATTCGCGCTCCAGTGGGGAATTTTCCATTGCTGCGCCACTTCGCGCGCCGATTCCATGTTCGAACCGGCGAGAGAGATGACTTCGATGCCGGGAATCTTCCCCATGGCTTCCAGGTGCTTTATGCCGAAGGCGCCGTGGCCCGCGAGACAGACCTTCATGCCGCGCTCCTATTTTCCAGAATCATCAAACCCGCGGCGGTGTTGGACGCCGGCACATGGTAATGGCGGTAGATTTCGGCGACATCATCGTCCAGCGCGCCGCGCATCACGTGCCACATCACCATCTCCACGCCTTCGGAGCCCGCTTCGCGCATGTACTCGGTGTGCGTAATCTTACTCAGCCCCACGGGATCGCGGGTCAGCCCGTCGAGAAACGCGGTGTCGAACTGGCGATTGATGAGGCCGGCGCGCTCGCCCTGCAGTTGATGCGACATGCCGCCGGTGCCATAGATCACCACGCGCAGATCCTGATCGAATTTTTCCACGGCACGGCGAATCGCCAGCCCCAGCTTGAAGCAACGGGCACCGGTGGGAGGCGGGTATTGCACCACGTTCACACACAAAGGAATCACCGGAAAGGGCCAGGCGTCGGGTTTGCCGCAAGTCACCGACAGCGGCACGGTGAGGCCATGGTCCACCGGCATTTCATTGGCGATGGTCATGTCGAACTCATCGAGTATCAGCGACTCTGCGAGGTGCCAGGCGAGGGCAGGGTGGCCCTTCACCACGGGTACGGGGCGCGGGCC
This sequence comes from Gammaproteobacteria bacterium, assembly GCA_040004115.1. Lineage (GTDB taxonomy): Bacteria > Pseudomonadota > Gammaproteobacteria > Steroidobacterales > Steroidobacteraceae > Bog-1198. The sequence continues at coordinate 6,314 of JBDUBO010000072.1, read as the reverse complement.
GAAGCCCTCGTCGGCAATCGGAAATTGGGCGGCTACGCCGATAAGAAAGGTAGGAATGATTTCCAGCGAGAAGGCCGAGGCATGGTCGTTGTAGACGATGATGGCCACGTCGGGCGCTAATTTGGCCAGCCATTCCCGCGCCGGGTCATATCCCTTGAACAAAGGCTGCCAATAGGGAGTGCCCGTCATGCCCTTGTCCATGGCGACACCGATGGCGGGCACGTGAGAGGTGGCAATGCCGGCGACAATTTTAGCCATGCGGGTTCTCCGGGACGCTCGACTCTTTGTAGCGGTTGCCCTCGGGGCTGCGGCCGCCTGCCAACATCATCTGCGCGTAGACTTCCTTGGAAACTCCGGACATCATGCCGGCGACATCCTGAAAGGTGAGTCCGTCGCAGAATGCGATCTTGATGGTGTAATAGATGTTGCCGCCCACCTTGAGCATGCCCAACCAATCCCGTTCCAGAACAGTGCGCCTCTGTTCCGGTGTCAGCGGAAAGCGGTCCAGGTAGGAGGGCGCGTCCGCCTTGAAACTCTTGCGGTTCTCGGGTTTGTTCAAGGACATGCAGAACATGTTGAGCGCGTAGCCGACGCGGCCGCGTTCGGCGTCGTAGACATAGGTGCCGGGGATGCTGTCATAGTCGTGCGGGGTGGTCATGCTGCAATCTCCGCGGAACGAATTTCTTGGCCCACAATATCGCGTATCACGTCGATGGACTTGCGCATCAGGGGGCTTTTGGGCCGCTGCGCCGAGATGGCGATGGACAGCGATGAGGTGAGGGTGGGGGCAATGATGGGCTTGACCACCACTTCATCCGCCCAGGGCGAGGACTTGACTGCATTCAGGGGCAAAACCCCGTAGCCATGGCCCTGTCGCACCAAATCGACTACCGCCGGAATGCACTCGATCTCGTGCGCCACCTTGATTTTGACATCCACTCCGGCCAGTGCATTTTCCACCGACATGCGAATGGAGTGCGGGCGGCTGGGAATGACGAGCGGATAGTCCGCGAGTTCGGCGAGGTTAACGGTCTTGCGAGTCTTGCGCCGCGACTTGTCGGCGAGCGGTGCAATGAGATATAGCTGCTCGTCGAGCAGCGGTTGCAAATCCAGGCCGGGCGAGGCGGGGGCGTTGTACACCAGCGCGCAGTCAACGCGGCCGATACTCAACCATTCCAGCATGTAGGCTGACAGGCCTTCGACGGTGGCAAGACTGGCATTGGGCAGCAGGCGGCCGAAGGCCTTCACCAACGGCACCGTGACACTGCGCCCCAAGCTTGGCGGCAACCCCAGCACGAAATGGCCCGAGTCGCCGTTCTTTTGATCCTCGAGATCCTGACGGGCGCGGCCCACTTGCATCAGGATGCCGCGGGTGTGCTCAAGCAAGCGGGTGCCGGCGTCGGTGAGCACCACCCCGCGACCGTTGCGGTCGAACAGGTTCTGACCGAGTTCGACTTCCAACTGCCGTACTTGTCGGCTTAAGGCGGGCTGCACCACGGAGAGAAACGCCGCCGCGCGCGTGAAGCTGCCGAGCTCCGCAACGTGCCTGAAATACTCCAGCTGTTTCAGGTCCATGCGTGGCTTGGCATTGGGCTATGCCCAACTGTGATAACAGGTATATTAATCATTCCTTGATAGTATACGTGATAATCACAATCACTCAACTTGGCGGCGTCGGACAACAATCATGCAGCGAGCCATTCCTTGTCTGTTCATGCGCGGCGGAACTTCGCGCGGTCCGTTCTTTCTCGAAAGCGATTTGCCCACGGATATTGCGCAGCGCGATGCCATGTTACTCGCCGTCATGGGCTCGCCCGACGCACGCCAGATCGACGGCCTGGGCGGCGCAGACCCCTTGACCAGCAAAGTCGGCATCGTGCGCCGCGGTCGAAGCGCCGGAATAGATCTCGAGTTTCTGTTCGCGCAAGTCTCCATCAAGGAGGCGCGGGTGGATACCACGCCGAATTGCGGCAATATGCTGGCGGCGGTCGTACCCTTCGGGCTCGAGACCGGATTGGTGGAGGCTGCGGGCAATGTCACCACCTTGCGGGTACTCACCCGCAACACGGGAACCGTGAGCGACATCGAAGTGCAAACGCCGGGCGGCAGAATGGAGTACTTAGGTGAGGCACGCATCGACGGCGTTCCCGGCACCGCGTCGCCGGTAAACATCAGCTTTCTCGAGACGGCAGGTTCGGTGTGCGGCTCGCTGCTGCCCACGGGACATCTGGTCGATATCCTCGACGGCGTCGACGTCACCTGTATCGACAACGGTATGCCCGTGGTGGTGATGGCGGCGGAAGCGCTCGGGGTCACGGGCTACGAAACCCGCGATGAGCTCAATGCCAACTCGGAACTCAAGCAGAAGATCGAATCGATTCGCCTCAAGGCGGGTCCCGTGATGAATCTGGGCGATGTCACAAAAAAAGTAGTGCCCAAAATGTGCCTGGTGGCGCAGCCCCAGGCGGGCGGCCAAATTTGCACGCGAACTTTCATTCCGCATGATTGCCACTCGGCCGTGGGAGTGTTAGGCGCGGTGACGGTGGCCACCGCCGCGGTCATGCCGGGCAGCGTCGCGAATCGCTATGCGAAGGTGCCGGCAGGCGTCGTCAAGACCGTTTCCGTGGAGCATCCCAGCGGCGAATTCAGCGTAGTGCTGACCATGAACGCCGCCAATCCCACCGAAGTGTTGAACGCGGCGCTGCTGCGCACGGCGCGGCTCATCATGCGCGGCGAAGTTTTTGTATCTCAAGGTTTGGACGCGAAGGGGTGAGCCGATGATTGGACAATCCGGAATAGCGGTGCGGCGGGTGACTCGAGCCGCCGCGGACAGCGTGGCCGATCTCTCCAAGTATGGAGTGGCCACCATTCACGAGGCCATGGGGCGGGTGGGGCTGATGGATACTTACATGCGCCCCATCTATCCCGGTGCCAAGGTGTGCGGCACGGCGATCACCATCTTCGCGCATCCCGGGGACAACTGGATGTTGCATGTGGCCGCGGAGCTGCTGGAGGCGGGCGATGTGGCGGTACTGGGCGTGTCGTCCGACAACAGCGACGGCATGTTCGGTGATTTGCTCGCGACTTCGTTTCGCGCCCACGGTGCACTGGGGCTGGTGATCGACGCCGGCTGCCGCGATGTGGCTGATCTGCGCGACATGGGATTTCCTGTGTGGTCGAAGGCCATTCATGCCAAAGGTACGGTGAAGGCCACCATAGGATCGGTGAACACTCCCATCATCTGCGCCGGGGCACTGGTGCACCCGGGCGACGTGGTGGTGGCGGACGACGATGGCGTGGTGATCGTCCCCAAGTTGCAGGCAGCACGCGTCGCCGCCGCAGCCGGGGCTCGCGAAAAGAAAGAGGCGGGCACCCGCCGGCGCTTGGCGGCGGGCGATTTGGGTCTGGATGTATACGCCATGCGCGAACCGCTGGCCCAGGCGGGCCTCAAATACCTCGAGGACGAGGCGGCATGGCACAAGGAAACTCAGCAGTGATCGCAGTCGCCAAGAATCCGCAGAAGGGTTGTCCGCCGCCGGATCCGAATCCGGTCACACCGGCGTTGATCCTGCCGCCGGGGGCGTGCGACGCGCACTGCCATGTGTTCGGGCCGGCCAGCAAATTTCCTTTTGCGGAGGATCGCAGCTATACCCCGCCCGACGCGCCGCTTGAAAATCTGCGCAAGCTGCACGCGCAGCTTGGCATCGAGCGGGCGGTCATCGTGCATGCCAGCTGCCATGGCACGGACATGGCGGTCACGCTGGATGCGATCGCATCGAGCGCCGGCAGCTATCGCGGTGTCGCCTGCGTCGAGGACTCGGTGACTGACCAGGAACTACGACGCCTGCACGAGGGGGGAATTCGCGGCATCCGCTTCAATTTCGTCAAGCACTTGGGCGGGGTCCCCGATCTCGATGTGTTCCACCGCTTGGTGGCACGCATCAAACCCTTGGGGTGGCATGTGGTGCTGCACTTTGACGCCGAGGATATTTTGACGCATCAGGAACTCCTGCGCCGCATCGACGTGCCCTTCATCATCGATCACATGGGGCGGGTCAAAGCGGCCGAGGGCCTGGAGCAGCGTCCATTTCAATTGTTGCTCGATCTGTTTCGCAACAATCCTCTGGCGTGGGTCAAGGTGTGCGGCTCGGAACGCGTGTCGGTGGGTCGGCGGCCGTTTCGCGATGCCGTGCCGTTTGCACGCGCGCTCATCGCGGTGGATGCCACGCGGATTCTCTGGGGCACGGACTGGCCGCACCCGAACATTACCAAAGACATGCCGAATGACGGCGAGCTGGTTGATTTGTTCGCCGAAATCTGCCCGGACGCCGCAGAGCGCCGGCGCATTCTGGTGGACAACCCCAGCCACATGTACTGGGCCGATTGAAGGGGAAGTGCATGATCATCGACTGTCACGGCCACTACACCACCGCGCCCGCCGCTCTGCAGAAATTCCGCGACGAGCAGATCGCGGGCCTTAAGACCGGCATCGATGTACCCTTGAGCACGCAGACCAAGATCAGCGACGACGAGATTCGCACCAGCCTGGAGAATGCCCAGCTAAAATTGCAGCGCGCCCGTGGCACGGACTTGACGATTTTCTCGCCGCGCGCCTCCGCCATGGCTCACCACATCGGCAATGAAACCACCAGCCGCCGCTGGACCGAGGCTTGCAACGACCTTATCCATCGCGTGGTATCGCTGTATCCGGTTAATTTCATCGGCGTCTGTCAATTGCCGCAATCGCCCGGAGTGGCGCCGGTCAACAGCGCCGCCGAACTCGAGCGATGCGTCGGGGAGCTGGGATTCGTCGGCTGTAATTTAAATCCCGATCCGTCGGGCGGGCATTGGACCTCGCCGCCGCTCACCGACCGGCACTGGTATCCGCTGTACGAAAAAATGGTTGAGCTGGATGTGCCGGCGATGGTGCACGTGAGTTCCTCGTGCAACGCGAATTTCCACGCCACCGGCGCGCACTACATCAACGCCGATACCACGGCCTTCATGCAGTTCCTGACCAGCGACTTGTTCGCCGATTTCCCGACCTTGAGGTTTATCATCCCGCACGGCGGCGGGGCGGTGCCTTATCACTGGGGCCGATACCGTGGTCTCGCCCAGGATATGAAGCGTCCGCTGTTGAAGGACTATCTGCTGAAGAATGTGTTCTTCGACACCTGTGTGTACCACCTGCCCGGCATCGAGCTACTGCTCAAGGTCATTCCGGCCGATAACATCCTCTTCGGCTCTGAGATGGTGGGAGCGGTGCGCGGTATCGACCCGGAAACAGGCCAGTACTACGACGACACCAAGCGCTATCTTGATGCGCTTGATCTGAGCGATGTGGACCGCCAGAAGATATTCGCAGGCAATGCGCGCCGGGTGTTTACGCGGCTGGATGCGAGGCTGAAGGGGCGATAAACCAGAATTGGGGGTGGCATCGAGGTCGATGACGCCCTTGAAGACGGAGGAGTTCGCGGGATCGTCGCCTGGGCGCCGGTCGGGAGACGGCTGCGACTGTCGCAGCCGGCCAAAACCAGCCGTTCTTGACCGGACTCCCGCTCTTCGGATTGCGGTCATTAGCTCTGGAAAGAATGCTAGAGCAAGTGGAAAACGGCGACCGCCGCATACGTTTGACGTCGGACCCTGCGAATAGCATGATCTTGATCAAGGCGTGCTAACCGATATCGAGTTTAGTAGCTGCGTTTGGCTCTAGGGAGACGGCGGATGAAACGGGTTCTGCTTGTTGGCTTCGATCCGGCGACGGTGGATTATTCGGATCCGGCGCTGCCGCCGGGGATGACCGCGGAAAAGATCCACGCTGGTGTGAAGCTCGCGCTTGCCGATATGAGTGAACGTGGCTGGCTTGCCGAGAACTGTTTCATCAACCCTGACGAAACCGCGATCCCAACCGTGGAGCATCGCCTGGCCGCTGAACGCTACGATTGTGTAGTGATCGGCGCGGGCCTCCGCTTGCCACCGAGGCGGCTGGCTCTGTTCGAAGCGCTGGTCAACGCCATCCACCGCACCGCGCCGCAAACGACGATCGCCTTTAACTCCCGCCCCGAGGACAGCGGTGCGGCAGCCGCGCGCTGGATCTGACTAAGGCGCGTTGCGGCCAACTCCGGACAGTCGCACGTGATCTGCCGCATGCTCCACAGCGGACATCCACAATGGCGCTAAGCGGTCCGATTCTCTGAGTTCAAGTGGCCGCGGGCAAATTGAGGCTATGCCGGCAGATTTGCCTCTGGGTCTCCTGGCCGTCGTCCCGGTAGAGGACATTGCTGGCAAAATTCTCATTCTTCGCGGCCGCCGCG
>JBDUBO010000071.1:0-20522 GCA_040004115.1 Gammaproteobacteria bacterium | reverse complement strand
GGGGCGCATTGTTATGAATTCTTCGCGACCGGCCCTGTATTTGCCGCGCTCGCCGACGCTGAGCCGGGTACTTTTTACCTCACGGATTTTCTGCTGCGGCATTTCGAGCGCCTGGTGATTCGCGGTCTCGGCCTCGATCGGCATCCGGAGCTGTTCGCCGCCTATTTCGGAAATTATCGCAGGCTCACGTACCTGGCGCAGGCGCCGGGCGCCGCCTCGGTGGACCAAGCGCGCGCCATTGCGGCGCGAATGGGTCTGGAATTTGCGTTCAAGAATACCGGGTATGGGACGCTCGAAACCAAGCTCACCGCTGCAGTGCTGCGCAACGGCGGGGCGCAAAACGAAAAGGTCGTGGCATGAGTTCGTTGATCGTCATTTCCTGGCGCGACATTCCGGCGCAGGTCATCGTCAAACGCGGCCGGGAGGCCGCAAAAGTGCAGCTGTCGCAACGTTTCCAAGAGGCGGTAGACCGCGCGGCGATGCGCGCCGGCAAGGGCAGCTCCGATGCTTATCTCGCCGACTGGGCGCGCAGCGCACCGCGTCCCTGCGGCGACGATCTGCAGGCCGAGGCGTCCGCGGAGGCCGCGCGTCTTGAAGCGAAGTTCACGGACGAAGATTTGGAGCGGCTGATTCGCGCCAAGGGACTGGATGCAAACCGCGGCGCCGATTCCGGGTCGTCGTCGGCGTCCGAGTCCTCCTGATGCACTCGGTGCGGCAGTGGTCGGTGCGCCATGCGCGGGGCCTGAACGCGTTCTACCGTGGTTTTGAATCCGTGTTGGTGCGTTTGAGCGGTGTGTTTCAAGTGCTGGGCTACGAGCGCATCGAGCGACCGGTGGCGGTGGTCGAGAAGGCCGTCAAGGGCCTATTGTTCGACTGCAAGATGTGCGGCCAGTGCGTGCTCAGCTCCACCGGAATGTCCTGTCCGATGAACTGTCCCAAGACCTTGCGCAACGGGCCTTGCGGTGGGGTGCGCGCCGACGGCAACTGCGAAGTGAAGCCGGAGATGAAGTGCGTCTGGGTCGAGGCCTACCGCGGCAGCGAACGCATCCCGGGTGGCACCGTAGCGATGAGCCAGGTGCAATTTGCGGTGGATCAGCGTCAGCAGGGACGCTCCTCTTGGCTGCGGGTGGCGCGGGAGAAGAGCGCAGCGGGGGCCGATGTTGCAAAAGACGTAGCGAAAGCAAAAGACAGCGGAAAAGGTGCCACGTGAGGTTCGAGGACGAGCCCGTCCCGGGCTATCCGCTGCCCATACTGCCGGGCCATACCTCGCCGGGGCGCTTTGAACGCGTGCTGCGCGCGGGAGGATTTGCCGTCACCACGGAGCTGGCACCGCCGGATTCGGCCGACCCCGAGGATGTGTACAAGCGCGCGCGGGTATTCGACGGCTACGTCGATGCCATCAATGCCACCGACGGCAGCGGCGCGAACTGCCACATGTCGAGCATTGCGGTGTGCGCGCTGCTGACCCGAGTGGGTTACGCACCCATCATGCAGATCTCCTGCCGCGACAAGAACCGCATCGCGATTCAGGGCGACATACTCGGCGGCGCCGCCATGGGCGTGGCGAACATGCTGTGCCTGACCGGCGACGGTGTGCAGGCGGGCGATCATCCGCAGGCGAAGCCGGTGTTCGATCTGGACTGTGTGTCGCTGCTCGGCATTGCACGCACGCTGCGCGATGATCATCATTTTCAAAGCGGCCGCAAGATCACCTACGCGCCGCGCGTGTTTCTCGGCGCCGCGGAAAACCCGTCCGGGCTGCCCTACGCCTGGCGGCCGCAGCGATTGGCAAAAAAGGTTGCCGCGGGGGCGCAATTCATCCAAACGCAATATTGCTACGACCTGCCGTTGCTGAAGAGCTTCATGGATCAGGTCGAGGGCCTTGGCTTGATCGACAAGATCTTTATCCTCGCCGGCGTCGGCCCGCTGCGTTCGGCGAAGACCGCGGAGTGGATGCGCAAGAACGTCCCCGGCATGCACGTGCCTGACGCGCTGATCGAACGGCTCGGCGGCGCGCAGGACCAGGCCCGCGAAGGCCGCAACATCTGCATCGAATTGATCCAGGCCATGCGCGAGATTCGCGGCATCAGCGGCGTGCACATCATGGCCTACCGCCAGGAAGAGTCCGTGGCCGAGATCGTGGATAAATCCGGCGTTCTTCAAGGCCGAGCGCCGTGGTTTCCGGCGCGCGACGCCTCATCAATTCCTCAAAGGACAGCAGCATCATGACCGACACCGTAGTCAGTTCCGCCACCAAGGAAGTCGTCATCGGCTTCAATCGGCCTTTCGTCATCATCGGCGAGCGCATCAATCCGACGGGGCGCAAGATCCTCGCCGCGGAAATGGCGGCGGGCGACTTCACGCGGGTTGAAGCTGACGCTCGCGCGCAAGTGGCGGCCGGTGCCCAAATGCTCGACGTCAATGCCGGCATTCCGCTGGCTGACGAACCGGCGATTTTGGCGCGCGCCATTCAACTGGTGCAGTCGATTACCGACGTGCCGCTGTCCATCGATTCGTCCATAGTCGCGGCGCTCGAAGCCGGGCTCGCTGTCTACAAGGGCAAGGCGCTGGTCAATTCCGTGACGGGCGAAGATGAACGGTTGGAATCCGTGCTGCCGCTGGTCAAGAAGTACGGCGCCGCCGTCATTGCAATATCAAACGATGAAACCGGCATCTCCGAAGATCCGGATGTGCGCTACGCGGTGGCCAAGAAAATCGTCGAACGCGCCATGGACCATGGCATCCCGGCCGCCGACGTTGTGGTCGACCCGTTGGTGATGCCGATCGGCGCCATCAACCAGGCGGGAGTTCAGGTCATGCGCCTGGTGCACCGCCTGCGCACCGAACTCAAGGTCAATACCTCCTGCGGAGCCTCGAATATCAGCTTCGGATTGCCGAATCGCGATGGCATCAACAGTGCCTTTTTAACCATGGCGATGGGCGCGGGAATGACCTCCGCAATCACCAATCCCTTGCATGTCGAAGTCATCAAGGCGTGCATGGGTGCTGACGTCATGCTCGGGCACGACCCGGACTGTGCACGTTGGATTCGCCGATTCCGTGACTCCGGGCCTGCCGCGACCGCCGGCGGCACCGGCGCGGCCGGCGAAGCGCCGCGCGGCCGGCGCGAGGGCGGACACCGCCGGCGCCCAGCTTAGGGTGAATCGAGCGGCATGACTACTCGCGATCCGCTTGTCGTTTTCACGCCTTCCGGCAAGCGCGGCAATTTCCCGGTCGGCACGCCGGTGCTGCAGGCCGCGCGCAGCTTGGGGGTGGACATCGACTCGGTGTGCGGTGGCCGCGGACTGTGCGGGCGCTGCCAGGTGCTGGTGGCGGAGGGCGAGTTCGCCAAGCATGGGATTTCCTCCTCCGTTGCCAGCCTCTCGCCGTTCAGCGAACCGGAGAAGCGCTACTCGCGCCGGGTTCCACTGGCGGCGGGTCGCCGCCTGTCGTGTTCTGCGAAAGTCGAGGCCGATGTGGTCATCGACGTGCCGGCAAGCAGCCAGGTGCATCGCCAGGTGGTGCGCAAGGAGGCCGACGCGCACGTCATCGAACTCGATCCGGTGGTGCGCTTGCACTATGTGCAGGTGAAAGAACCGGACATGCACGATCCTTCCGGCGACCTGAGGCGGCTGTTCGAGGCGCTGGAGTCGGAATGGGGCCTTACGGATCTGAACTGCGATTTGTCAGTGATCCAAACTCTGCAGCCCATATTGCGCAAGGGAGGGTGGCAGGTGACGGTGGCGGTGCACGCTGCCAAACAAATCATCGGCGTGTGGCCGGCTCTGCACGAACTCGTCTACGGCCTCGCGGTTGACATCGGCTCCACCACCATTGCCGCGCATCTGTGCGATTTGAGCAGTGGCGACGTGGTTGCATCGGCGGGGGTCATGAATCCGCAAATCCGCTTTGGCGAGGATTTGATGAGCCGGGTGTCGTATTCGATGATGAATCCCGGTGGCGCCGCACAAATGACCGCCGCGGTGCGCGAGGCGCTGTGCGGTCTAGCCGTGGACGTGGCGCGACAGGCGGGCATCTCCCACGAAGATATTCTCGAGGCCACGCTGGTCGGCAACCCCATCATGCATCACCTGCTGTTGGGCATAGATCCCGTGGAACTCGGCGGCGCACCGTTTGCCTTGGCCGTCGATCACTCACTGACTTTGCGCGCCAATGTCATCGACTTTAAGCTGAACCGAAATGCTCGAATTTACGTGCTGCCCTGCATTGCCGGACACGTGGGGGCGGATGCCGCGGGGATGGTGCTCGCGGAACGACCGGATCTCTCCGATGAGATGACCCTGCTGGTGGATGTGGGCACCAACGCGGAAATCGTGCTCGGCAACAGCAAGCGTCTGGTTGCCTGCTCCAGCCCCACAGGTCCCGCGTTCGAGGGCGCCCAGATCAGCTGCGGCCAGCGCGCCGCGCCGGGAGCGATCGAACGCGTGCGTATCGACCGTGAAACACTCACGCCGCGCTTCAAGGTCATCGGCTCGGACCTCTGGTCGAACGAGCCAGGCTTCAACGAAGCCACAGCGGTCACCGGAGTCACGGGTGTCTGCGGCTCCGGCATCATCGAGGTCATCGCGGAGATGTACCTGGCCGGCATCATCAACCAAGACGGTGTGCTCGACGGCAGATTGGCCGCGCGTTCGCCGCGGATTGTCGCGAACGGCAGGACTTTTGCCTATGTGCTGCATGAGGGTGCGGTGGACTTGAAAATCACCCAGAACGACGTTCGCGCCATTCAGTTGGCGAAGTCGGCGCTGTATGCGGGTATCGCATTACTGATGGAGAGACTGGAAATCGATCGCGTCGATCGTATCCGGCTGGCGGGAGCGTTCGGCAGCCATATCGACGTCAAGTACGCCATGATTCTTGGCATGATTCCCGACTGCGATCTGTCCCAGGTTCGCTCCGCAGGCAACGCGGCAGGCACCGGTGCACGCATCGCCTTGCTGGATGCGGCGTCACGGGGAGTCATCGAGGGGCTGGTGAGGCATATCGAAAAGGTGGAGACTGCCATCGAGCCGCGTTTTCAGCATCACTTCGTCGAGGCTATGGCCCTTCCCCACAAGACTGCCAACTACCTGAATTTGCGCAAGGTCGTCGATTTGCCCGAGCCCAAGGAATCCACCAGCCAAAGCGAAACGCGCGGGCGGCGGCCGCGGCGGCCGAGTTAGGAGTTTGCTCTTCCTGAGAGCGGGTATGATGTTTCGCACATGCCGGCCGCGTGCAGCTTGCAAACGGAGAGTGACAGATTGGCGGATATCGACGTACAACTTGATGCCCTTGCCGGCTATTTGGTCGGCCGGCGCGATGCCATATTGCAGGCGTGGCGCGACGCGATCAAAACAGATCCTGCCCTTGCCACCGGCAATGCGCTGCCGCGGGTAGACCTATACGATCATATTCCGGCATTGCTGCGCACATTCGAGCGCAGGCTGCGCGATCGCGGCCTGAATGGCCGAGATCTGGAACAAGAAGCGGAACACAAATCGGCCGCGGCCCACGGTTTGCAGCGTTGGCAGCAGGGATACGATTTGCGTGAGGTCACGCGCGAGCTGGGGAAACTGAATCAATGCGTCGTGTCGGAGCTGGAAGACTACGTCGGCCGGCAGCCGCATGTCTCGCACGAGGCGATGGCCGCCGCGCGCCAGGTCTGGGCGGCGTTGTGCACCACCGGGATAGAAGAAAGCGTCGGGCAATATTTCCTGCTGCAGCAGCAAGAAGCACTCGGGCACGTCAAGGATCTCGAGAGCGGGATGCTGGAAATCCAGGACCTGGAACGGCAGCGAGCGGATTTATGGAGACAGGCGGCGCACGATTTGCGCGGTAATTTGGGGGTGGTCGCGAACGTCACCGTCGGACTCACGCATCGGGGCTTGCAGGAATCGTCGCGCGACGATTTCGTGCGTATTCTCATGCGAAACGTCACCTCACTGCATCACCTGTTGGACGATGTGACCAGCCTCGCGCGGCTGCAAGCGGGTCGAGAGAGACGAAACATTGAACCCCTGGATGTCTCATCGATCCTGCAGCAGATGTGCGAGGGCATAACCCCCATGGCCCAGCAACGGGGGATTTATCTGCGCTGCGAAGGACCCGCCGGATTTGCAACTGACGGCGACGCGGTCAAGATTCGGCGAATTGCGCAAAATCTCGTGCTCAATGCACTCAAAGTAACGCGCGAGGGCGGGATTACGGTCAGTTGGGGCGACAGCAGCGCCAACGATCCGAAACGTTGGGAATTGTGCATTGCGGATACAGGCCCCGGCTTTCCGCAAGGCTCGGGCCAGCCGTTGAAGCGTGCTTTTGAAAAGGCCCATGATCAGTCACCGGGCGGTGAGGCAGCGGCGGCGGGTGAGAAGCGGGCCGAGCAACGGGACGAGCAGCAGGATGAGCAGCGGGCCGAGCAGGGGACGGCCGCCGAGCATGCGCGGCTCGATATGAGCGCGGATCGAGCGCCGCCTGAGCGCGAGCCGGCGGGCGAGGGGATCGGATTGTCCATTGTCAAGCGATTGTGCGACATGCTGGATGCCACAATCGACATGACCTCTGAGCGGGACGTCGGTACCAAATTCCGGATATTGTTTCCTCGCAAATACGCGGAGTGACAGGGGAACTGGACCCATGAATTTCTCCAACTGGCACTAGGTCGGTACTCTCCAGGAACGCATAGTCACCCCAAGCACGTTGCCACAGGCGGCAAACGAAGGGATGTGGATGGGCAGTTTCGCGGTCGCAGGCATTCAATTGGAGTTTGCCCGTAGAAAATCGGCATATATACCAATCAAATCGTTATTACGGGAGGCGGATAACGTATGCCAAAATGCTTCCGCGGGGCGTCCGCGTTGCAATTGTTGGTGGTATATCCATGGCTTCGATCGGTACTGAACGTGTACTCGCGGTACATCACTGGAACGAAAAGGTCTTCAGTTTCAAGACGACCCGTGACCCCGCTTTCCGCTTCGAGAACGGCCACTTCGTCATGCTGGGCATGCCCGTAGACGGTAGGCCGTTGATGCGTGCCTACAGCATCGCAAGCGCGAATCACGAAGAGGCCCTCGAGTTTCTCAGCATCAAGGTCCCAGACGGTCCTCTCACCTCGCGTCTGCAAAACATCAAGCCTGGCGATGCGATTTGCGTCAGCCGCAAGCCGACAGGTACGTTGCTGCTGCGCGATTTGAAGCCCGGCAAGCGTGTCTATCTCTTCAGTTCCGGCACAGGCCTTGCGCCGTTCATGAGCCTGATCAAGGATCCGGAACTCTACGAGCGATTCGAGAAGGTCGTACTGGTGCATGCCGTGCGCTATCGAAGCGAGCTTGCCTACCGCGACTACATTGAGTGGGAGCTCACGCATCACGAGTACTTGGGCGAGCAGGTGCGCAATCAGCTCATCTATGTTCCCACCGTCACACGGCAGCGATTTCGGCATGAGGGGCGCATCACCACCTTGATCGAAAGCGGAAAACTGTTCGAGAGCATCGGCTTTCCCACGTTGGATCCTCGGGTAGACCGCGCGATGATTTGCGGAAGTCCGGCGATGCTTGCGGAATTATCGGTGCTCTTGACCTCGCGCGGCTTCATCCAATCCTCTCATGTGGGGGATCCGGGAGATTTCGTGATCGAGCGATCCTTCGTTGAGCGCTGACGCGGAGCGTTGAATATGCCGACTGGTAATTTGGGGGGGCTCATGAAAAAGTGCTGGATCTTGTCCGCTTCGCTATCGATGTCCGTCGCCGTCGGCACCGCCAATGCGCAGGAAGCCGTGGTTGGGGTCGCCGATCCCGATGCCTTGTTCACCAGTCCCGATCCACATTTGAATGTGAATAAGCAGGCGGCGTATCACATCATGAAGGATCTCTTGGAAGCGAATCACTGGGAGCAAGCGGACAAATGGTTGACCGCGGAATATCACCAACACAATCCCCTGGTGGCCTCGGGACGCGAGCCGGTGGTGAAGTTTTTTACGTCCATACGCAAGCCGTCGCCGGTGCCTGAACATATGAAGACCAAGATTGTCGCTGTGGTCGCCGAGGGCGACTTGGTGGTGGTGGTGACGCCGCGCGAATTGCCCAATCCCAATGATCCGGCGACGAAATACACGACGTCATGGTTCGATATGTGGCGCTTCAAGCAAGGCAAGGCCGATGAGCACTGGGATGGGGCGATGCTCCCGACGCCCGCATCCAGGTGATAGGAGGCGTTGCGGACGATGGCGCGACGCAACAACATCGTGGCCGGCATGCACTGCCTCAGCGCATTGCCTTCACACGTTCGAGTCGGGCGACGCTGCCTTGCGCCGGGCCATGTAGTCGAGCAGGGCTTCGTCAACGGCAGGATCCATCGGCGGCGCAACATATTCCGCCAGCTGCTTTTTCCACATCGCGTTCGCGCGCTTGGTCATGTCGGGTGAACCTTCGGCTTCCCATTGTTCGTAGCTGTTGTTGTCGGCGAGCGGTGAGCGATAGAACGCATTCTCGAAATTCGCTTGAGTGTGCGCGCAGCCCAAGAAGTGCTTGCCGGGTCCGACTTCGCGCATGGCATCGAGCGCCTGGCCGTTCTCCGACAGATCCACTCCCGCAAGCAAAGTATGCATCATGCCGGCCTGATCCACGTCCATGACGAATTTCTCGTAGCCCATGGCCAGACCGCCCTCGAGCCATCCGGCTGTATGCAAAACGAAATTCACGCCGGCCAAACAGGTCGGGAGCAGAGTGTTCGCCGACTCGTAGGCGGCTTGCGCATCCGGGATCTTGGACGCACACAGGCTGCCGCCTGAGCGGAACGGGATTCCGAGGCGCCGCGCCAGCGCCGCCATGCAGTACAGGACCAGGGCCGGCTCCGGCGTGCCGAAAGTCGGTGCGCCCGATTGCATCGAGATGGACGAGGCAAAACTTCCCAACACCACCGGTGCACCCGGGTTCACCAGCTGTACGAAGGCAAGCCCCGCCAACGCTTCCGCTAGGGTTTGCGCAACCGTGCCCGCCACGGTGACCGCTGACATGGCGCCGGCGAGAATAAAAGGCGTAATGATCAGGGCCTGGTTGGCGCGCGCATAAACCTTGGCGGCACCGAGCATGGTTGAGTCGTAGGTCATCGGCGAATTGACGTTTATCAGATTGATGATGGTGGTTTTGGGGCGGCCAGTCAGGGGATCGGTCAACTCATCGCCGAACACGATGTTCGCCATGGCAACCGAATCGGCGGCGCGTTCGGGTGCGGTCACCGATCCCATGAATGCCTTATCGCTGTACTTCAAGTGGCTGTAAACCATGTCGAGGTGGCGCTTGTTCACCGGCAAATCTACCGGCTCGCAAATCGTGCCGCCTGAATGGTGCAGGGAGTGGGACATATACGCGAGCTTGACGAAATTACGGAAGTCCTCGATGCGCGCATAGCGTCGGCCTTCATCGAGGCTGCGCACGAAGGGCGAGCCGTAGGCGGGAGCAAATACCGTGTTCTTGCCGCCGATGACGACGCTGCGCGCGGGGTTGCGCGCGTGCTGAGTGAACTCGCGCGGCGCGGTTGCCTGAATCAGCGAACGGCACATGCCGCGCGCGAAATGGACGCGTTCGCCCTGCACGTCGGCACCGGCCGCTTTCCAAATCTCGAGCGCCTCGGGGTCATCGCGAAAATCGATGCCGATCTCCTCGAGGATGGTATCTGCATTGCGCTCCATGAGCGCCAGGCCTTCCTCGTTGAGCACCTCGTAGTACGGGATTTTGCGCGTAATGAAGGGAATTGATGCACCTGCCCGGGCCGCCCGGGCGGCTCGTTTCGCGTCGCGGCCGCTCGGCCGGCGCGCGTGACTGACTGGTGTATTCGTTTCGTCCATCGTCGCTCTCCCGATCAATTGCTTTGAGTATGGTCACTGGCGGGGGGGGCGGCTGATCCGTTTGCGTCATGGACGTGTCATGAAGCGCCATTATTGAGCGTCTTACGCTTGCGGCAGTGATTGTCCGCTGGTCGCGGCGTGATCGCTCAGCCGTCCCGCAATAGGGAGAGCAGCACGCCCGGTGCAAAGCGGCCGTCGATGAAGTCGGCGAGCCCGTTGAGCGTATCGTCCAGAGTGGGGGTGTGTTGCCCAAAGAGCGACCGTATCACCTGCGCGCTCTCGAGCATGCCGTGAAGATACAGGGCCAACGTTTGTCCGTACTGCCACCCGCAATTGTCCGGAAGCGCCGGCTGAAGTTCGCGCGCGATTGCGGGTCGAGGCGCGGCCGCCGGAAGCGTTTGTCCATGGCGGATTTCATATGCATCGAAGGTAACACCGCTTAACGGCGCCCAGAATCCCGTCAATGGCGCCAGGGTATGGCTAGCGTGGCGGCAGCGTTTCTGCCGTTGAAACTCGGTGGTCAAGGGCAGCAAATCGAGACCGTGTGCGTGGCCTTCGACCCCGTGCGGATCTGTGATCGCACCGCCGAGCATTTGCAGGCCGCCGCACAGGGCGAGTGTCGGCTTGTCCGCCGACAGGTGCGCCGCGATCGCAGCATCCCGACCGTGCTGCCGCAGCCATGCAAGATCTGCAGGGACGTTCTTAGAACCGGGCAGGATGAGAACATCCGCCGAGGCAATAGTCCTGGCCTGCCGGGCCCAGCACACGGACAGGCCGGCAGCCTTGCCGAGGGACGCAAATTCGTCGAGATTGCTGATGTAGGGATAGGCGACGATCACCACCGACAAGCCGGATCCCCGTGGCCCGCTATCGAACACCGCATCTTCTTCGGGCAGCCCGTGCTCTCGCCACATAGGCAACACGGCGAGAGTGTCCACGCCGGTGAGGGATTGCAGCATCTGCGGCCCGGGCGCCAGTAAATTTACGTCGCCGCGAAATTTATTGAGTACGAATCCCCGCACCAGCGCGCGGTGCCGGACCGCCAGCAATTGGTGCGTGCCGAAAAGATGCGCGAAGGCGCCGCCCCGATCGATGTCGCAGACGATGAGAGCGGCGGCGGCGGCGGCCTCGGCCACGCGCATGTTGACGATATCCGTCGGTGCCAAATTTATTTCGGCCGGCGAGCCCGCGCCTTCAATGATGACCACCTCATGCTCGGCGAGAAGTTCCTGGAGGCAACCGTGAACGGTCGGCCACAGGTGTAGGGCGCGCTCGCGCCATTCCATGGCCGACAGATCGTCGCGCCGTTGTCCGAGCAGTATCACCTGGCTGTGCGTGTCCGCTTCGGGCTTGAGCAAGATGGGGTTCATGCGCACGTCAGGGATGCAACGTGCGGCGAGGGCCTGAAAGTACTGCGCGCTGCCCATTTCGCCGCCGGCGACGACGCGGGCATTGTTGCTCATATTTTGCGCTTTGAATGGCGCAACCTTCAGGCCCTGGCGCGAGTACCAGCGTGCCAGGGCGGTGGCAAGAAAGCTCTTGCCGGCCCCGCTGGTCGTGCCGCACACCATGACGGCGCGAGCAGGCGCGCTCACCCCGGGTAGAACTCCAGGGCGATTTCGCGCAGCAGCCCCGTCACATAGCCGCTGAAGGAACGCCACACCTCGAGATGAAAGGCGTCGTCTCGAATGCGCCACAGCACGATATCGGCCTTCGCCAGCGCGGTTCGCGTGCACATGCCGACGGGAAATTCGCCGCGGTCCAAATCAAGCGGGCAGGCGCCGCTCAATATCGTGACCGCATGCGCGCCGCTGACTTCGAGCGCAAATTGGCGGTGACTGATATCGACCACGGCGTGCGGAAGGTCCCGCAGTGAACTCTCCAGCGCGTCGATGGTTGCAGCCTGCGCCTCAAGGTCGGTGCCCGCCGCCCCCAGCAGCAAATATTCATCCGGACCCAGCCACAGGGTCGCACGCGAGCCGCCGGTGACGGCGCGGCAGGCTTGCTCGGCAAAATCGGTTCCCCAGATCGGCGCCGCGGTTCTGCGCACATCGGCGGCGCCGTGAAGTATCAGGCGCGCCGCCGGCGGCAAGACCCGCAGCCACGGCGTGCTCAGCGTCTGCGGCGGCTCGCGTGTCGCTAGATCAGCCATTGATGCGTGCTCCTGCGGGATCGTAGAACACCGGCGAAGTGACTTCGACTTCGAGGTCGCTTCCGGGCATGGGTACGTACAGAGTCTGACCCATGCGCGCTCGACCGCCCGCGACCACGGCCAAGGCGATGGAATACCCCAGCACGCTACTGGCATAGGAGGAGGTGACATGTCCGATCAGTTCCATGGGCGGTTTCTGTCCGGCTTTGACTGCGATTTGTGCGCCTTCCTCGAGCACGATGCGCGGGTCCTTGGTGCGCAGACCAACCAGCTGCTTGCGTTCCGCCGACTTCATGGACGGGCGCTCGAGAGAGCGCTTGCCGACGAAGTCTGCCTTGGTCTTGCCGATGGCCCATGTCAGCCCGGCGTCATCCGGCGTTACCGTGCCGTCGGTGTCCTGGCCGATGATGATGTAGCCTTTTTCGGCGCGCAGCACATGCATGGTCTCAGTGCCGTATTCAGTGATGCCGTGCGCCTGGCCGGCGGCATACACCGCCTCCCAGACGCTGCGGCCGAAGTCCGCCGGAACATTGATCTCGAAACCCAATTCACCGGTGAAACTGACGCGAAACAGTAGCATCGGCACGCCGCAGATACTGCCGCGCCCGACGCTCATGTGCGGCCATGCTGTGGCGCTTATATCGATGCCCTCTACCAGAGTCTCGAGCACGTGCCGCGAATTCGGTCCCTGCACGGCGATGACGGCCCACTGCTCCGTGGTTGAGGTGAGCCACACCTTGAGGTCCGGCCATTCTGTTTGACGATAATCTTCCATGAGTGCGAGGACGCGCGGCGCGCCGCCGGTGGTCGTGGTCACGTGGAAGCGGTCGGTGCCGGTCCGCGCCACGACACCGTCGTCATACACGAAGCCGTCTTCGCGCAGCAGTATGCCGTAGCGCGAACGGCCGACCCCCAAAGTGCTCCAATTGTTGACGTACAAGCGGTTCATAAATTCCGCCGCGTCGGGTCCGACGACTTCGATCTTGCCGAGAGTGGAGGCATCGAAAATGCCGCAGGCGCTGCGCACGGCGCGGCATTCACGCGCAACGGCGGCATGCATGTCCTCGGTGGCGCGCGGGAAGTAGCGCGCGCGCTTCCACAAGCCCACGTTCTCGAACACCGCGCCCCTGGCCTCTGCCCAGGCATGAGTGGGTGTCGTGCGTAGCGGATCGAACAAGTTACCGCGCGAGATGCCGGCAAGACTGCCGAACGTGACCGGAGTGTAGGGCATTCGGAAAGTGGTGAGCCCCACTTGCGGAATGCTTACATTGAGACTCTTGGCCACGATAGCCATGGCGTTGAGATTCGACGTCTTGCCTTGATCGGTGGCCATGCCGGTGGTGGTGTAGCGTTTGACGTGCTCGATCGATTGAAAGCCTTCACGCGTGGCCAGCGCCAGATCACGTGTGGTTACATCGTGCTGCCAGTCGACGAAGGCCTTGTCGGTGCTGGGTATACTCCCTCGCGGCAGCGCGCCGACGAAAGCCTCGCTGTTGCGTTTGAATGCTTCCACGACGAAACGGTGTGGTGAGCGGCCGGGATCGGGCGCCGGCGAGGGCGCGTGAGCCGGTGCAGGCGCGGCTGCAGCACCGGCCGCCGCGGCACCGGCCGCCGCGGCACCGGCCGCCGCACCGTCCTCAAGAACATCCGCTAGATCGTACACGCCGCGGCAGGCGCCCGCGGATTGCTCGCCTTCGGCGGATGCGCCGGGCGTGAAGGCCTTGAGAGCCTCGTTCCAGTGGAGTTTGCCGCGGGATTGCGAAAATAAATGCACACTCGGGTTGAAGCCGCCGGACATCAGCACGGTATCGCAGGAAATGCGCAGGTCGGCCCGCACCGCAGTGCCTTGCACACTGCCCAGCGTAATGGCGCTCACCCGCAAATCCCCTTCGGTGCCGAGCACGGTCGATCCTGTAATGACGTCGATTCCTGCGCTGCGCGCGGCGTCGGGTAGCGCGCCCGTTGCCTCGGCGCGCAGGTCCGCAATGGCCTCGACGACGACGCCCGCGGCGTTGAGATCGAGCGCACACTGATAGGCCTCATCACCCGAGGTGACGATCACGGCGCGCATGCCGACGCGCACGCCGTAGCGATTTAAATAGGCGTGTGCCGCGCTCGCCAACAAAATCCCGGGCCGATCGTTGCCTGGAAACACCAGCGCGCGTTCGATGGCCCCGGCCGCAAGCACCACCCGGCGTGCGCGGACCTGCCATAGCCGCTCGCGCGGTTGATTCTTCGGAGGCTCGGCGCGGTGATCGCCCAACCTCTCGTTCAAGCCGATGAGATTGTGCGGGAAGTAGCCAAAAGCGGTGGTGCGCGGCAGCAGGGTGACGCGGCTGTTGTTTGTCAGGGCAGCGATGGCCTGCTGCACCCAGACGATGGCCGGTGCTCCGTCGATGTGCGCAGCGTTGTCCCACAGAAGGCTGCCGCCGAATTCGGACGTTTCGTCGCACAGAATGACTCGAGCCCCGCCGGCGGCGGCCGCCAATGCCGCCGCAATTCCTGCAGGACCTGCGCCGACCACCAGCACGTCGCAGTGCGCAAAGCGACCAGCGTATCGATCCGGGTCTGCTTCAGTGGGTGCGCGGCCGAGCCCGGCGGCCCGGCGTATCACCGGCTCGTACAGCAATTTCCAGGCCTTCCGCGGCCACATGAAAGTCTTGTAGTAAAAGCCCGCGGGAAAGAATGCGGACAGTGCATCGTTGATACGGCCAAAATCCCGCCGCAGGCTCGGCCAGCGATTTTGGCTCTCGGCAATCAGGCCATCGTAGAGTTCGACTTGCGTCGCGCGCAGATTGGGGGTTACTCGTGCGGCATCGCGGCGCACCGTCACCAGCGCGTTCGGTTCCTCGGATCCGGCCGCGAAAATTCCGCGAGGACGGTGATATTTGAATGAGCGGCCGGTCAGATGCACGCCGTTGGCGAGCAGTGCGGACGCCAAGGTATCGCCGGCTAAGCCTTCGTATGATCGACCGTCGAAATTGAACCGCAGGCGTTGCGCTCGATCGATTCGACCGCCGTCCGCTGTACGAAATCCGCCGCTGGGGTCACTCATGGAGCGCGCTCGCGGGGCGCGGCGGGTGCCGGCGGCGGACTCGCCGGCTGTGCGTCAAGCGTGGGCCGCGATTCACCAGTCTTGTAGAAGGCCAGGAAATGATCGGTGGTCGTGTCGCGCAGCGCGTTGAAAAAACGCCCGCAACCGCGCGCATGTCGCCAGCGCTCGGCGTACACGCCCTTGGTGTTGGTGCGCATGTACAAGAACTCGCCCCACGCCTGATCGTCGAGTTCGGCGGGCCGGGTGGGGCGCGCCAGATGCGCCTGGCCGCCGTAGCTGAACTCGATCTCGGGGCGTTTACCGCAGTACGGGCAATGAATGAGCAGCATGGCGGACGGCTCAGTGAGCCACGGCGGCGGCGGCCGCCTCGTCGATCAAATAACCGTCGCGGAAGCGCTCGATCGTGAACGGCGCGTTGATGGGATGCGGTTCATCGCGCGCAATGGTCCACGCAAATACATGCGCCGATCCCGGCGTTGCCTTGAAGCCGCCCGTGCCCCAGCCGCAATTGAGGTACAGGCCGGGCACCGGAGTCTTGGCGATGATGGGCGAGCGATCCGGCGTGACGTCGACGATGCCGCCCCAATTTCGCATCATGCGCAGCCGGCGAAAGTTCGGGAACAGTTCGCAGATGGCGTCCAAGGTGTGCGTGTTGATGTGCAATGCGCCCCGTTGAGTGTACGAAGTGTAGGCATCCGTGCCGGCGCCGATCACCAGTTCGCCCTTGTCGGATTGGCTGATGTAGGCGTGAATGGTGTTCGACATCACCACGCAGGGGAATATGGGCTTGACGGGCTCGGAAACCAGCGCCTGCAGAGGGTAGCTTTCCAAGGGCACATGTACTCCGGCCATCGCCATGATGACGCTGGAATGGCCGGCGGCAGACACGCCCACCTTGGGCGACTGAATCAGGCCGCGGGTGGTTTCCAGGGCTTCGACGGCTCCGCCAGCGCCGCGGCGAATACCGGTCACTTCGCAATTCTCGATGATATCGACGCCGAGAGCATCGGCCGCGCGCGCATAGCCCCAGGCCACCGCGTCGTGCCGCGCGGTGCCGCCGCGCCGCTGCAGGGCTGCGCCCAACACCGGATAGCGGATATTGTCCTCGATATTAAGGGGCGGACAGAATTCCTTGGCCTGCGCCGGCTCCAGCCACTCATTGTCGACGCCGTTGCAGCGGTTCGCGTGCACATGCCGCTTGAACACCTGGATATCGTGCACGGTGTGCGCCAGCATCATGACGCCGCGCGGTGAGAACATCACATTGTAGTTGAGCACCTGCGACAGGTTCTCCCACAGCTTCACCGAGTGGTCGTACAGCGCCGCGCTTTCGTTGAACAAATAATTCGAGCGGATGATGGTGGTGTTGCGTCCGGTATTGCCGCCGCCGATCCAGCCCTTTTCCAGCACCGCGATATTTGTCAGTCCGTGTTCCTTGGCAAGATAATAAGCCGCGCCGAGCCCATGGCCGCCGCCGCCGACGATGACCGCGTCGTAGCGCGGTTTGGGCGCCGCCTTGCGCCACTGCTTCTGCCAGCTGCCGTGCTTCGATAAGCCGCGCCAGAACAGTGAAAGACCCGAAAATGATTGCTTGCTCATGCAGCGTTGCCCTAAGCCCGCAAATCCTTGTTCTCCGGATCGTACGGCGAATCGACCAGAATCGTGGCGCGTTTGCGTTCGCCCAGGATTTCGATCTCAATGCCGCCGCCGACCGCGGCGAATTCAGGCTTGATGTAGCCCAATCCCAGGCTCTTGCTTAAGGCGTGTCCGTAGTAGCCCGCGGTGGCGCGGCCGATGATGTTGCCCTTGCCGTCGAACAGCGGCTCATTGCCCAAGGGATCGGCATCCGTGACACCGTGAACTTCGAAGGTGACGAAGCGATGTGGCACGCCTGCCTTGAGCTGCTTTTCCAGGGCCTCCTTGCCGACGAACGGACCCTTGGCCAGGCGCACGAAGCGGTCGAGCCCCGCCTCATACGGGGTGTAGTCGGGAGTCAGGTCGCTGCCCCACATGCGATAGGATTTCTCGAGGCGCAGCGATTCCATGGCGCGCATTCCGACCAGCCCTAAGTTGAATTCCGCGCCGGCGGCGAACAGCGAGTCGAATAGGTGATGGGCATACTCGATCGGGAAATGCAGCTCCCAGCCGAGCGCGCCGACGAAATTCACACGCAGCAGGTACACGTTGGTGGCGAGGCCCACTTCGCTCACCTGGCTGGTCAGCCAGGGGAACGCCGTATTGTCCAAGGGGGCATCGACGAGCTTGGCCAGCACATCGCGTGAGCGCGGTCCCGCAACCACGAACACACCGCGGCTAATGGTGACGTTGCGCAAAGTAACGCTGCCGTCCTGGGGCAGCATCTGTTGCAAGTAATCGCTGTCGTAGCGCTCGGCGGCGCCGGCGCTCACCACGTAAAAATGCTGATCGGCGATTTTGGTGATGGTGAATTCGGAGCGTATGCCGCCGCGCCGGGTCAGTGCGTGACACAGCGCAATGCGGCCGATCTTGGTCGGCACCTTGTTGGCCACCAGGCCGTCGAGCCACGATTCGGCACCGGGTCCCCACACTTCGTGCTTGGTGAAGGGCGTAAGGTCGATGAGCCCGACCTTCTCCCGCATGAGCCGCGCTTCGTTGCCCACATGCTCGAAGTAATTCGAACGGCGGAAACTCCACTTGTCTTTGGCGGGCACGCCCTTGGGCGCGAACCAATTGGCGCGCTCCCAGCCATAGCGCTGGCCGAAGACCGCGCCCATGCGCGCCAGCTTGTCGTACACCGGACTGGTCTTCGCAGGACGCGCGTCGGCGCGTTCCTCGTCGGGATAATGAATGACGAAGACGTTGCGGTAGGTCTCCTCGTTCTTCTGCACGACGTAGCGCTTGCTGGTATAGGGGCCGTAGCGCCGCGGATCCACCGCCATCATGTCGATGCCGGGCTCGCCCTCGACGATCCACTCGGCGAGCTGCCAGCCGGAGCCGCCGGCGGCGGTGATGCCGAAGCTATGGCCTTCATTGAGCCAGAGGTTTTTTGCGCCCCAGGCCGGGCCGATCAGCGGACTGCCGTCCGGCGTATAGGCAATGGGTCCATTGACGATGTCCTTGATACCGCAGTTGGCTAGCGAAGGCACACGACGCTGCGCCGCCTCGACATGCGGCAGCAAGCGCTCCAGGTCACCCTCGAACAGGCTCTTGCCGAACCATTCGGGCACGCCGTCGGCAAAACGCGCAGGAGCACCCGCTTCGTAGGGACCCAATATCCAGCCCATGCGCTCCTCGCGCAAATAATACGACTGATCCGACTCGCGCAGAACCGCGAGCTCGCGGCCGCCGCCTTGCCGGTAGGCTTTCAACTCGGGTGACTCGTCATAGACGATGTACTGATGCTCGACGGGAATGGAGGGCACGTTGAGACCGAATAATCGCCCCGTCTGGCGAGCATAGTTTCCGGTGGCGCACACCACATGTTCTGCGACGATGTCGCCCTTGGTGGTGGTCAGGTGCCACTCGCCGGAAGCCGTTCGCTTGACGGCCGTGACCTCGGTTTGCTCGTGAATTTCCGCACCACGGGAACGCGCTCCCTTGCGCAGCGCCATGGTGAGGTCGGCCGGTGCGATATGCCCATCGTCGGGGTGATACAGCGCGCCGACGATCTTCTGCGTCTCGGCGCCGTCGCCCAATTCAATCAACGGCCACAGATCGCGCACTTCCTTCGGCCCGATGACTTGGAAGGGCACACCGATGGTATTCGCAGTACCACAGTATTTCTGATATTCGTCCATGCGGTCGCGATTGGTCGCCAGCCGCAGATTGCCGGTGACGTGCAAGCTCACATCCTGGCCGGTCTCCGCCGGCAGCCGCTTGTACAAATCCACCGAATACTTGTGCAGCTGGCCCACGGTGTAACTCATGTTGAACAACGGCAGCAGGCCCGCCGCGTGCCAGGTCGATCCGGCCGTCAATTCGGCGCGCTCCAGCAGCACTACGTCAGTCCAGCCTTTGAGGGCCAAGTGGTAGAGCGTGCTGACGCCGACCACGCCGCCGCCGATCACCACCACGCGGGCATGAGTTTTCAAGTGACATCTCCCAACGCAAATGCGTGAGGCAGTGTAGCTAGCGGGCTGCCAAACAAGACGCCAATTGCGACAATCCTTGTTAGAAATGCGTCAGGGACGCGCGAAATTGCCCCAGTGGACACCCCGCAAGTGGTATTGCCTCTGTCTGGAAAACGACAGTAGCATGTCGGAAACGGACAAGACACACGCCCCAATGGCATAATAGCCAAAGTTCTGGTTCATGGATCCGTCCCCCGGAGGCATCTTGGAATCGCCCGCCGTGCTGCGCAAATGCAGGTATGCATTTCTGACGTTGCCGAACTATTCATTGATCGCCGTGGCCAATGCGTTGGAGCCGCTGCGCATGGCCAATCGCCTGGTGGGCAACGAGGTTTACGAGTGGTCGATCATCACGATGGATGGGCGCGCAGCGAACGCGAGCAGCGGACTCCATCTGTCGCCCACGGACGCTCTCGAGAAATTGGGAGCGGTGGACATCTTGTTCGTCTGCGGCGGCATCAATGTCCGTGAGGCGGTCTCGCCCGCATTATTGACGGCGCTGCGTCGCCTGGCGGACCGGCGCGTGCCTTTGGGTGCCCTGTGCACCGGCGGCTATGCACTCGCCAAGGCAGGACTATTGGACAACTTCAGCGCCACCATTCATTGGGAAAATCTCTCGGCGCTGCGCGAGGAATTTCCGCGGGTTCGAATCAGCGATCAGCTTTTTACCATCGACCGCGATCGCTTTACCTGCTCCGGCGGCACTGCGCCGCTCGATCTCATGCTGAATCTCATTCAAGGCAAGCTGGGTGCGCGGATTTCACAGCTGGTCTCCGAGCAATTCATCGTCGATCGGGTGCGCAAGGATACCGATCGCCAATACGTGCCGCTGCGCGCCCAGGTGGGCGTGTCGCATCGCGGTTTGATCCGGGTGGCCCAGCTCATGGAGGAAAACATCGAAAAACCGCTGTCCCTGGAGAAGATAGCGAAGGCCACCGGTCTGTCGCGCCGGCAGATCGAGCGGCTTTTCAAACGCGATTTGCACTGCGTGCCCAAACACTACTATCTCGAGATGCGCCTGCGGCGCGCTCGCGAGCTGCTGCTGCAGACCGCGATGCCCATCATGGACATCACCACGGCCTGCGGCTTTCAGTCGCCGCCGCATTTCTCGAAGTGCTACCGCATGCAGTTCGGGCATCCGCCGAGCGCCGAGCGCAAGATTGCGGACAAGCGTGTGCAGGCCGGCGATGTCCGCGGCGCTGCAGCCGCCATCACATAACATCTGCGCCGGCCGCCCATCGGCGGCCGCTATATCGGCGCGGTCAGATCGTAATCATCACCGGGACTCCCGCGGGCTATTCCGCGTTAGTTTCCTTGCCGAAGCGGTAATTGAGGCGCATGCCAAAAACGCGCGGCTCATTCGTC
>JBDUBO010000070.1:0-20689 GCA_040004115.1 Gammaproteobacteria bacterium | reverse complement strand
ATCAAGGCGCCGCGGGCACCGAGCGCGAGGGCCTTTGCGATATCCTGACCCGAGCGGACGCCGCCATCGAACATCACCTCGCAACGACCGTCGATGGCTGCGACCACTTCCTGCAACACCGAAATAGATGACGGCGCTCCGTCGAGTTGACGCCCGCCATGATTGGAGACGACGATGGCGTCGGCGCCGGCAGCCACGCCGAGCCGTGCGTCCTCGGCGTCCAGCACGCCCTTGAGAATGAGCTTTCCCGGCCAGCGGCTGCGCACCCAGTCCACATCGCGCCAGTTTGCCGATGCGTCGAACTGGCTGGCGGTCCACTCCGACAAGGTGCGAATTCCGCTGGAGCCACCGATTCGCCCGACTAAATTGCCGAAGGTGCGGCGCTTGCCGAACAGCACCTTGAACGCCCAAGCCGGTTTCGTGGCCACATCCAGCGCGTTGCGCAGTGTCAGTCGCGGCGGGATGGTGAGGCCGTTGCGCGGATCGCGGCGGCGCTCGCCCAGCACCTGCAGATCGAGCGTGAGCATGAGCGCCGAACATTGCGCGGCGGTCGCGCGGTCGATGAGCTCTTGATTGAATCCGCGATCCTTCATCAGATACTGCTGGAACCAGAACGGCCGCTGCGTCGCCGCGCGAACATCCTCGATCGAACAAATCGACATGGTGCTCATACAGTACGGAATACCGCATCTGGCGGCGGCGCGCGCTGCAAGTATTTCGCCGTCCGCGTGAAATAAGCCGGCAATACCGGTCGGGCCGATGGCCAGCGGCATGGACACCGGCTGACCGAGCAGCGTCGTCCCCAAGGAGATGTTGGACACATCGACCATCACACGCTGGCGAAAGGTCATGGCGTCAAGGTCTGCAGTGTTGCGCAGCAGAGTGCGTTCCTCGTAGGAGCCGCCCGCAGCATAGTCGAATAATGCTCGCGGCACGCGCCGGCGCGCGAGCTTGCGCAGATCGTCGATACTGAGGATGGAGGTGCTCACGCTTCTCTCCTTCAGGTCGTGAATCCGATCCATCGGCCGGCGCCCACGATGACGATCCAGAGCAGCAGCGAGATGCCGCCCGCAATCTTGGCTGCCGCGGGAGGCGCACCCAAGTCGGAGGGTCCTAACCGGCGATGTGTGAACCGGTGAAAATACGCCATGTTGATGCCCGCGAGCACCAAGCAAAACATCTTGATGCGGAACGGAACATCCGCGTAGTACGTGACGGCTTTGGATGAAAAAAGCAACGATCCGGCAACGGCGGCTACTACGAACGCAGACCAGGTCCAAGGCAGCGCCTGCGCCATCACCTGAGCGACCGGGCGTGAACGATTGGCCAGCCCAAGCAGGCGTAGATCCACCATCGATATGGAACCGACCACCAGCACCAGAGCGAGAACGTGAACCGACTCGATGGTCGGAAACAACCAATCCGACTCGCGGATCAAGGTCGGAAACGTCAAATTCTGCAGCCAATCACAGGCTTCGATCACAGTCATATGCTAGCGAGAACCGCGAGCGGCGGCGCCTCGCTTAAACATAGGCAATCCAGCGCCCGGCAACCACGATACACACCCCGAGAATGAGCGACGCGGCACCTACGGCGCGTCCTGCGAGTCTGCGGCGCGGCGACAGCGACCAATAGTCAGGCTGGTCTCGAAGCCCGGACTGAATGATCTTGAGTGCTCCCACCAAGGCCAACACCATCAGCATTTTGACCCGGAACACACTATTGAGCAGCTCGCGCGCAGGTTCGGTGATGGTGAGCAGAATTCCGGTCGTCAGCAGCAGCAGCAACGCCGTCCACACCCAAGGCATGGAATGGGACACCATTTCCGACAGCGGCTGAGAACCCACTCTAACCCCTAGCATCTTAAGGTCGGTCATCGCGACCAACGTCAAGACAACGGAAATGCTGAGAATATGCACTGTCTGCACCAGCGGCACGAACCAAGTCCACTCCTGGAACGTACGGCTGATCGAGGTCGCCACCAGCCAATCACAAAATGCCGAGATCACGATCGGCTATTCCTTGTGACGGCATGCATCGCAGTAGTGTCCACGAAATGCGCCATGCGGTAAAGGCGTTGCCCGACGGCGCTGACGTCAGGCGCGGATCGAGCTCGCCCCGGCCACGGCCTGGAAATGCTCCACCACCGGAGGTGAATGAAGGAAGGGCCCAATATGCGCGCGCCACTGCGTAAAGGCGGGTGAGCCGCGAAATCCCACTGTGTGATCCTCGAGGGTCTGCCATTGCACGATCAAGGCGTAGCGATTCGGAGTCTCTACCGAGCGGCGCAATTCATGCGACAGGTAGCCCTTGCTGCTGCCCAGCACCTTGATTGCCTCGCGAAACGCAGCCTCGAATTGCGATTCGCTGCCCGGATGGATGCTGATTTGCGCAAATTCGAGAATCATTCCTGCACCTCATGCTTCACATAACGTTGATCGATGGAACCGAATATCGATCGGGGTAGGCCGCGTGCACTATCTGCCGGTGGAAATTGCGGGGACGCTCAAGTCTACCCAATTTCCGCCCCGTTGCGCTTCCAATGCCCACAGGCAATTGGCACTGGCCTTAGTGTGGGTGGGGCTGCGATTCCCTGTCAGCGCTGGCCTACTAGCGATGATTAGGCCGCCTGGAGCGGGCGAAATTTTGCAGTGAAATGCCGCATCGCGGAGGGTTGCCAATGAATCCGGTAGCCGCGCAAATTTTCCTTATCCGCAACTAAGTCTTCGAATACCTCAATGACATAGTCCGCGTGGCTTTGGGTATAGACACGGCGCGGAATGGCCAGTCGCACCAAATCCATGGCTGCCGGTCCTTCCGTACCGTCCGGCCTCGAACCGAACATTACCGTGCCAATCTCGCACGATCGGATCCCACCCTCCACATACAAGGCCACCGCCAGAGCCTGACCCGGGTACTGAAGCGGCGGAATATGCGGCAGCATCCGCCGCGCGTCGACGAAAACAGCGTGTCCTCCCGTGGGCTTGACGATGGGCACGCCGAGAGCCGTCAGCCGCTCGCCGATGTAAGCGCAGGTCCTCAGGCGGTAGAGCAAATAATTCTCATCGATGATCTCACGCAATCCCTGCGCGATCGCATCCAAATCGCGCCCGGCAAGTCCGCCGTAGGTGGGAAACCCCTCGGTGAGGATAAGACGGCTGCGCGCGGCTTGGGCCAGCACGTCATCGTTCAAGGCCAGCCAGCCGCCGATATTGGCGAAGGCGTCCTTTTTTGCCGACATAGTCATGCCGTCCGCCTGACCAAACATGTCCCGCACGATATCCTTCACCGAGCGCTCGCCCTGCCCCGCTTCGCGCTGCTTGATGAAGTAAGCATTTTCGGCAAAACGGCAACCGTCGATGATGAATGGCCGGCCGTGACGGTGGGCAATCTCGGCCACCGCGCGGATGTTCGCGAGGCTCACCGGTTGCCCGCCACCGGCGTTATTGGTGACGGTCAGCATTACGCACGGCACCGCGGCGCCATACTTCGCCAAAAAAGCCTCGAGGCGTTCCAAATCCATGTTGCCCTTGAAGGGGTGCAGGCTCTCGGAATCCAATCCTTCGGTGATGACAAGATCGTGGGCTGCGGCGCCCGTGGCTTCGATGTTGCCGCGAGTCGTATCGAAATGATTGTTCGACGGCACCATACGTCCCGGACCGCCAAGCAATGAGAACAGAATGGCCTCGGCCGCGCGCCCCTGGTGAGTGGGCAGCACATGTTTGAATGGCATTAAATCTTTGACGGCGGCCTCGAAGCGGAAAAAGGACGGGCTGCCTGCATAGCTTTCATCGCCGGACATCAACGCTGCCTGTTGAGCAGCGCTCATAGCGCTGGTGCCGCTATCGGTCAACAGATCGATGAGCACATCATCGGATTTGAGCGCGAACAGATTGAAATCCGCCGCTTCGATGAGTGCCGACCGTTCTTCGCGGGTGGTCATCCGGATCGGCTCGACGGCCTTGATACGGAATGGCTCGATGATCACTCGGGCTCGCTTGGCGCGTTCAATCATCGAAGGCCCCTTTTACGTCGATGACGAAAGCCACTATTCTACGCGAGTCGCCAACGGAGAATTCATATGACATTGAGATATCGGGCCGCCGCCGCTGCCACCGTCGCACTGCTGACCACCCTGCTGTTCAGTGCCGCCGAGCCAGCTGCTCCCCAACAGAAAACTCAGTCACCCGCGTATTCCCGGATGATGCTCGGCGACATCGAGATCACGACGCTCTCCGACGGCACTTTTCCAATAGAGGTGGGCAAGCTGCTGACCAATATCACGCCCAAACAGCTTGACGCGGCATTAGCGCGTGCGTTTCTCAAGGATCCCATCGAAACCTCCGTCGATGCCTTCCTGATCAATACAGGATCGAAACTGGTGCTGGTCGATACCGGCGCCGGCGTCCTCTACGGCCCAAGCGTCGGTAAGCTGCAGGGCAACCTTAAGGCAGCAGGCTACGGACCTGAGCAGATCGATGAGATCTATATCACCCACATGCACGGCGATCATATCGGCGGACTGCTGTTGGACGGCAAGATCGCCTTTCCGAACGCCGTCGTGCGCGCCGCCCAGCAGGAAGCCGACTTCTGGCTGAGCAAGGCCAACATGGATACGGCGCCGAAGGATCGCAAGGACGCTTTCCAGGCGGCGATGAACATGCTTAATCCCTATATCGCCGCCGGAAAATTCAAGCCCTTCAACGGCGATGCGGAGTTGCTGCCCGGTGTGCGCGCTGTGGCGGCCCCCGGCCATACCGCCGGCCACACTCTGTATGTCGTCGAGAGCAAGGGCCAGAAGCTGGTGCTATGGGGCGATTTGATGCACGTTGCAGCGGTGCAATTCCCGAATCCCGCAGTGAGCATCCGCTTCGATGCCGACTCCGCCATGGCCGCCACGCAGCGCAAGAAAGCCTTCGCCGAGGCCGCCGCACAGGGCGATTGGGTCGGCGCCGCGCATTTGCCCTTTCCGGGCATCGGGCACCTGCGGGTCGCGGGTTCGGGGTACGTCTTCGTGCCGATAAATTACAGCGCGCTGCATTGAGGCGCGCTGCAACCGAACACGCTAGCCGCGACTAACGAAGGCCCGTCATACGCCGGCCGCGGCTAGCGCGCCCCGCCCGGTATCCACGAAGTGCCGGCCAGGGGTATCGCCGCCATGGCCGCCGCTTCCACGGTCAGCGCCACCAGATCTTCCTTTTCGAGATGATGCACGTCCTGCTTGCCGCAAGCGCGCGCGATGGTGGTCAATTCCATGTTGACTGTCTTTAAGTAGTTCTTCAGGCGTTTGGCGCCCACGGCGGGATCCAAGCGCAATTCCAGCGCAGCATCCTGCGTAGTTACGCCCACCGGACATTTTCCGGTATGGCAGTGATGACAAAATCCCGGCGCAGTGCCGAGCCGTGCATAGTCTTCCACCGCTGAGACATGTTCGCCGCCGACGATGTAGGAATCGCTGTTGCAGCCCAAGGCCACCAGCACGCCCTGCCCGATCGCGACCGCGTCCGCACCCATGGCGAGCGCCTTGGCAACATCGGCGCCGCTGCGGATGCCGCCGGAAATCACCAGCTGCACGGTGCCGCGCATATTCAAGTCATCCAAAGCGTCCACCGCCTGGCGCAACGCCGCGAGCGTGGGTATTCCCACATGCTCGATGAAAACGGTTTGCGTGGCCGCGGTGCCGCCCTGCATGCCGTCGACCACGATGACGTCGGCACCGGCGTGCACGGCCAGCTTCACATCGTTGAAGACACGCGTGGCGCCTACCTTGACGTAAATCGGCTTCTCCCAATCGGTGATCTCGCGCAACTCCTTAATCTTGATGACGAGGTCGTCGGGTCCGGTCCAATCCGGATGCCGCGACGCCGAGCGCTGATCGACGCCTTCGGGCAGCGTGCGCATGCGCGCCACCCGCGGATTGACCTTCTGCCCCAGCAGCATTCCACCGCCTCCGGGCTTGGCGCCCTGGCCGATGACGATTTCGATGGCGTCCGCGCGCCGCACGTCATCCGGATCAAAACCGTAGCGCGACGGCAGGCACTGGTAGACCAAGGTCTTGGAGGAGGCTCTCTCTTCGGCGGTCATGCCGCCATCGCCGGTGGTTGTCGACGTGCCGACCTCGGTTGCGGCCCGCCCCAACGCATCTTTCACCCGCGCCGACAGTGCACCGAAACTCATCCCGGCGACGGTGATCGGGATTGCAAGCTCGATGGGCTTCTTGGCGAAGCGTGTACCGAGCAGGGTCTTGGTGGCGCAGCGTTCGCGATACCCCTCGAGCGGATAGCGCGACAGCGACGCGGCCAGGAACAACAGATCGTCGAAGTTCGGCACCCGGCGCTTGGCACCCAAGCCCCGAATCTCGTACAGGCCGCTGGCCGCGGCGCGTTGTATGTAGTCGATCGTCGAGCGATCGAAGCCTGCCGATTCCTCGAGCTGCGGACCCGTCATATCAATACTCCTGATCGGCATCGGCATGCCAGTGATAGAGACTCTTGGCGGAGGCCACGCGCTTGAATTCCCCGGCATCGTAGCCAAGACCGGCTTGCGTCAGCAATTGCTTGACCGTCACACGATCCGTGTCGGACATCGGCTCGAAGCGCGCGTCGGCCCCCAGCGAACGCACCCTGCCACGCACATAGATCACTGCTTCGTACAACGAATCGCCGAGTGCGTCCTCGGCGTCGCCACAAATCACCATGCGTCCGGCCTGCGCCATGAAGGCGGAGAAACTGCCGACGCTGCCGCCCACCACGATGTCGGCGCCCTTCAACGAAATCCCGCAGCGCAAAGAGGCATCGCCATCGATGACGAGCAGGCCACCGTGCGCCGACGCCCCCGCAGCGGTGGAAGCGAAGCCCTTGATGTGCACGCGGCCGGACATCATGTTCTCCGCGGCGCCCGGACCGGCATTGCCATGCACGGTGACGGAGGCGTACTTGTTCATGCCCGCAACGTAGTAGCCGACGTGCCCGTAAATCTGCACATCGAGTTCCGCGTTGATACCGACAGCGATGGAATGAGCGCCATCGGGGTTCTTCACCAGGATCTGCGACCCAGCGTGACCCAAGGTTTGTTGGTGCAGGAATGAATTCAAGTCCCGCAGACTGTCCCGAGCGAGATCGAATTCGCGAGCCTTGTGCAACGGCTTCAAATCCGCCATGAATAGATCTCCTCCGGCTTGGGCTCGAACAGCGTTGCACGAGAAATGTTCGGTAGATGCGCGAGCGAACGGAACTCCGAGGCAATGGCCACATAGTCGTCGGTCTCGGCCACCACTGCCGGTTTGCAGGCGAAGGCGTCGCGGACGATGAGCAGTTCCCGATCGGTCCCCATCAAAAAAGTGTAGAAGCCGTCCAGTTCCTTGAATCCCTGGCGCACCGCCGTTTTCAGGTCGTCCCCTTCGCGCAGCCGCCACTCAAAGAAACGGCAGGCGGCTTCAGTGTCGTTATCGGTCTCGAATTCGATGCCGAGCGGCTCCAGTTTCTTGCGCACCAGGTGCGGATTGGACAACGAGCCGTTATGCACCAGGCAGAAGTCGCGCCCGGCGGTGAACGGATGAGCGTGCGCCGGCGTGACGGCCGATTCGGTTGCCATGCGCGTATGGCCGACCAGATGCGAACCGCGCAGCGCCTTGAAATCGTATCGATCGGCGATGTCCGCGGGCGCGCCCACGTCCTTGTACAGATCGATGGACCGGCCCACGGAGAGCACGGCAATCGCCGGCGCGGCGCGCCCCAGCCAGGCAGCGAGCAGATCCGGATCGGCGGCGGTGGTCAGCACCGCATGATTGCCATGCGTCGCGATTTCGTGAGCCTGGGCAAAGTCGGCGGCGATACGCGCCAACAATTCCGACCAGTCAACCGCATGCTCGCCGCTGTACAAACTGATCTTGTGATGCCGTTCGGACACGGGTGCCGTATAGACGGCCAGCCCCGCGGAATCGGGACCGCGCTCGGTCATGCCCACCAGCATGGGCACCATCATGGCGCCGAGTTGATTCCGCAGCGCAGGGTTCTTGACCAGAAGACCGACTATTCCACACATAGTTAAGCTCCTACCTCGCTCCAGCACTCGCCTAGAAAAATTCCATATAGCGGCGCGATTCCCAATCCGACACATGGCGCGAATACTCGGTCCATTCCATGCGTTTCAAGCGAATGAATTCTTGCGCCAGATCCCTGCCCAATCCCTCGCAGATCACGCTGTCCTTTTCCAGCGCGTCCACCGCTTCGTTTAGCGATTGCGGCAAAAGCTTGATGCCCTTGGCTGCCAATTCCTCAGGTGTAAGCTCGTACAGGTTGATGTTCTGCGCCTTGCCCGGGTTGAGCTTTTTATCGATGCCGTCGAGCCCGGCGGCGATCAAGGCCGCCGAGACGAGATAGGGATTGCAGGCGGCATCCGGCAGCCGAATTTCCAGTCGCCCATACGGGACCCGGACGCAGGCGGTGCGGTTGTTGTTGCCGTAAGCGATGTAGGCCGGCGCCCAGGTGGCGCCCGACAGCGCGCGGCCCACAACCAGCCTCTTGTAGGAATTCACGGTTGGGGCGGCCACGGCGCACAGCGCACGCGCATGATGCAGAACTCCGCCCAAGAAGTGATAGGCCATGGTCGACAGCCCCATGCCCGATTTGTCGTTGTTGTCATAGAAGGCGTTTTTTTGCTTCGCCGTGCCCAGCGAGACGTGAAAATGTGCGCCGCTGCCGGCGCGATTGGCGAACGGCTTGGGCATGAAGGTGGCCGTCAGCCCGTGCTTGTGCGCGATTTCGCTCGCCGCCATCTTGACGAAGGTGAAGTTGTCCGCGGATTTGAGCGCATCCGCATAGGTGAAGTTGACTTCGAACTGACCGTTGCCGTCCTCGTGATCGATTTGATACACGTCGATGCCCACGGCACGCAATCCCGCCACGATTTCATCCAGTACTTCGCGGCTGCGAAACAATCCCTTGTAGTCGTAGCAGGGCTTGTCGAGAGTATCGGTTGCGTCGGCGGGCCCCAGGCTGCCATCCGCACGCCGCGACAGCAGCATGAACTCCGGCTCGATGCCGGTGTACATGGTCAGCCCGCGCTCGGTGAGGCGCGCAATTTGCGCCTGCACGGCCACTCGGGAACAGTAGGCATACGGCTTCTTGTTCACGACTCCATTGCAAATGAGGCGCGCGTATCCCGGCATCCAGGGTATGTCCTGCAGCGTCGACAGATCGCCGACCGCCATGTAGTCGGGTCCTTCCGGACCCATGCCGAAGCCCCATAGGGCGAAGCCGGCGAACCCCGCGCCGTCGGTAAGCACCATTTCCAGGTGTTCGACCGGGACGGCCTTGGCCTTGGCGGCGCCGTGAATGTCCACGAACTGCGCCAGGACGTAGCGCGTCTTGTGCTTTTCGAAGAATTTCTTTGC
This sequence comes from Gammaproteobacteria bacterium, assembly GCA_040004115.1. Taxonomy (GTDB): domain Bacteria; phylum Pseudomonadota; class Gammaproteobacteria; order Steroidobacterales; family Steroidobacteraceae; genus Bog-1198. The sequence continues at coordinate 11,295 of JBDUBO010000070.1, read as the reverse complement.
CTGTTGCTGATTCATCCCCGGTCTCCCATTATTCTTCCACCGCAGTCAATGACCACCGCACCTAAGGACTCGCTTAGGTACGGACCGAAAGTCGGATCGCACCAGATCCGGTACCGACACATAAAATTGCCGCTGCTGCCACCGTTACTGCCGCTGCCGGCCGCTGCGCCCGCGACTGTCTGGGGAATCACCAGCACCGCGACCCCTATCATCAACGTCATGATCACGGGATGCGAGTCCAAGGTCAGCGCCGCAAAATTCACATTGCAAATCTGCGCCAGCACATCGTGAACTCCGGTGCCGCCGAGGTCGATAGCCCAATCCTCGCGTAGCACCGGGTACACGCCCGGCGGATGCTCATCGCCGGATGTCGCAAGGCGCTTGAGCTTCGTTCCCGCGGCAGCGTCTTCGACAAAGAACTCGGCGCTGCCGAGCCGCGCCACCAGCAACGCGTCCGCGCCATCGGCTGCCTCCGACGGCATCCATGTATTAGGCAGCATGGGTACGGCGATGCCATGCGCAGCCAACCATTCCGCCGCCCGCGGGCCTTTGAGGCCCAGCCGGTCCCGGCGCCCGCCCACTGTCATCGACAGCGCGCCCGCTGCTGTATCTCTCATGCGGACAACCTGGGTTTCTGCCGCAAATTCTTCGGGTCATAGAAAGGTGCGGCCGCGACTCGCGCAGCCAGCATGCTGCCATCTTCGACGCGAATTTGAATGTCGCGACCGACCACCGCCAGGTCCGGAGACAGCATGGCGAGTCCGATGGATTTGTTCAATGTCCGCGAGTGGGCCACGCTGGTGACACGGCCGGCGATGACGCCCCGCTCGATGACCAAGTGGCATTCCTTGGGCAACGGGGCGGCCGCAGCCAGTTCGATGCCCACCAACTTTTGCCGGGGTTCGCGCGCTTGGAGAATCCGCAGGCTCCGCTGTCCGACGAAGAAAGGTTTCTTCATCGCCACCGCCCACATGGCATTGGCCTCCTGCGGATCGGTCAGTCCGTCGGTGTCCTGGCCGACAATGAAATGACCTTTTTCCAGGCGCAACACGCGTTGCGCCTCCACGCCAAAGGGACGTAAGCCGCGCGACGCGCCCGCAGTGTGGAGCGCCTGCCAAACTTCGGCGCCGCTCCCGGCGGCCACGTGAATTTCGTATCCCACCTCGCCAACGAAGCCGACACGCAGCAAGCGCGCGACAACACCGGCGATGAGTCCGGAACGCACCGCGAGGTAGGGAAAGGCATCGTCCCGAAGATCGATATCCGTCAAGCGCTGCAATATTTCACGGCTCAAGGGACCCGCAAAATTGAACGCAGCCCGATGGCCTGTGACATTCACCAGGGCGCAATCCAGGCCCCACAGAGCATTGAGCCGCAGCAATTCGCGAAACACGGTGGCGGAACCACCGGTGGTGGTCGTGAAATAGAACAGCTCCGGCGCTAAGCGCGCGATGACGCCGTCGTCGACGATGACGGCCGACTCATCCAACATCAGACCGTAACGGGTCATACCCACCTTCAAGTCCGAATATCGTCCGGCGTAGGCGCGATCCAGGAGCTCCGCCGCCTGTGGACCGTAGATTTCAATTTTACCAAGTGTCCCCACATCGATGAGGCCGACGCTGCTGCGGACCGCGCGGACTTCTGCGTCGATGCTTTGAGCGCGCGACTCCCCGGGCACTGCGTAGTATTCCGGCCGACGCCAATTGCCCGCGGGCATCCACAACGCGCCCAAGGCGGCATGCTGGGCGTCGCTGGGTGTGCGCCGCTCCGGGTAGAAACTGCGCCCTGCCAGCAGCTTCAACGGCACTGGATGGTACATGGGTCGCGACGTGGTGAGGCCAAGCTCCTCTACCGCGACGCCGCGATAGCGGGCGAGAACACGCAGCGCATTCATGTTGGAATGCTTGCCCTGCGAGGGTCCCATGCCCACTGTGCTGTAGCGCTTGAGGAGCTCGCTCGAATCGAATCCTTCTTGGGCCGCATTTTCCAAGTCTTTTACTTGCAGATCTTCGTCGAAGTCCACGAAGTTCTTCGCGAGCGGGTGATCGACGATGGGATAGCGGTGCGAGGGACAGCGTGAGCCGTGCGCAGTCGCCGTACCGTGCGCAGCGGCCGTACCTTGCGCCGCGGCGGCGCTCCCGGCCACGGCGAATCCCGCATGTGCCGCGGCCTGCACTCCGGCGCGCCGGCCGTCCGCAAGCCGTGATTCGAGGTTGTAAATCCCGTTCACGCGCCCGGCGACAAATATTCCCGATGGCGCCGCCCGCGGAACGAATTGCTGCAGCTCCTCGGAAAATCGCGTGCTGCCGCCCGCCTGCAGAAATAGCTGCGTGGCCGCCGCCCACCCGACGCTCATCAATACCGCATCGCAGTCGATGCGCCGCGGGGAACTCGCATCGACCTGGGTTCCGCTATCGCACGGAGCCACCGTCAACGCCGCGACAGTGCCGTCCGGCCCGGATAGGGCTTCGTAGGGCGCATGTGCGCGCAGAACTTCGATGCCGAGCGCGGCGCAGTCGGTCACAGCCGCATCGCTCTCCGGCGCCGCGCGCAGATCGACGATGGCGGCAATCGTCACGCCGCGCGCATGCAGTTCGAGACTGGCCGAATAGGCTTCCAGGTTGCCGGCGAGCATGACCACTCGCCGGCCGGGAGCGACGCTGTGGCGCGCCATCAGCCTGAGTGCGCCCGACGCCAGCATCACTCCGGGAAGGTCATTGTTGCGAAACACCGCGGGCTGCCCGATGACGCCGGTGGCAAACACTACCGCGCCGGCGCGCATTTTGGTCAAATACGACTGCTGTGCCAGGGCGACCCAGTGATCGGCATAGTAGCCGGCGGCAATCGTCGCGGGATACAGATTGATCCCAGCCGAGTCTTGCACGGCGCGGACCAGTGACGATGGCGCGCCGTTGCCCGACAGGCGCAATGATTCGTCGACCAGGGCCACCCGCGCGCCGCTCGCGGCAGCCGCCAATGCGGCCGACAAACCGCTGGGGCCGCCGCCGATCACCAGCACATCGCAGAATCCATAACGTTTGGGCGTCGCCTGCCGCGGAGCGTCCAGGCTGACCTCACCCAATCCGGTGAGCCTGCGGAACATCCGCTCCCAGCGCGGGAACAGCCGCTTGGAATGAAAGGCCTTGTAGTAGAACCCTACCGGCAATATGCGCGCGAAGTGATCCAGCACGCGTGCCTTGTCGCGGGCCAGACCGCCGAAGGTATTGAGGGCCGAGACACGCATGCCCTCGCGCAGCAATGTCACGTCGCCGCGCACATTCGGCACGCCGTCGACTTGAAACAAATTATTGCTGTCGTGATTTGCGAACGACAAGATGCTGCGCGGCCGGTGGTACTTGAAGCTACGCGCAAGGTAAGGCACGCCCGCGGCCGCTAGCGCCGAGGAAATAGTGTCGCCCGCGTATCCCCGGTATTCACGGCCCTCGAATGTGAAACCCAGCGGCATCGCACGATCGATCCATTCCTGAGCGTCGGCGTCGGCGCGATACATCATGACGCGTTTTCCGGCAGTCCGCGCCGCACGGCCTCTGCCGGGTACGTGGCGAGCACCTCATCACGTGCCGTGTCGCGCAAGGCGACGAACCAGAATCCGGAAGCGATATGGCACCACCACTCGTACTTGATCCCGGGGGAACCGCTGCGATTGAAGACGTAGGCGCTCCAATCGACATCGCTGCAGGTGTCAGGGTCCGGCATGCGGCGAACCTCGCCGCCGTACGCGAACTCCGATACGGGCCGCGCACCATTCAAGGGACATACCAGGATTTTCACTAGTGGCCCACCGACGCTGCGCCCTTTTCACCCGTAAGCCGATAGCGCGCGAAGCGATCGAAGGTAAAGCCCTCGATCAGCGGATGATTGCGCCCCGTCGCTACCGTGTGGCTCATGGTCTTGCCGCATACCGGCGTCGCCTTGAATCCCCAGGTGCCCCATCCCGCGTCGAGAAAGAATCCCTCGACGGGCGTGATGCCCATGATCGGCGCGAAATCCGGCGTCATGTCAGCGAGTCCGGCCCATTGGCGATTCACCTTGACCTCGCTCAAGAAGGGAAACATATCCAGCATGTGCGAGGCCAAGCCTTCGACGAAATCCAAGGTCGGTCGCGTCGCATGCAATTCATAAGGATCGAGCGACGCGCCCATGACGAGCTCGCCGCGGGCGGACTGCGACACGTACACGTGCAGCGAACCCGACACGATGATGGGATCGAGCCAGGGCTTCACAGGTTCCGACACCATGGCCTGCAGCGGATGCACATAAATCGGCGTGTGCAGTTCCACCATATCGAGAATTCTCGGCGTGAACCCGGCGACGGCACACAACACTTTCGAAGTGGCGATGTGTCCGCGGGTGGTGTCGACTCCGGTTACGCGGCCGCCTTTCAAACGAATTCCGGTCACTTCGGTCTGTTGATGAATTTCCACTCCGCGGCGGTCGGCGCCGCGGCCATAGCCCCAGGCCACAGCGTCGTGGCGGGCGATGGCGCCCGGCGCATGAAACAACGCACCCAAGATCGGAGCATGGCCGCCGCAGGTCATGTCGATCGACGGTATACCGCGCTTGACGAAATCCGCATCGACGGCTTCCGAGCGCACGCCGTAATGCTTGTTCACTTCCGCCCGCCAGCGCATGGTGCGCATGGCCGCATCGGTGTGAGCCAGGGTGTAGTGGCCGCGGGTGGAATAGAACAAGTTCAAATCGAAATCCGCGGCCAGGTCCTGCCACAGGCGCACGCTCTCGTCGTAGAATTTCACGCCCTCAGGAGTGAGGTAGTTTGAGCGGATGATGGTGGTGTTGCGGCCGGTATTGCCGCCGCCGATATAGCCCTTCTCGAGCACCGCCACATTGCGAATACCGTGGTCCCGCGCGAGATAATAGGCCGCCGCCAGTCCGTGCCCGCCCGCCCCGATGATAACCACGTCATATGCCGCCTTGAGCGAGTCGTAACGGGTGAACATGCGCGGTTCGGGGTGCTTGCGCGAGACGCCGAAACGAAGTAAGCGGTAGGGCATGCGTATTTAACTGAATTCGCCGGCGCGACGCTGCTTTTGCGGCAGGATTACCACGGTTGGAATATAAGCACGAAGTTTAACTGCGGTGCAAATCATTTGCCTATTGCGCAACCTCGGCGAAGCGCCGAAACGCCTTCGCCACGCTTCCACACAGAATGAATTGAGACCGTGTAACATTTGCAGCCTGATCTTAAACAGGGATGTTACATGTCATATACTCAACGAAAAATAGCGTTGTTAGCCCTAATTCCGGCGGCGGCGCTGCTGGGCTCCTGCGGCGGCGGTGGCGGTGGCGGCGGAAGCGGCGGTGGAGGAAGCGCACCGACCGGCGGCGGCGCCAGCAACAGCTGGGTCCAGGGCCAGTTCTCCCCCTCCTCGACGTTCACCGCCATGTGCGCGACCCCTAGGACCGGCGTCGACCCGATCACTCAGCAAACCTATCCGGACCGGTCCGGCACTGCGCTCGATGAAAAGAATTGGCTGCGGTCGTGGACCAACGAACTGTATCTGTGGTTCGACGAAGTCACGGACCAAGACCCTTCGACCTTTGCCACCGATGCGGCCTACTTCGATGTGCTGAAGACCACCGCCACCACGCCCTCGGGCAAACCCAAGGATAGATTCCACTTCACCTACCCGACGGCAACGTGGGAATCGCTGTCGCAGAATGGCGTGCAAGCCGGCTATGGAGCCAATTTTGCCATCCTAGCCGCTACTCCGCCGCGCGATGTCGTCGTGGCCTACACCGAGCCGGGGTCTCCCGCCGCGACGGCTCCGGCCAGCCTCGCGCGGGGCGCGCAAATCCTCACCATCGACGGCGCCGACCTGGTGAACGCCAACGATCAGGCAAGCATTGACAAATTGAATGCAGGCTTGAGCCCGCAAACCGCGGGTGAGAGCCACATTTTTTCCGTCATGGACTCGGGCGCGATGACCCCGCGCACGGTGACGCTGGTGTCCGCCAACATCACCGAGACGCCGGTACAGAACGTAACGATCCTTCCGACCGCGAGCGGCCCCGTCGGATATATGCTATTTAACGACCACATCGCGACCGCCGAGGGCGAACTGGTGGCCGCGTTCAATCAGCTGCAAAGTGCCGGGGTCAGCGATCTGGTCCTCGACATCCGCTACAACGGCGGCGGCTATCTCGACATCGCCAGCGAAGTCGCCTACATGATCGCGGGGCCCACCCCCACCACGGGCAAAACCTTCGAATTGGATCAGTTCAACAGCAAGAATCCGAATACCAATCCGATCACAAAGACCGCCGTCACCCCGCTCGGTTTTCATACGACGACCCAGGGGTTTGACTCTTCGATCCCCGCTGGCCAGGCATTACCCTCGTTGAATTTGCCGCGTGTCTTCCTTCTGACGACCGCCAGCACCTGTTCCGCCAGCGAATCCATCATCAACAGTCTGCGAGGGGTCAATATTCAAGTAATCGAGATCGGCTCGACCACCTGTGGCAAGCCCTATGGCTTCTATCCTGCCGACAACTGCGGCGTCACGTATTTTTCGATTCAATTCCAAGGCGTCAACGCCCAGAATTTCGGCGCCTATCCCGATGGATTCACGCCGCAGAACACCGTCGCGACCGAGGGTGTCCTGCTGCCGGGGTGCTCGGTGGCGGACGACTTCTCCCACAGCCTCGGCGACCCGCTCGAAGCGCTGTTCGGCGCGGCGCTCACCTACCGTACGGCGGGCGCTGTCGCGTGCCCGGTGCCCAGCGGAGTTGCCCCCGCTACACCGCTGCAAGCGGGAGGCCACGCGTCGGCGAACGGCGTCGTGATCAAGCCGTTCTGGCGACAAAACAGGCTTTATCGCCAACCCTCATCTCCCTGAGGCGGCCGGCGCGATCGGTTTCGCCCTCGGAATCTTCGATCCCTGACAACGCTTTCGCTTAAGCTTTCGGTCGGGCCGCAGGAGAATCAGTTGTTCAGATACCCCATGTTTCCTCATTGCGGCTCACCCCGCATCTCTGCCATCACCGGCGCGGTGTTGGCGATTGCGTTGTCGATGGCGCAAGGCCCGGTGCGCGCCGCAGGCCCGAGCGCGGCGGGCAACCTCGACGCGGCCCGGCTGGCAGCAGCGGACAAGGAGCCGCAGAACTGGTTTACGGGCGGGCGCGACCAGAACGGCAGCTACTACTCGCCCCTTGCGGGTATCAACGCCACTAACGTCGAGCAGCTAGGTTTTGCCTGGCAGTACGACCTCGGCACCCCCATGCGTGGCCAGGAAGCGACGCCCATCGTCATCGACGGCGTGATGTACACCTCAGGCACCTGGGGCTATGTGTACGCGGTGGATGCCGCGACCGGCAAGGAGTTGTGGCGCTACGACCCGAAGCCCGACTACTTCAGGGGCCGGCATCCCTGCTGCGATTTGGTGAACCGCGGCGTGGCGGTGTGGAAGGGCAAGGTGTACGTGGCATCGGTGGACGGCCGCCTGCATGCCATCAGCGCTGCCACCGGCAAGAAAATCTGGGAAGCCGACACCATCACCGACCACAAGCTGCCCTACTCCAGCTCGGGCGCGCCGCAGATTGCCGGCAATGTGGTGGTCATCGGCAACAGCGGCGCCGACATGGGCCACACGGCAGTGCGCGGTTATATCTCGGCCTACGATTTGGAAACCGGCGCTTTCAAGTGGCGTTTCTACACCGTGCCGCCCGCGGTCGGAAAGCCCTATGAGAATCCCGAATTGGCACAGGCGGATAAGACGTGGGATTCGCACCGCAAGCCTGAGTTCAAGGGCGGCGGAACCGCCTGGGATGGATTTGCCTACGACCCGGCCTTGAATCTGGTGTACTTCGGCACGGCCAATGCGGCGCCCTACGATCTGCGCCAGCTCGGGCCGGCGAAACTCGACAGCCTGTTCACCGCTTCCATCGTCGCATTGGATGCCACCACCGGCCGCATGGCCTGGTACTATCAAACCACGCCGCGCGACAGCTGGGACTATGACTCCGTGCAGAAGCTGATTCTCGCCGAGATGCCCATCGACGGCAGTAGTCGCCAGGTGATCATGCAGGCCTGCAAGAACGGCTTTTTCTACGTCCTCGACCGCAAGACCGGGAAATTGCTGTCGGCGAAGAACTTCGCCTACGTGAACTGGGCCTCGCATATCGACATGAAGACGGGCCGGCCGGTGGTCACCAAACAGGCCGATTGGTATTCCTCGCCCAAGAATGTGTATCCATCATGGGCAGGCGCGCACACCTGGAATCCGATGTCCTTAAGTGCCCAGACGCACCTCATGTACATTCCCGTCATCGACTCATCCGCAATCTGGGTCGATATGCCGACCAGCGGCGGTCGGATGAAATACTTGGATGGGTTCTTCACGGTGCAGGGCATCTATCCCGACGACACCTACGACGCCGCGGCATTGAAGAGCCTGTACGGCCCGCTGCCGGATATACATGCCCTCAAGGCAACCCGAAATGTAGCCCTCGCGCGCGAGCTGCTGCGTGCGTGGGATCCGGTTGCGCAAAAGACCGTCTGGGAACATGAGACGTCGTCGGGGATTCGCGGCTACGACGGCGGCGTAATGTCGACCGCCGGCAATCTGGTATTTCAGGGCCGCGGCAGCGGCGAGCTTTGGGTCTACGCCGCGGACACGGGCAAGGTATTGAAAGTCATCAAGACGGGCAGCCACATCATGGCGGCGCCGTCGACTTACTCGGTTAACGGCGAACAGTTGATCGCCGTGCAGGCAGGCTATGGCGGAACTGCGATTACCGTCGGCCAGATCCCACCCAGCAGCGCCGCCCTCAAATACCAAAATACCAACCGCATCATCGCCTTCAAGCTAGGCGGCGGCACCGTGCCGACACCCCCGCTGCGGGTGGAGGAACCATTTGCCAAGCCACCCGTGGAAACTGCCGGCAAGGCGCAAATCGACGCCGGCGAAATCAAGTTCATCGAAGAATGTTCGCGCTGCCATGTGATGGGGCCGAGCAGCACGCCGGATTTGCGCAAACTCAACGCCGGCCTGCATGCCGCCTTCAAGGACATCGTATTGAAGGGTGTGCTGGCCCCCGCCGGGATGGAGCGCTTCGACGACATCCTGAGCGAGCAGGACGTGGAGAACATCCATGCCTACCTGATCGACCAGAGCTGGGTGGCGTATCGGCAGCAAGAGGGTGCGGGCACGCTGCACTGAGGTGAGCGACCACGCCACCCTGCTGGTCCGCCTCGCGTCGCCGGCAGATGCCGCGGCAATCGCCACCCTGGTGCAGCGCTACTGGGATTTCGAGTCCATCGGCGGTTTTGACTCGGTGCGGATCGAAACCTTGCTCGGCCAACTGATCTCGGAGCCGCAGCGCGGCGTCTGTTGGATCGGCGAATCCGACGGCCGGGTATGCGGCTACCTATTGGCCGTTTTCATGTTCAGTCTCGAGCATGGCGGCCTGATGGCGGAGATCGACGAGGTTTTCGTATCCGAAGAGTTTCGAGCAGCGGGCTTAGGCTCGCTGCTCGTGACGCGCGCCGAGCGCGATCTTGCGGAGCGAGGCATGGTGTGTTTGCAACTGCAGCTCGGAGCGCATAATGAGAGTGCTCGGCGCTTCTACGAAAAACACGGTTTTCGGCGGCGCGCGGGTTACGAGTTGCTCGACAAGTCTCTTTGACGGGAGTGAATTAATGTTGCAGCCCGGACTGATGATGGATCGGCCGCTGCTCATTTCAGGCATCATCGAGCATGCGGCGGCGCAGTTTGGCGATACCTCGATAGTTTCGCTTGAGACGCACGGGCAGATATTTCGCTACACCTATGCCGAATGCGCTGCGCGCGCTCGACGGCTGGCGAACGCGCTTCGCAGGCTCGGCCTTGACGCCGGGAACACGGTGGGTTCCATCGCCTGGAATAATCATCGTCATCTGGAGGCCTATTACGCGGTCTCCGGCAGCGGCCTAGTGATGCACACTTGCAATCCGCGCCTGCATCCCGAACAGCTCATCTACATCATCAATCACGCCGAAGATCGAGTGATGCTGTTTGACGCGACCTTCGCTGCTCTGGTGAAGGGAATCGCCCCCCACTGCCCAAATGTGCAGGCTTGGATGTGCCTGAGCGACGCGGCCAACATGCCGAATGACACTGGAATCGGCAAGCTTATCTGCTTTGAAGACTTGATCGCTTCCCATAGCACTGAGTTTGAATGGCCGGAATTCGACGAGCGCAGCGCCGCCGCCATCTGCTACACCTCCGGCACCACCGGCAATCCCAAGGGCGCGATGTATTCGCACCGATCAATGGTGTTGAACGCCATGATGATCTGCGCCCCCGGACTATTGTCAGTGGGTCCCAGGGAAACCATTCTGCCGATCGTGCCCATGTTTCACATCAATGGCTGGTGCATTCCCTACGCGGCATTGATCGGGGGCGCGAAATTGGTGCTCCCCGGGCCCCGATTGGACTGTGTCGGACTGTACGAAATGATGGAAGGCGAAGGCGTAACCGTCAGTGCCGGTGTCCCCACCGTTTGGGTGGCGCTGCTGCAATATCTGGAACAGCACAGCCTGCGCTTCTCGACTCTGCAGCGCATGATCTGCGGCGGCTCCGCCATGCCGCGTGCGCTGATCGCGGCGCTGCAAGATAAATACGGTTTGGATGTGCGGCATGGCTGGGGAATGACCGAGACGGTCGCGGTCGCAACGCTGAGTAGTTTGGATGGCGAGCAAATGAAGTTGCCGCCAGCCGAGCAACACGCCGTCATTCTCAAGCAGGGGAAAACGGTTTTCGGAGTCGACATCAAGGTGGTGGATGCATGCGGCGCCACCCTGCCGCGCGACGGTAAGTCGCAGGGCGAGGTCATGGTGCGCGGGCACTGGATCGTGAGCGCGTACTACAAGAGCGATTCGTCGGCACTGGTGGACGGATGGTTTCCCACCGGCGATATCGCGACCATCGACTCAAAGGGAGTGATGCAGATCAGGGATCGAGTCAAGGACCTTATCAAGACCGGCGGCGAATGGATCAGCTCCATCGATCTGGAAAATGCTGCCACCGGCCATCCGGCAGTGGCGTCGGCGGCCGTCATCGGCGTCAAGCATCCGAAATGGCAGGAACGACCGCTGCTGTTTGTGGTTCGCAAGCCGGGCCTAAGTTTGGAACGCGAAGAAATACTCCGGTATTTGTCGACGCAGGTTGCCCGGCTATGCGTGCCGGATGAGGTCATTTTTCTCGACAGTATGCCGCTGGGCGGTACCGGCAAGGTTCAGAAGGCAGCTCTGCGCGAGAAGTACGGCGACGT